>JAPLAO010000234.1 GCA_026393245.1 Mycobacterium sp. | reverse complement strand
TCACCGGTGCTGCAGACCGCGATCTCCGACCTCGAGGTCAAATACGAGGAGATCGAGGGCGAACTGGTGTCGTTCCGCTATGGCTCCCTTGATGATTCAGCACCGCACATCGTGGTGGCTACGACCCGGATCGAGACCATGCTCGGCGACACTGCGATCGCGGTCCATCCCGATGACGACCGCTACCGGCACCTGGTCGGGACCACACTGGCCCATCCATTCCAGGACCGCGAGATCGTGATCGTCGCCGACGAACACGTCGACCCCGAATTCGGCACCGGCGCGGTGAAGGTCACCCCGGCGCATGACCCGAACGACTTCGACATCGGCATCCGGCACAACCTTGCGATGCCCTCGATCATGGACACCCGGGGCCGGATCACCGGAACCGGAACGCAATTCGACGGGATGGACCGTTTCGAGGCCAGGGCCAGGGTGCGCGAGGCACTGGCCGATCAGGGCCGCGTCGTCGCCGAGAAGCGGCCCTACCTGCACAGCGTCGGACATTCCGAACGCAGTGGCGAACCCATCGAGCCGCGCCTGAGCCTGCAGTGGTGGGTCAACGTCGCCTCGATGGCCACTGCGGCCGGCGACGCGGTTCGGGGCGGCGATATTGTCATCCATCCCAAGAGCCTGGAGCCACGCTGGTTCGATTGGGTCGACGATATGCACGACTGGTGCATCTCGCGTCAGTTGTGGTGGGGGCATCGCATCCCGATCTGGCACGGCCCGGACGGGCAGCGGGTGTGCGTGGGCCCGGACGAGACACCGCCGCAGGGTTGGGAGCAGGACCCGGATGTTCTCGACACGTGGTTCTCGTCGGCGCTGTGGCCGTTTTCCACCATGGGCTGGCCCGACCGAACCCCGGACCTCGAGAAGTTTTATCCCACAAGCGTTCTCGTCACCGGTTATGACATCTTGTTTTTTTGGGTGGCACGAATGGTGATGTTTGGCACGTTCGTTTCAGACGACGAGGCCATCACCAACGGCGGTGAGCGCGGTCCGCAGGTTCCGTTCCGCAACGTCTTCCTGCACGGTCTGATCCGCGATGAGCACGGCCGCAAGATGAGCAAGTCCCGGGGCAACGGTATCGATCCGTTGGACTGGGTGGAGTTGTTCGGTGCCGACGCACTGCGGTTCACGCTGGCCCGCGGCGCCAGTCCGGGCGGTGACCTCTCGATCGGTGAGGACCATGCCCGCGCGTCGCGCAACTTCGCCACCAAACTGTTCAACGCGACGCGGTTCGCTCTGATGAACGGCGCCGCCCCCGCGGCCCTTCCCACACTCGAGGTGTTGACCGATGCCGATCGATGGATCCTCGGCAGGGCCGAAGAGGTTCGCGCCGAGGTGGATTCGGCTTTCGAAGCCTACGAGTTCAGCCGCGGCTGCGAGTCGCTGTATCACTTCGCCTGGGACGAATTCTGTGACTGGTATGTCGAGTTGGCGAAAGTGCAACTCGCCCAAAATATTGCGCACACCACCGCGGTGCTGGCCGCCGTGCTTGACACTCTGCTCAAGCTGCTGCACCCGGTCATGCCGTTCGTCACGGAGGTGCTGTGGAAGGCGCTCACCGGCGGAGAGTCGCTGGTGATAGCGGATTGGCCGAAGCCCTCCGGCGTCGCACTGGATCCGGTCGCGGCACAACGTATTGCCGACGTGCAGCGGTTGGTCACCGAGGTTCGCCGGTTCCGCAGTGACCAGGGCCTGGCCGACCGGCAGAAGGTGCCGGCCCGTCTCGCCGGGATCGAGCAGGCCGGACTTGCCGCACAGGTGGCATCGGTGACGGCACTGGCCTGGCTCACCGAACCGGCGGGAGAGTTCAACGCTACCGCGCAGGTGGAGGTGCGATTGGCCGCCGGCACCGTCGCGGTCGAGTTGGATACCTCCGGCACGGTCGACGTCGCCGCTGAACGGCGCAGGCTGGAGAAGGATCTGGCCGCCGCGCAGAAGGAATTAGCCTCCACCGCAGCCAAACTCGGCAACCAGGCTTTCCTCGCCAAGGCTCCCGGCGATGTCGTCGACAAGATCCGCGAGCGCCAGCAACTGGCCCACGAGGAGACCGCCCGGATCACCGCGCGCCTGGCTGCGCTGGCATGAGTATCCCGGCTCCGACACCCGACGAGATCGCGTCACTGCTGCAGGTTGAACATCTACTTGATCAGCGCTGGCCGGAAACCAAACTCGAACCCAGCACGGCGCGTATCGCGGCGCTGCTGGAACTCCTGGGCTCGCCGCAACTCGGCTATCCGTGTATCCACATCGTCGGCACCAACGGGAAAACGTCGGTGGCCCGGATGGTCGATTCACTGTTGAGCGCCCTTGACCGGCGGACCGGCCGCACCACCAGCCCGCACCTGCAGTCGGCAGTCGAACGCATCGCGATTGACAACGAGCCGATCAGTCCGGCGAAATATGTTGAAACCTATTGTGAGATAGAGCCGTTCGTGCAGATGGTCGACGCCCAGTCGCTAGCCGGAGAACTCGGCCCGGTCGGTCCGGCGATGAGCAAGTTCGAGGTCGTTACGGCAATGGCCTTCGCCGCGTTTGCCGATGCGCCGGTCGATATCGCCGTCGTCGAGGCCGGTATGGGCGGGCGTTGGGACGCCACCAACGTCATCGATGCCCCGGTCGCGGTGATCACGCCGATCGGCATCGACCACTCTGAATACCTCGGCACCACCATCGCCGAGATCGCCGCTGAGAAGGCCGGCATCATCGGCGCCCCCCGAGGTGACCTCGTCCCGGTCGACACCGTCGCGGTCATCGGGCGCCAGACGCCCGAGGCGATGGAGGTCCTGCTGGCCCAAGCCGTACGCGCCGACGCCGCCGTCGCCCGGGAGGATTCCGAATTCGCGGTGCTGGATCGGCAGGTGGCCGTCGGCGGCCAACTGCTGTAACTGCAGGGTCTCGGTGGGATCTACCCCGACATCTTCCTGCCGTTGCACGGCGAACATCAGGCACACAACGCCGCGATCGCGCTTGCCGCCGTGGAAGCTCTCTTCGGGGCCGGACCGCAGCGTCAACTCGACGTCGACACCGTGCGTGCGGGCTTCGCCGCCGCAACGAGCCCCGGACGCCTAGAGCGCATGCGCACCGCACCGACGGTCTTCATCGACGCGGCCCACAACCCCGCCGGGGCGGCGGTGCTCACCGCGGCACTCGCGCAGGAGTTCGACTTCCGGTTCCTGGTGGGTGTGCTCAGCGTGCTTGCCGACAAGGACGTCACCGGAATCCTGGCCGCCCTGGAACCGGCCTTCGATCTGGTGGTGATCACCGACAACGGCTCACCGCGTGCCCTGGACATCGAATCGCTGGCCTTGCGAGCCGAGGAGGTCTTCGGCCCCGAGCGGGTGGTGCGCGCGCCGACCCTGACCGATGCCATCGAGACCGCTACGGCTCTCGTCGAGGATGCGAAAGTCGACGGACTGTCCGGCGCGGGCATCGTCATCACCGGTTCGGTCGCCACCGCCGGCGCCGCCCGCACATTGTTCGGTAGGGACCCGCTGTGACGGCCGCGCCGGTGGATCCCTGGAAGAGCTTCCGCGGTGTCATGGCGGGAACCCTGATCCTGGAAGTGATCGCGGTACTGCTGGCGTTGCCGGTGGTCAGCGCCGTCGGCGGCGGGCTGACGACGTGGTCGACCTGCTACCTGATCGGGTTCGCGATTCTGCTCGGACTTCTGGCCGGGATGCAGCGACGGCCGTGGGCTATCTGGGCGAACCTCGGCGTTCAGGTGATCCTGGTGGCCGGTTTCGTCATCTACCCGGCCATCGGGTTCATGGGCGTGCTGTTCGCGGTGGTCTGGGGCGTCATCGCCTACCTTCGTGCCGAGGTGCTGCGCCGGCAGCGGCTGGGCCTGCTCCCAGGCCAGGAATCGCCGCCGGCCTGAGCAGGTACGCTGTGCGCCGTGAATGAGCGCACTCTCGTGCTGATCAAACCGGATGGCGTCCAACGGCGGGTGATCGGCGACATCATCAGCCGCATCGAACGCAAGGGGCTGACCATCGTCGCGCTCGAACTCAAGAACGTCGACGATGCCCTCGCCCGCGCGCACTACGCCGAGCACGCGGACAAGTCGTTCTTCGGTTCGCTGCTGGAGTTCATCACCTCCGGTCCGGTGGTGGCCGCCGTTCTCGAGGGGCCCCGCGCCGTTGCGGCGTTCCGCCAGATCGCCGGTGGGACGGATCCGGTGGATAAGGCGACTCCCGGCACGATCCGGGGCGATCTGGGTCTGGAGACCCAGTTCAACCTGGTGCACGGCTCCGACTCGGCGGAATCGGCCGCCCGCGAAATCGAACTCTGGTTCCCGGCCGGCTGACCGATTCCCGGGCCCGGCCGCGCGTGTGGGATACTGGGCGAGGTCGCCCGATAATGGGCGTCCGGAATGAGATTTCGAGACGTGCGCGACCACCGCGGCCTGCGGTGCGGCGCGGACCGTGGACAGTCGTCATTCAGACCAAATAGACAACGAGCCCGGGTAACGACCCGGGCCACAAGCGTTAGCCCTCGCGTGGCCGCGTCATCACGACGCGCCCGGGGGCTTGAGGAGGCTCAGTGGCCGATGATGATGGCACCCAGGAACTGTCCGACAGCCCGTTGCAATGGCAGCCGCCAGTAACGGACGTCGCACCGGAGGAGCCTGACCAACCCCCCGCGCCCCCCGCGCCCGAGCGACTGAGGGTTCACACGCTGGCCCGCGCACTGGGCACTACCAGCAAGCGGGTGCTCGATGCGCTCGTGCACATCGACGGCCGCGCCCGCAGTGCCCAGTCCAGCGTCGATGCGGCCGAAGCCGATCGGGTGCGTGAACTGCTGGCCGCCGATTCGCCCGCTGAGGCGCCCGCTGTAGAGGCCTCTGTGGCGGAGGTGCCCGCGTATATGCCGCTGTTCGTCGCGCCACAGCCCATCATGATCACCAGCGCCGATGACGATTCCGCCGATGACGCCGCCGATGACGCCGCCGCTGATGACGCTTCCGCCGATGAGAACGACGACGATGACGACGACGGCGATTCCGCTGAACGTCCCGCCAACCGGCGCCGCCGACGCGGTCGCCGTGGCCGTGGTCGCGGTCGCGGCGAACCGGCCGGTGAGGGTGAGGACGAAGACTCCGAGCGACCCGCTACCTCGGATGAGGATTCCACCGAGGACCGCGCCGAGACCGAGGCCGACGACGATGCCGGCGACGATGAGTCGGCAACCGGCGAAGGCGCGACACGTCGTCGCCGCCGCCGCCGTCGCCGCAAGTCGGGTACCGGCGACGACGCCGAATCAGGTTCTGACGACCCGCCCAACACCGTGGTGCATGAACGCGCCCCGCGACAGAAGGCCGATCGCGAGTCCGGCGAGATCCAGGGCATCAGCGGTTCCACCCGACTGGAGGCCAAGCGGCAGCGTCGCCGCGATGGCCGCGACGCCGGTCGCCGGCGCCCGCCGATCCTTTCCGAGGCCGAGTTCCTGGCCCGCCGGGAGGCGGTCGACCGTGTCATGGTGGTTCGGGAGAAGGTGCGCACCGAGGCGCCGCACGAAGGCGCGCGCTACACCCAGATCGCGGTTCTCGAGGACGGCATCGTCGTCGAGCACTTCGTCACCTCGGCCGCGTCTGCATCGCTGGTCGGCAATATCTACCTCGGCATCGTGCAGAACGTGCTGCCGTCGATGGAAGCCGCGTTCGTCGACATCGGTCGCGGTCGCAACGGCGTGCTCTACGCCGGTGAAGTCAACTGGGAGGCGGCCGGACTCGGCGGGGCCAGCCGCAAGATCGAGCAGGCCCTCAAACCCGGCGACTATGTCGTCGTCCAGGTCAGCAAGGACCCGGTCGGACACAAGGGCGCGCGGCTCACCACGCAGTTGTCGCTGGCGGGCCGATACCTCGTCTATGTGCCGGGCGCGTCCTCCACCGGTATCAGCCGCAAGCTTCCCGACACTGAACGCCAGCGGCTCAAGGAAATCCTGCGCGAAGTGGTGCCCGCCGACGCCGGCGTGATCATCCGCACGGCGTCCGAAGGCGTCAAGGAGGAAGACATCCGCGGCGACGTCACCCGTTTGCAACAGCGATGGGTCTCTATCGCCGAGCAGGCCGAGGTGATCAAGGCCAAGGCCGCCGGTGCGGCGATGGCTCTCTACGAAGAGCCTGACGTGCTGGTCAAGGTGATCCGGGATCTGTTCAACGGCGACTTCGCCGGGCTGGTCGTCTCGGGTGACAGCGCCTGGGAGACCATCACCGACTACGTCAATTCCGTTGCACCCGAACTGGTTTCGAAGGTCAAAAAGTACGAACCGGCGGGCGGTGCCGATGGTCCGGATGTGTTCGCGGTGTACCGCATCGACGAGCAGTTGGCCAAGGCGATGGACCGCAAGGTGTGGTTGCCGTCGGGCGGCACGCTGGTGATCGACCGCACCGAGGCCATGACGGTCGTCGACGTCAACACCGGCAAGTTCACCGGCGCGGGCGGCAACCTGGAACAGACCGTCACCAAGAACAACCTTGAGGCGGCCGAGGAGACAGTCCGGCAACTGCGACTGCGCGATATCGGCGGCATCATCGTGATCGACTTCATCGACATGGTGCTGGAGTCCAATCGGGATCTGGTGCTGCGACGGCTGACCGAGGCGCTGGCGCGGGATCGCACCCGTCACCAGGTCTCGGAGGTGACATCCCTGGGACTGGTGCAGCTCACCCGCAAGCGCCTCGGCACCGGATTGATCGAGGCGTTCTCCACCAACTGTTCCGAGTGCAGTGGTCGGGGCATCATGGTGCACGCCGACCCGATAGACAACGCATCGGCCAACGGCGATAGCCGCAGGGCCGAGTCGAGCGGCGGACGCCGGGGCAGACGGGGCAAGAAGGGCCGCGGCGATGAGCCGGCGGTGGCCCGGGTGCCAGCGCACACTCCGGGTGAGCATCCGATGTTCAAGGCAATGGCCGCGACCACCGGTAAGGATGGCGAGGACGATCCCGACGGCAGCCTCGACGAGGGGGATCTCGAAGAGAACCTCGCCGAGATCG
The DNA here is from genome assembly GCA_026393245.1 of Mycobacterium sp. Taxonomy (GTDB): domain Bacteria; phylum Actinomycetota; class Actinomycetes; order Mycobacteriales; family Mycobacteriaceae; genus Mycobacterium. The sequence continues at coordinate 6,916 of JAPLAO010000234.1, read as the reverse complement.
ATGTCGAGCGCAGCCTCGTCACCGGACCGGTCGGATCCGCCGATGTCCCCGCGGTCGCGGACGAAGACGACGACGTTGACGACGACGACGCAGGTGACGAAGACGATGAGGACGACGACGAACTCGATCCCCTCGACGATCACGCCCTCGATGAGGATGACGACGACCTTGATGCGGATGACGATGATGATGATGACGACGACGACGATGACGAAGACGACGACGATGAAGACGACGACGATGACGATGACGAAGATGACGACGAAGACGATGAAGACGACGACGACGAAGACGACGATGAGGACGAGGATGATGCCGGCGCAGTCTCGTCGGCCCCGGTAGCCGCCCCCGGCAGGTCCCGCCGACGGGCCGCGGCCCGGCCTGCTGGCCCGCCGGTTTCCGACATCTGAGGCCACTGGCTCCGGTTTGACCCGTCGGCGCTGGTCGGGGTACTCTTGAGCAGTTGTCGCCTGGCTCTGTCGGCGGCAGTGGGACGGCCGGTTACGCCGGTACGGCCCGCATCCCAGACCAGTACGCGCAATTCCGGTTGCGCGTGCCCGCGACACAGCGACCCCGGGTCGCCGAGACGGAAGAGGAATGATGGCAGCCGAAACGGCCACCTACGCGATCGTGAAGACCGGTGGCAAGCAGTACAAGGTTGCCGTCGGCGACATCCTCAAGGTCGAGAAGATTGAGGTCGAGCCGGGCGCCTCGGTGTCACTGCCGGTCGCGCTCGTTGTCGCCGGCGCCAAGGTGACCACCGACGCCGGGGAACTGGCCAAGGTTTCGGTCACCGGTGAGATCCTCGAGCACACCAAGGGCCCGAAGATCCGCATCCACAAGTTCAAGAACAAGACCGGCTATCACAAGCGGCAGGGCCACCGTCAACCGCTGACGGTTCTCAAGGTCACCGGTATCAAGTAGCTCAGGAGGCGACAGATATGGCACATAAGAAGGGCGCTTCCAGCTCACGAAACGGTCGCGAATCCAACGCTCAGCGCCTAGGCGTCAAGCGGTTCGGCGGCCAGGTGGTCAAGGCCGGCGAGATCATCGTCCGCCAGCGCGGCACGCACTTTCACCCCGGTGTGAACGTCGGCCGCGGTGGCGACGACACCCTGTTCGCGACCGCACCCGGTGCGGTGGAGTTCGGCGAGAAGCGCGGTCGCAAGACCGTCAACATCGTTCGCGTCGCACGACCGGAGTAGGTCTCTTTTTCGCGAGTGTGAAGCCGCTGTGAAATCGAGGCCGATTTTTCGCAGGCAGTTCACGCTCGACGAATGAAAGGACACTGGCGATGCCGCGCTTCGTCGACCGCGTGGTGATTCACAGCAGCGCGGGTAACGGCGGTAATGGCTGTGCCTCGGTGCACCGGGAGAAGTACAAACCCCTGGGCGGTCCGGACGGTGGTAACGGCGGCCGCGGTGGCAGCATCGTCCTCGTGGTTGATCCGCAGATCCACACCCTGCTCGATTTCCACTTCCATCCGAATGTCGCCGCACCATCGGGCAAGCAGGGCATGGGTGGCGACCGCGACGGCGCGTATGGTTCTGATCTCGAGGTCAGGGTTCCCGACGGCACGGTGGTCCTCGATGAACAGGGCCGGTTGCTGGCCGACCTGGTCGGCGCCGGCACCCGCTTCGTCGCCGCCGAAGGTGGCCGTGGCGGCCTGGGCAACGCCGCACTCGCGTCGCGGGCCCGCAAGGCGCCCGGATTCGCACTGCTCGGTGAGAAGGGGCAGACCCGCGACCTCACCCTGGAACTGAAGACCGTCGCCGACGTCGGACTGGTCGGATTCCCCTCCGCCGGCAAGTCGTCTCTGGTGTCGACGATCTCTGCGGCCAAGCCCAAGATCGCCGACTACCCCTTCACCACTCTGGTGCCCAACCTCGGTGTGGTGTCGGCGGGCGAGCACACCTTCACCGTCGCTGACGTTCCGGGACTGATCCCGGGCGCATCACAGGGCCGCGGGCTGGGCTTGGATTTTCTGCGCCATATCGAGCGCTGCGCGGTGCTCGTGCACGTGATCGACTGCGCCACAATGGAACCCGGCCGTGACCCGATCTCCGATATCGACGCACTCGAGGCCGAGCTTGCCGCCTATCAGCCCACCCTGCAGGGCGACACGGCACTGGGTGATCTCGCCGACCGGCCGCGCGCGGTGGTGCTCAACAAGATCGACGTGCCCGAGGCGCGGGAACTGGCCGAGTTCGTGCGGCCCGAGATCGAAGCCCGGGGGTTGCCGGTTTTCGCGGTATCCACGGTGACCCGGGAAGGGTTGCGCGAGCTGACCTTCGCCATGTGGGACCTGGTGGCCGGCTACCGCGCCGCGCAACCCACCGTGGTGGCACGACGTCCGGTGCTTCGTCCGGTTGCGGTGGATGCGAGCGGGTTCACCGTCGAAGCCGATCCTGCCCATGCCGGCGGGTTCGTGGTGCGCGGCACCCGGCCGCAACGTTGGGTGGCCCAGACCGACTTCACCAATGACGAAGCGGTGGGCTATCTCGGCGACCGACTGGCTCGCCTCGGCGTTGAGGATGAGCTATTCAAACGCGGCGCCAAACCGGGCTGTGCCGTCACAATCGCCGATATGACCTTCGACTGGGAGCCGCAGACCCCGGCGGGCGTGGACGTGACCCCGACCGGCCGTGGTACCGATGCCAGACTGGAGCGTAACGACCGGATCGGTGCGGCCGAACGCAAGGAGGCCCGCCGCAGTCGCCGTGAGCAGGGGGACGAGGAGTGACCGCGCATCGCGGTGCCATCCGTGCCGCGCGCAGCATTGTCGTCAAGGTCGGCACCACCGCGTTGACCGACGCCTCCGGTCTGTTCGACACCGATCGTCTCGCTGCGCTGGCTGATGCCATCGAGGCCCGGATGAAGTCCGGTACGGATGTAGTCATCGTGTCCTCAGGCGCCATCGCCGCAGGTATCGAACCGCTCGGTTTGCCCCGTCGGCCCACCGATCTGGCCACCAAACAGGCTGCCGCCAGCGTCGGTCAGGTGGCCCTGGTCAATGCCTGGAGCGCAGCCTTCGGCCGATACGGACGCACCGTCGGACAGGTATTGCTGACCGCTTACGACATCTCCCAACGGGTGCAGCACACCAACGCTGCGCGCACGCTGGACCGACTTCGCGCGCTTAACGCGGTGGCGATCGTCAATGAGAACGACACCGTCGCCACCAATGAGATTCGGTTCGGCGATAACGACCGACTGTCGGCGCTGGTGGCGCATCTGGTCGGCGCCGACGCACTGGTGCTGCTCTCCGATATCGACGGTCTCTACGATGCCGATCCCCGAAAAGGCGGTCCCAAAGGCGGGGCGTGCTTCATCTCCGAGGTCGTCGGTCCCGAAGATCTCGCCGGTGTTGTTGCCGGGCAGGGCAGCCGCCTGGGCACCGGGGGAATGGCCTCGAAGTTGTCGTCGGCGCTGTTGGCCGCCGACGCCGGTGTGCCGGTGCTGCTGGCCGCCGCCACTGACGCCGCCGCGGCACTGACCGACGCGTCGGTGGGCACCGTGTTCGCTCCGCGGCCGACGCGGATGTCGGCGCGGCGGTTTTGGGTTCGGTATGCCGCGGAGTCGGCCGGGGCGCTGACACTCGATGAGGGCGCGGTGCGCGCGGTGGTCACGCAACGACGATCGCTGTTGCCGGCCGGCATCACCGGGTTGTCCGGCAAGTTCTTCGGTGGAGACGTCGTCGAGTTACGCGGCCCTGATGCGGAAGTGGTCGCGCGCGGGGTGGTGGCCTATGACGCCGCCGAGTTGGCTGCGATGATCGGCCGATCGACCCCGGAACTGCCGGTTGATATGCGCCGTCCCGCCGTGCACGCCGATGATCTGGTCGCGGTTTAACCTCGCCCGGTGTGGGTCGAAAGCGACAACTCGTCGGCCAGCAGGCTCAGCATCGCCGAACAACCGGCGTCGACCTTCACGGATGCGAGGTCGTCGCCGCGGGTGGGGCCGCGATTGACGATCGCGATCGGCAGGTTCCGTGCGGCCGCGTGGCGGACGAACCGGTAGCCGGAGAACACCGTCAGCGACGAGCCTGCCACCAGTAGCGCATCGGACCGATCGACTAACGAATAGGCCTCGTCCACAACCTCTTTGGCGACGGACTCGCCGAAGTAGACGATATCCGGTTTGAGCATCCCGTCGCACGCGGGGCAATCGACGAACTGGAAGGAGTCGGTGTCACCCACGACGGCATCGGCGTCGGGAGCCACCGCAAGTCCACCAACCTGCTCGGCGCGCTCGGTGAATCCGGGGTTGGCGGCCTCAAGTTGTTCGGCCAACCTCGCCCGGGACATGGCGTGACCGCAGTCCAGGCACACCACCCGCGCGTAGGTGCCGTGCAGGTTGATCACGGTGCGACTGCCGGCCTTGGTGTGCAGCAGGTCGACGTTCTGGGTGATCACCCCGGTGACGACACCGGCTCGCTCCAGGGTGGTCAGGGCGCGGTGGCCGGCGTTGGGTTCGGTCTGCGCCATATGCCGCCAGCCCAGGTGATTGCGGGCCCAATACCGGCGCCGGTAGTCGGTGCTGGACCTGAACTGCCTGATGGTCATCGGGTTGGCCGGCGGTGAGTCCGGACCGCGGTAGTCCGGAATACCGGAATCGGTGGAGAGCCCGGCCCCGGTGAGAACCGCGACCCGGCGGCTGGCCAGCAGCGCGATCAGTTCGGGGGCATCCACACCGATCAGGGTAGGCCAACCGGGTCAACCATCGTTGTGCTGCCACAATGTGAGGTATGGACTTCTACTCCGTCTACCGGCACGGATTCGTGCGGGTGGCCGCCTGCACGCACCGCACGGTGCTCGCGGACCCGGCAGCCAATGCCGAGTCGGTGCTACGGATCGCGCGGGATTGCCACGGCGAGGGCGTCGCGATCGCGGTCTTCCCGGAGTTGACGTTGTCCGGATACTCCCTCGACGACATTCTGATGCAGGACAGCCTGCTCGACGCCGTCGAGGCCGCGGTAGCCGAAGTCGTCGCCGGATCGGCCGACCTGCTGCCGGTTCTGGTGGTCGGCGCACCACTGCGCCATCTGCATCGGATCTACAACACCGCCGTGGTGATTCACCGGGGCGCGATTCTCGGTGTCGCGGTCAAGTCCTACCTACCGACCTATCGCGAGTTCTATGAGCGGCGCCAAGTCGCGGCCGGTGACGATATGGGCGGGGTGATCCGCATTCGCGGGGCAGACGTGCCGTTCGGTCCCGATCTACTGTTCGACGCCCTCGACGTTCCCGGACTGGTGCTGCACGTCGAGATCTGTGAAGACATGTTCGTCCCGATACCGCCGAGCGCGCAGGCGGCGCTGGCCGGGGCGACGGTGCTGGCCAACCTGTCCGGCAGCCCGATCACGATCGGCCGGGCAGAAGATCGCAACCTGCTGGCGCGCTCCGCATCGGCGCGATGCCTGGCGGCCTATGTCTACTCCGCGGCCGGTGAGGGTGAGTCGACTACCGATCTGGCCTGGGACGGCCAGACGATGATCTATGAGAACGGAGCGCTCCTCGCTGAGTCTGAGCGGTTCGGCACCGGCGATCGCCGCTGTGTTGCCGACGTCGATCTGGACCTGCTGCGCGCCGAGCGGTTGCGGATGGGCACCTTCGACGACAACCGCCGTCACCACCAGCGGAGTCTGGAGTCGTTCCGCCGCATCGGTTTTCGGCTCGAACCACCCACCGGTGACATCGGCCTGCGACGCGAGGTGGAGCGGTTCCCGTTCGTTCCCAGTGATCCGGCGCGGTTGGCGCAGGACTGTTACGAGGGCTACAACATTCAGGTCGCCGGCCTGGCGCAGCGGCTGCGCGCGCTGAACCATCCGAAGGTCGTCATCGGCGTCTCAGGCGGGCTGGACTCCACGCACGCGCTCATCGTCGCGGCGCGAGCCATGGATTCCGAAGGCCGTCCCCGCAGCGATATCCTGGCGTTCACGCTGCCCGGATTCGCCACCGGAGAGCACACTAGGAACAACGCCAGCGCGCTGTCGAAGGCGCTCGGGGTGAGCTTCTCCGAGATCGATATCCGCCCGACCGCCGAGTTGATGCTCACCGAGATCGGCCATCCTTACGCACGCGGCGAAGCGGTCTACGACGTCACCTTCGAGAACGTGCAGGCCGGTCTGCGCACCGACTACCTGTTCCGGATCGCCAATCAGCGTGGCGGCATCGTTCTCGGCACCGGTGATCTCTCGGAGCTTGCGCTGGGCTGGTCGACCTACGGTGTCGGCGATCAGATGAGCCACTACAACGTCAACGGCGGGGTGCCGAAAACCCTGATCCAGCACCTGATCCGGTGGGTGATCGCCACGGGTCAGTTCGACGTCGAGGTGGGCGAGATCCTGCAGTCGGTGCTCGACACCGAGATCACCCCGGAGTTGGTGCCGGTGGGCGAGGGCGAGCAGATCCAGAGCAGCGAGGCAAAGGTCGGTCCGTACCCGCTGCAGGACTTCTCGCTATTCCACGTGCTGCGCTACGGCTTTCGGCCCGCCAAGATCGCGTTTCTGGCCTGGCACGCCTGGCGTGCGGACTACCCATTGGCCGAAATCCGGGCATGGCTGGCCGTTTTCGCACAGCGGTTCTACTCGTTCAGTCAATTCAAGCGTTCGGCAATGCCTAACGGCCCCAAGGTTTCCCACGGGGGATCGCTGTCCCCGCGCGGCGACTGGCGCGCGCCGTCGGATATGGCGGCCACGGTGTGGCTCGAGGAGATCGAGCGGGAGATCCCGCGCGCCTGAGGATCAACCGGGCGGCGGGACGCCCAGCACGCGCGGGATATCAGCCTTCATCGCCTGGAGTTGAGCGCCCCAGTAGCCCCAACTGTGGGTTCCTGAGGCCGGAAAGTTGAACACCGCGTTGTGCCCGCCCGCAGCCAGGTATTTCTTCTGGAACTCCTTATTGGTATCCAGCGT
>JAPLAO010000231.1 GCA_026393245.1 Mycobacterium sp. | reverse complement strand
GCCATCGTGCTGGCCGACGCCGATCTGGACCGGGCCGCCAACGGCATCACCTGGGGGGCGTTCTTCAACTCCGGCCAGGTCTGTGTATCCATCGAGCGGGTCTACGTCGAGGCGCCGGTGTACGACGAGTTCGTGTCGAAATTGGCCGCCAACGTCCGCAAGCTGCAGCAGGGCAGCGAGTCCGACGCCGGCTTCACCTACGACCTGGGCGCGATGGCCACCGAGGCCCAGAGCGACCTCGTCCAGAAGCACATCGACGAGGCCGTCTCAGCCGGCGCCACGGTACTGACTGGCGGAAAGCGCACCGGGCAGGGCACTTTCTTCCAGCCCACCGTTCTGACCGACGTCAGTCAGGACATGACCTGCATCGCCGAGGAGACCTTCGGGCCGACGTTGCCGGTGGTCAAGGTCGCCGACGAGGACGAGGCCGTTCGACTTGCCAACGACTCGGTGTACGGCCTGTCGGCCACGGTGTGGACCGGCGATGTCAAGCGGGGTGAGCGGGTGGCGCGCCGGCTGGAATGCGGCGCAGTCAACATCAACGACGCGCTGATCAACGTGTTCAGCTTTGGGCTGCCGATGGGCGGCTGGAAGGAATCCGGTGTGGGCTCCCGAGCCGGCGGCGCGTACGGGATCCTCAAGTTCTGCCGTCAGCAGGGGATCTCCTCGCCGCGGCTGCCCACCCAGAAGTCGGAGATGCTGTGGTATTCGGCGTCGAAGAAGCAGGCGCAGTTCGCAGCGGCCGCGATGCGGGCCTTCGGGGCGCACGGCTGGCGCCGGCTGGGCATCAAGCGCTAACTAAGGCTGCGTGTAGCCCGGCGGGTTGGCGCCGTCCACCCAGAAATCCACGCCGAGGTCTGAGCCCGGGATGCAGTCATAGACCGACAGGTCGGTGACACCGGACTCGAGCAGCACGTCCTCGCACAGCAGGGTGTGGCCGGTGTAGGTGGCAGCCGGCCGGCTTAGCACCGCATACGCCGAGTCGGAGTACACCTCCGGCTTGCGCGAGCGTTTCATGGACTCGTCGCCGCCCAGCAGGTTCTGCACCGCCGCGGTGGCGACCATGGTGCGTGGCCACAGGGTGTTTGAGGCGATGCCGTGGGCACGCATCTCCTCAGCAATCCCCAACGCGCACAACGTCATTCCATACTTGGCCATCATGTACGGCGTCGGCGTCAGCCACTTGGGCTCCATCCGAATCGGCGGCGACAGGGTGAGGATGTGCGGGTTCGCGCGTCCCTTCATATGCGGAATGCAAGCCTGGGACACCGCGTAGGTGCCGCGGATCTGGATGCCGTTCATCAGATCGAAGCGCTTGAGCGGCACGTCCTCGATGCCGCCGAGGTTGATCGCCGAGGCATTATTGACGCAGATGTCGATACCGCCGAACTGCTCGACGCACGCGGCCACCGCGGCGGCCACCGAGTCGCCATCGCGGACGTCACCGACGATCGGCAGCGCGTGCCCGCCGGCTGCCTCGATTTCTTTGGCCGCGGTGTAGATGGTGCCGGGCAGCTTGGGGTGCGGCTCGGTGGTCTTGGCCACCAGCGCGATATTGGCACCGTCAGCGGCCACCCGTTTCGCGATAGCCAGGCCGATGCCGCGGCTGGCGCCGGAGATGAACATGGTCGTGCCGGAGAAAGTTGCCATGCGCCAAAGATTACGTGGGTGGTTCTGGGGGCGGCTCCGGGGGCGGGAAATATTGCCGCGATGCCGTTCGTTATGGGCCACAGAGACAATAGGCAGTGAAGGGAGCCCCTGGTGTCGGTGGCCCTGTGCCCGATGTGGGACTCTACGACGGTGACCGACATCGACGTCGTCGAGCAGGAGTCCGACGCTGAGTTGACTGCGCGCTTCGAGCGCGACGCGATCCCGCTGATGGATCAGCTTTACGGTGGCGCCCTGCGGATGACCCGCAATCCTGCCGATGCCGAGGACCTCCTGCAGGAGACCATGGTCAAGGCTTACGCCGGGTTCCGGTCGTTCCGGGACGGCACCAACCTCAAGGCCTGGCTGTACCGCATCCTCACGAACACTTACATCAACAGCTATCGCAAGAAGCAGCGTTCGCCGGCGGAGTACCCCACCGAGGAGATCCACGACTGGCAGCTGGCCGCCCATGCCGAGCACACCTCCACCGGGTTGCGTTCTGCGGAAGTCGAGGCGCTGGAGTTGCTTCCGGACACCGAGATCAAAGAGGCGCTGCAGACATTGCCCGAGGACTTCCGGCTCGCGGTCTATCTGGCCGACGTCGAGGGCATGCCCTACAAGGAGATCGCCGAGATCATGGAAACTCCGATCGGGACCGTGATGTCCCGCCTGCACAGGGGCCGGCGGCAACTACGCGCCCTGCTCGCCGACGTCGCTACCGAACGCGGTTTCCTGCGCGGCCAACAGCCCGACGTCACCGAGGAGGTGTCGTGATGGGCGGTGACGACCATGACACCGATTGCGCGGTGGTGATCGCGGAGGTCTGGACGCTGCTCGACGGTGAATGCACCGACGACACCCGCGACCGGCTGCAACGACACCTCGACGCGTGCCCGGCATGCCTGCGTCATTACGGCGTCGAAGAACAGATCAAGGCGGTCATCGCCACGAAATGCGGTGGCGAGAAGGCGCCCGGGTACCTGGTGGAACGGGTGCGGGTGCAGATCAGCCGCACCATTATAATCCGCAGGGACTAGCAATTTTCGAGCCAGTTGGCTAAAGTTCCCTCAGTTTGCCATGATGATTTTCTCAGGTTGCTGTAATAAATGGGCTCAAGGGGGACATGATCGTGCTGAACAAATTGCCGAGGTTCTGTGCGGCGCTACCGGTCGCCATGGCCGTGACCGCGGGGTTCGCCTTCTCCAGCGTGAACGTCACTCTGACCGCGACGGTCATCGAGATTGGCGGTATCGGCTGGGAGACCCTCGACCAGGACATCATGGAGGCGACGTTTGGCGGGGTCCTCAACGACGGAACCAACACGTTCGTCAACATCCCCTGGCCCGGACAGCTGGGGGCGATCGGCGAATCGGTGAATCTCGCCAGCGACGCTCTCTACGCCGAACTGCAGAACACGCCGGGTCCGAAGATCGCGGTCGGGTTGTCGGGCAGCACCATGGCGATCAACGAAGTCATGCGGCGACTCGCCGTTGCGTACGCCGCCGACCCCGCCAGTGTGCCGAGTCCGGCCGACGTGTCCTTCATGGTGGCCGGCGATGCCGAACGGGGCATATTCCCCGCCCTCGTTCCCTTCTTCGGCCAGACCATTCCGGGATACAACTACACCGTCCAACCCATCCCGGTGACCCCGTATGACATCACGGTGGTCAAGGGCGAGTACGACGGCGCCGGAGACTGGCCGGACCGGCCCTGGAATCTGCTCGCCGTCGCCAATGCCTTTGCTGCCAGCGGCGCGTTCGAGGGCTTCGGGTCGGTGCACTTCGACGCCATCTTCGCCGACTACACCACCGTCCCGGCCAAGAACATCACCACAGCGGTCAACTCGGCGGGAGGCGTGACGACGACGTACATCATCCCCACGGACGACCTGCCGATTCTGCGCCCGCTGATCGCCCAGGGCGTGCCCCAGTCCACGGTGGACACACTCACCAAAGTGCTTAAACCGATCGTCGACAGCGCGTACAGCCGGAATGACTGGAAGCCAGCCAGCGGTCCGCCGCCGGGGGCTCGCCTGCCGCGCACTGCGGTTCGGAGCGGGATAAACGAGAATCAGGTTCTCAACCCGACTGCTGCCAAAGCGACAGCGGTTAAGGCGACAGCGGTTAAGGCGACGGCCGGTAGGGCGACGGCCGGTAGGGCGACGGCGGTCAGGGCGGCGGCCCGAGGGGCTACTACCCGCTAGGCGTTGGGCCGATTTCCGTGATTGGCCTTGCTGTGCTTGCGGTCACGCTTCTTGCGGCCACGCTTGGCCATGATGTTCCTCCACGGGGTTTGATCGGGATTGGTCGGCAGTAAAGTCGGCCGATGTATTGATGTAAGTGTCTCACGGTGCAGTTCACTGCTTGACCCCGGTGGTGTGGTTCTATTAATGACATGTCCGAGGATGTGCGCGCGGAGATCGTTGCCAGTGTGCTGGAGGTCATGATCAGCAAAGGCGATCAGATCGGCGCCGGCGACACCCTGGTGCTCCTGGAGTCGATGAAAATGGAGATCCCGGTGTTGGCCGAAGGCGGCGGAACTATCACCGAGGTCAGCGTCGCGGTGGGTGACGTGATCCAGGCCGGTGACCTCATCGCCGTCATCGACTGACCCACGCGGCTTCGACTACCGGCGATCCATGTCAACCCTCGGGGACCTGCTCGCCGAGCACACGATCCTCCCCGGCTCCGCCGTGGACCATCTGCACGCCGTGGTGGGCGAGTGGCAACTGCTGGCCGATTTGTCCTTCGGCGACTACCTGATGTGGGTCCGCCGCGATGACGGCATGGTGGTCTGCGTAGCGCAGTGCCGGCCAACCACCGCGTCCACCCTGCTGATCACCGACGCCGTCGGCACCGTGGTGGCCGAGGAGGGTCTGCTCGGGGCGGTACCGGTGCGCTACCGCGGCGATGTGGTGGCCCTGCTGACCCGCCAAACCGCTCGTGACGGCCGACGCACCTCGTCGCGGCTGGAGAAGGCCTATCTGGATTGCGCCGAACACCTGGTGCACATGGTGTCCGAGGGCACCTTCCCCAACGTCGGCGACCTTGCCATGTCGCGGTCGAGTCCCCGCGTCGGCGACGGCTTCATCCGCCTCGATGTCGCCGGGGTGGTGGACTACGCCAGCCCCAACGCTTTGTCGGCCTATCACCGAATGGGTCTGACCGCCGAGTTGGAGGGCCACAACCTGGTGGCGATCACCCTGCCGCTGGTCTCCGATGTGTTCGAGGCCCGCGAACTCGCCGACCACGTCGGCGCCGCTCTGGCCGGCGGTTCCAGCATGCGCCTCGAGGTTGACGCAGGCGGTGCGACGGTGCTGCTGCGCACCCTGCCGCTGGTGGTTGGCGGCGCATCGGCCGGCGCGGCGGTGCTGATCCGCGACGTCACCGAGGTTAAGCGACGCGACCGCGCCCTGCTGTCCAAGGATGCGACGATCCGCGAGATCCACCATCGGGTGAAGAACAACCTGCAGACCGTGGCGGCACTGCTGCGACTGCAGGCCCGCCGAACCTCCAACGCCGAAGCGCGGGATGCGCTGACCGAGTCGGTGCGACGAGTGGCCGCCATCGCCCAGATACACGAGGCGTTGTCGATGTCGGTCGATGAGGAGGTCAATCTCGACGAGGTGATCGATCGGATCCTGCCGATCATGAATGACGTTGCGCGGGTTGACAGTCCGATCCGGATCATCCGCGAGGGCACCATGGGTGTGCTCGACGCCGACCGCGCCACCGCCCTGATCATGGTCGTCACCGAGTTGGTACAGAACGCCATCGAGCACGCTTTCGATCCGACGGACGGGCGTGGTCGCATCGTGATTGGCGCGGAGCGTTCGGCGCGGTGGCTCGATATCGTCGTCGGCGACGACGGGCGCGGCCTGCCGGACGAGTTCACCCTCGAGGCGTCAGACCGGTTGGGTCTGCAGATCGTGCGGACTCTGATGTCGGCCGAGCTCGACGGCTCGTTGGATATGCGCCCACGCCCCGGTGGCGGCACGGATGTGGTCGTGCGGGTGCCGATCGGCCGGCGGGTCGGCCGAGGCACGCACCCGGAGTCCCGGACCGACGACTAGCTACCGAAAATGACTGCGGCCCCGGCAGGAGCCGGGGCCGCAGTGCAAATCGATGACGTCTCAGACGCCGGTGCGAGCCCGGGTGCGCGCGTTGCGACGCTTGAGCGCGCGACGTTCGTCCTCGCTCATCCCACCCCACACGCCGGCATCCTGCCCGGAATCCAACGCCCATGTCAGGCACTCGGTGGTCACCGGGCACCGGTTACAGACGAGTTTCGCGTCAGCGATCTGGGCCAGGGCCGGTCCGCTGTTCCCGACTGGGAAGAACAGTTCCGGATCCTCGTCCCGACAGACCGCGTTATGGCGCCAATCCATGTCTCGCTACTCCTTTTATCGTTTCCATATGTGCGGCAGGGTCCGGGAATACACCCGTTACTCCTGAGCCGTTAACGCGTGAACACACAAGTGTTGTTGCACTGTTACCAACGATGCTGTCACAGGCTCGACGGTTGTCAAGAGATCTCCGTTCAACCGTGGGCAATCTCACTCCGAGGGGTGGATTACCCGAGCCCTACTCCGTTGTACTACACTGCCCGCGCCACCGGGCAGTATTGGCAGAAATCCGCAGTTCAGCCGCCCTTTTTGTGGGGTGGGGCGACAACAGCCAGGGCCGCCGGCACCGAGGTGCAGGTCATCGCGTCGCGCATCCCGAGGAAATCCCCGTCGACCTGGCAGGCGATCGGTTCGGTCGCGGTGATCCGCACCCACGCCAGGTCGTCCTCCCGAATCAGGTGCTTCCCCTTGATGGCGGCATCCGCGGCCAGCATCCGGCGGACCACCAGCAGGTTCGCGATCACATTCATGGTCGTGACGGCGAATACCCCCAGACCGCCCTCGAAGGTGGTGTCCGGATTGGTCCACACCGGCCGGCTGTTGGCATACGTCCATGGGCTGGCGTTGGACACGAATGTGAAGTGCACGCCCTCGACCGGCTCCCTGTCGGGCAGCTGCAGCGTGAGCAGGGGTTCGGACCGCGCGCTGCCCAGCATCTCGCGCACCGCGATCCGGATGTAGCGACCCGCGGTGACCTTGCGGCCCTTCGCCCGCTGAGCCTCCACGGCGGCCACCACGTCGCCGTCCACGCCCATGCCGGCAGTGAACACCGCCCAGCGCTCGCCGCAGTCCATCAGCCCGATCCGCCGCCATGCCTGGCCCCGCCGGTGTGCGCCGAGCAGGTCGATCAGCTGGTTGGTGGCCTCGGTGGGGTCCGGGCTGATGCCCAGTGCGCGGGCGAAGACATTGGCTGAGCCGCCGGGCACCACCGCGACGGCGGGCAGGTCGCCGGGTGCCGGCCGGTCCGGCCCCGGTACGCCCAGCAGTCCGTTGACCACTTCGTTCACCGTGCCGTCGCCGCCGTGCACGATGATCACATCGGTGCCGTCGCGGCGGGCGGACTCGGCGATCTCGATGGCATGGCCGCGATGGTCGGTGTGGGCGACGACGAGTTTGACCCGGCTCTCTAGGGCGTGGGCCAACAGGTCGCGGCCGGCCGGGGTCGTCGACGTGGCGTTCGGGTTCACGATCAGCACGGCGCGCACGAGCGTTGAGACTATCGGCACCTTTAGGCTCGGGTGGTGGGCTTCACCTCAAGTTCGGATTCTCCGGCAGCCGTACGGGCGGCCGCGATGCTGGTCGGCCTTGAAGCCGCGGCGGGTCTCATCGCCGCGGTGGCCTTCGTGGTTCGCGGGTTTCTTGGGGCTGACCGGCAGATCGTCAACGGGTTCGGCAATGCCGCATGGTTCGGCATCCTCGGTGCCATCGTGGCGGCTGCGGCCTGGGCGCTGTGGACCGGCCGGCGTTGGGGTCGCGGTATCGCAGTGTTCACCCAACTGCTGATCCTGCCGGTGACCTGGTACGCAGGTGTCGGTTCGCACCGGTGGTTCTACGGTGTGCCGATCGCCGCAGTGGCCCTGGCTGCCCTGGTGCTGCTGTTCAGTCCGGCGACGTTGCGCTGGCTGTCCTATTCGGCGCCGGCGGACGGTGCCGACAGGTCCGGGCCAGCGAGTGCCGATCCAGCTAGCGCCGACAGCCCTGAGGCAGACACCCGATAGGTGATCCACTCCGACATCTGTTTCCCGCCCACCGCGTCGTACAGCGCGATCGCGGGCGAATTCCAATCCAGCACAGCCCAACTCAGCCTGCTGTAGCCGTTTGCGACGCACTGTCGTGCCAGGGTCGCCAAAAGCGCCCGAGCCAGGCCGCGGCGGCGGAACTCCTCCCTGACGAACAGGTCTTCGAGGTAGATACCGGCCGCGCCGTCCCAGGTGGAGAAGTTCCGGAACCAGACGGCAACCGCCGCGGGTTCGCCGTCGACCTCCGCGAGATGACAGGATGCGGACGGTTCGGGGCCGAAAAGCGCTGCGGTGATGTGGCTTTCGGTGACGGTGCACTGTTCAACTGCGTTTTCGAATGCTGCAAGTTCGTAAATCATTGCGACGATCGCCGACTCGTCACCGGGTCGCGCCAGCCGGATACGTGTTGTCACTGATCGACTCCCAACGCCGCAAGGATGGTCCGGAACTTCGTGGTGGTCTCGGTGACCTCGTCCTGCGCATCGGATTCGGCGACGATGCCACCACCGGCCTGTGCCACCGCGCTGCGCCGGTCGGCGGAGAGTTGAGCGCCGCGGATCGCCACCACCCAGCGGCCGTCGCCGGCCGAATCGCACCAGCCGACCGCACCCGCATAGAACCCGCGGTCACCTTCAAGTTCGGCGATCAGGTTGATCGCGGCCGCAGTGGGAACGCCGCCGACCGCCGGGGTCGGGTGTAGCGCCAGCGCGAGATCCATTGCGGTGGTTGACGTATCGCGCAATATGCCGCTAATGGGCGTGCTCAGATGCCACACCGTGGCTGTTCGACTCAGTTGTGGCTGCGCCGCGATATCCAGGTGGCTGCACAGCGGTTCCAGGGCGGCGCGCATGGTGTCGATCACGAGTTGGTGCTCGTGGCGATCCTTGGCGGACTCGGCCAGGGCGGCACCGTTGGCCGCATCGGTATCTGGATCGCCTGCTCGCGGCGCCGACCCGGCGAACGGGTGGCAGGTCAGCGTCGCCCCGAATCGGGCGACCAGAAGTTCAGGGCTTGCTCCCACCAGAGTCGTTCCGGTGAGCCCCGCGGGCGACAGGTCGGTCAGGTAGGCGGTGGCGTGAGCGTCGGCGTCGATCAGCCGGTGCAGGATCGCCCATGGATCCAGCGGAGTGTCGGCGGCCAGTCGGAGCGCGCGGGCCAGAACGACTTTCTGCAACGGGTTTTCGTCATCGCGTAGCTGCAGTAGCGCCGCGGCGATCCTGCTGCGGTGTACGTCCAGTTCGGGCAGGGTCTCGACGATCCGCACCGTGGGCATCGGCCCGGCCGGACACCGCGGCAGTGCGGTGCCCACGGTCAACGGTTCCAGCAGCGCGGCCGGGCCGCGGACGTCGAACGGCAGAGCGCCGACGAGCAGATCGACAGTACCGTCGCGCAATGCTGCGGCGGCTGAGTCGATATCGTCGAATCCTGTGCTGATTCCCTGTGCGACAAGGGTTCCGGCCGGGCCGCTCAGTACGAAGGACGGCGCAGTCGTCACGTTCCGGTGACCGGGACGCGATGGGCGGTCAAACCCAGCCCGGACAGCTGGCGCAGGCCGTACTCGAATCCGCAGACCGCCACCGAGGCGGTGCCGAATCCGTAACGCGCACCTTCGCGCAACGGCTGCTCAACCCAGCGGGTCACGACCGCTCGAGAGAAGTGGCCGTGGCTGATGAAAATCACGTCGCGGTCGGTCATATGGTCCAACGCCAGGGCCACCGCTTGGTCGGCGCGCATGCTGACCTGATCGACACTTTCGCCGCCGGGGCAGCCGGAGGTCCACAGCAACCAGCCGGGGGTGTTGGTGCGGATCTCTTGGGTGGTCAGGCCCTCGTAATCGCCGTAATTCCACTCGGCCAGCAGAGGTGACACCTCGTCGACAGTCAGCCCGGCCAGTTCCGCGGTGACCAGTGCGCGTTTGCGCGGACTGCTGATGACCATCGGGTTGTCCAGGCCGAGGCGTTCCAGGGTGGTTGCGGCCAGTCGGGCCTGTTCACGGCCATCGTCGATCAGGTCGATATCGGTCGTACTGGTGTGTTGTCGCGTCCGCGTCCACTCGGTCTCGCCGTGCCGAAATAGGACCAACCGATGATTGCCGACGCTCACGCCACCGATTGTGCCCGAACCTGTAAGGATGGTCAGCGTGACCCGGGTATTGGCGGTGGCCAACCAGAAGGGCGGGGTGGCAAAGACCACCACGGTCGCCTCACTGGGCGCGGCATTCGCCGAAGCGGGTAAACGGGTGCTGCTGGTCGACCTCGACCCGCAGGGCTGCCTGACCTTCTCGCTAGGCACCGATCCGGACAAGCTTCCGGTGTCGGTGCACGAGGTGCTACTCGGCGATGTCGAACCCAGCACCGCACTGGTCACGACTCCCGAGGGCATGACGCTGCTGCCGGCCAATATCGACCTGGCCGGGGCCGAGGCCATGCTGCTGATGCGGGCCGGGCGGGAATACGCGCTCAAACGCGCGCTGGCGAAGCTCGCGACATCAGACGAAGGCGATTTTGATGTGGTGATCATCGACTGCCCGCCGTCACTGGGTGTGCTCACGCTCAACGGCCTGACCGCCGCCGACGACGTGATCGTGCCGTTGCAGTGTGAAACGCTGGCGCACCGCGGGGTCGGCCAGTTCCTGCGGACGGTCACCGATGTGCAGCAGATCACCAACGCCAACCTCCAGTTACTCGGTGCGTTGCCCACCCTGTATGACGCACGCACCACCCACAGCCGCGACGTCCTCCTCGATATCGCCGACCGCTACGACCTGCCGGTGCTGGCCCCGCCGATCCCGCGCACGGTGCGCTTCGCCGAAGCCAGCGCATCCGGCGCCTCGGTGATGGC
>JAPLAO010000123.1 GCA_026393245.1 Mycobacterium sp. | reverse complement strand
GACCTCGATCAGCAGCGAGCATCGCGCGCCCGCCCGCAACGTCTGTACCTGCAGATTGCAGCGGCGAGCATATTCGGTGTTCTGACGCTGGGCGCCGGCCTGACCGCAGTTCTGGGCGGCACTGTAAAACTCCCCTTCATCACCCCGGCGGGCATCAGCAAGCCCACGAACGCGGTGCCGCCGACCGGCATCCCCGTCGGCCCCCGCACGGCCCCCGAACTGCAACTGCCAGCACCACCACTGCAGCCCGACGCCCCTGGACTGCTGTTCCCCCCCGCAGCGGCCGACCCATCCCTGCCACGGCCGATGGTTCCACAGATCGAGGCAGTTCAGCGCCCTGCTCCGGCCGGCGGCTTCATCGGTGGAAACTCCGCGGCAGGCGGCGCACCCGCCCCGAATAATCCGGTGCCGGCGCTGGCACCGCCGCCCGTGCCGAAACCAAGCCCGGGTCCCCAGCCCGGCCCCGGCCCAGGCCCAGGCCCAGGCCCCAAACCTCCAGGCCCCGGACCGCAGCCCGGCCCTGGCCCTAATCCTCCAGGCCCCGGACCCGGGCCGAAACCACCCGGTCCGGGCCCCAACCAACAGGGCCCCAACCAACAGGGCTCAAACCAGGGCCCCAACCAACAGGGCCCCAACTCGGGCCCCAACCAGCAGGGCTCAAACCAGCAGGGCTCAAACCAGGGCCCCAACCAGGGTCCCGGCAAACAGGGAAATCAGCAGTCCGGACCATCTCAATAACGGATCGCCAGCATTAGCTCGCCGGGGATGGCTGGCACTCAGGCCAGATAGCCGTCGGGGAGTTCCTGCAACATCTGCCGAACCATGCGGACCGCGTACGTCGACGATCCGCCGCCGACGATGAGCGCCGCAAAGGCCAGATCACCTCGGTAGCCGGCGAACCACGCGTGCGAGCCGCCATCGAACTCGGCCTCGCCGGTCTTGCCGTAAACCTCGCCGATGCCGTCGATGTCCTTCGCGGTGCCGTTGGTGACGACCAGTCGCATCATCGATCGCAGGCCGTCGAGGGTCGCCGGGTCCGCCGGCGGGTGGTCACCGGTCTCGGTGGTCGGCCGACCCACGATCAGGTGCGGTGTAGGCGTCGTGCCCGCCGCGACGGTCGCCGCCGCCAGTGCCATCCCGAACGGGGTGACCAGAACCTTGCCCTGGCCGAACCCGTCCTCGGTGCGCTCTGCGAGATCGACCGTCCCCGGCACGGTACCGGTGACGGTGGTGAGACCCTCGATGGTGTAGTCGGCACCGATGCCGTACTCCGATGCTGCGTCTGTCAGCGCACTCGGCGGCATCCGGCTCGCCAGTTCGGCGAATGTGGTGTTGCAGGAGTTCGCGAACGCCCTGGCCATCGGAACGGTGCCGAGATCGAACCTGTTGTAGTTCGGGATCGTGCGGTAGCCGATGTCGATCTCACCCGGGCACCCGAGCAGGGTGTTGGGCGTGGCCATATTGCGCTGTAGCGCCGCTGCGGCGGTGACGATCTTGAACGTCGACCCCGGCGGATACAGCCCAGTGGTGGCCGCCGGGCCGTCGACATCGGCGGCGGCATTCTGTGCCACCGCCAGGATGTCCCCCGTCGAGGGCTTGATCACCACGAGCATGGCTTTGCGCCACTGTCCATCGACGGCGTTCTGGGCAGCGTTCTGTACCCCGCGATCGAGGGTGAGGGGGATCGACGGTGCCGGTTTGGCCGCAACCTCAGTGAGGACGTCAACATCGGAACTGTTCTTGTTGACGCTGACCACCCGCCAGCCGGCCTCGCCGTCGAGGTCGTCGATCACCGCCTTGCGCACCTCGGTGATGATGGCCGGTGCGAAGTGGTCGTTGGTGGGCAGCAGGTCGGCCTGCGGGGTGACGATGATGCCGGGCAGCCCGGCGAGCAGCGGCGCCACCCGATCGTGATCGGAGGGCCGCAGCGTGATCAGTTCCATGGGTCCGTTCGAGGAGCTGGCCTGCTCGGCGAGTTGCTGCGGTGTGAAGGTGTTGTCGAAGGGGCGAAGCACATCGGCGACCACACGTGCGGTCGACATCAGGTTGGCGCCGGACTTCGCGGCGTCGAGTTGGTAGTGGTACCGACTTCCGGGCACCAACACCTCGGTGCCGCTGCGTTCATTGACCGAGGCCCGCCGCGGCGGATCAGCCCGCAGTTCGAAAGTTTGATTCTCGCCGAGCTTGGGGTGCAGCGCGCTGGCGACCCAGCGGACCCGCCACTTTCCCTCGTCCCGGATCAGGTTCAGAACGCCGTCGTAGGTCCAGGTGCGCTTTTTGGGCAGCTCCCAGGTGAAGCGGTAGTTCACACTGCCGGTGTCCTCGGTGTAGCGCGAGCCGAGGATCTTGGCGTCAAGATGGGTGGCCTGCAATCCCGACCAGGCCTCGTTCAGGGCGGAGTGCGCCTCGGTCGGCAGGTCGCTGAGCTGGGCGGCTGCCCCGGTGTCACCGCGGCCGAGGTCGGCGAAGAACTGTGCGGCAGCCGGCGCGGGCCCGTCCGGGCGCGGGGTGCACGCTGATAACGCCCCCGCTGCCGCCAGTGCCAGCACCGAGGCCAGGCCTGTGACTCGTGTTGCTCGTGAGGTAGAAGTTGCCATTGAGGCAGATGTTATGAGGCTGTGACCACTATCAGGCGGAGGCGCACCGCCCGATCAGTGTTGAAGGTGAAATTTTCCCGCCCACACCGCGGTCGGCGAGACAACGACTCAGCGCTGCGGCGCAGAAAAACTCGAGGTTGTGGCGCAGAAACTAGTCGAGCAGAACGGTCGCGAAGGTGCCGACCTCGCTGAACCCCACCCGGGCGTAGGCGGCACGGGCGACGGAGTTGTAACCGTTGACGTACAGGCTCGCGATGCGACCCGTCTGGACCACGGCCGCCGAGATCGCCGCGGTTCCGGCTGTACCGAGTCCGTGGCCACGCCATTCGGGGTGCACCCAGACGCCTTGAATCTGGCCGACTGCGGGCGACTGCGAACCAATTTCGGCTTTGAACACCACATGACCACGCTCGAAGCGGGCGAAGGCGCGTCCGGCGGTGATCAGGCCGGCCACCCGACGGCGGTAACCGCGCCCGCCATCACCGGTCCGTGGATCTAGGCCGACCTCGCCGATGAACATGTCGATCGCAGCCACCAGGTAGGCGTCCAACTCATCAATCCGTACCCGCCGAACGCCCGGGTCCACAGCGCATTGGGGCTGCGACCCCAGGGCCAGCAGGGGTTGGCGGTCTCGCACATCGCGCGCCGGGCCCCAACCGTGCTGCAGCCGATCCCACATCGGCAACACCAGATGGGCGCGGCCGACCAGCGACGAGCAGCGGCGCGCCGTACTCAGGGCCCGATCGGCGAACGCCACGAGATCGTCTCGCGCGCCCCGAAGCGGAATCAGATTGGCTCCGGCGTAGCACAGCGAGTCCTCCGCATGCCGCCGCGTCCAGAGTTCACCCCCGATAGAGCCCGGATCAACGCCGTTATCGGCCACCCGCGCGGCGACCATGCACGCGCCCACCGGATCGGCGGCCAACACCCGGCTCACCGCGGCCGCGTCGCGCACCACCGACACCCGGCGTCCGTCAACCGAGCGAAGTAGAGGCGGTGCCGACATAGCCGTTACTTTCTGCGGGTTTCACCCGCGGGGGGTTCTTTCTGCGGGTCTTTACCCGCGGACAAGTTGCCCGCTCAGCTTACGGTGACCACCGGCGAACCACCCGCAGCCGTGTCCGTGCCGCGAAGGCCCTCGGCGATTCGCATGGCCTCCTCGATGAGCGTCTCGACGATCATGGACTCGGGCACGGTCTTGATCACCTCACCCTTGACGAAGATCTGACCCTTGCCATTACCGGAGGCGACCCCGAGATCAGCCTCGCGCGCCTCGCCCGGTCCGTTGACGACGCAGCCCATGACGGCCACCCGCAGCGGGACATCGAGACCCTCGAGCCCGGCACTCACCGCGTTGGCCAAGGTGTAAACGTCGACCTGTGCGCGTCCGCACGATGGGCACGACACGATCTCCAGTCCGCGCGGCCGCAGATTCAGCGATTCCAGGATCTGGTTACCGACCTTGACCTCTTCGACCGGCGGTGCCGACAGCGACACCCGGATGGTGTCACCGATGCCGCGGGACAGCAGCGCGCCGAATGCCACCGCCGACTTAATCGTGCCCTGGAAAGCGGGACCAGCCTCGGTGACACCAAGATGCAGAGGGTAGTCTGACTTTTGGGCCAGCAACTCATAGGCCGCCACCATCACGACGGGGTCGTTGTGCTTGACGCTGATCTTGATATTGCCGAAGCCGTGTTCCTCGAACAGCGAGGCCTCCCACAGCGCGGACTCGACGAGCGCCTCCGGGGTGGCCTTACCGAACTTCTCCATGAACCGCTTGTCCAGCGAGCCCGCATTGACCCCGATGCGGATCGGAATGCCCGCTGCGCCAGCAGCTTTGGCCACTTCGGCGACGCGGCCGTCGAACTCCTTGATGTTGCCCGGATTAACCCGCACGGCCGCACAACCGGCGTCGATCGCGGCGAAGATGTACTTCGGCTGGAAGTGGATGTCGGCGATCACCGGGATTTGACTCTTGCGGGCGATCTCGGCGAGAGCGTCGGCGTCCTCCTGGCGCGGGCAGGCCACCCGAACCATGTCACAACCGGTGGCCGTCAATTCGGCGATCTGCTGCAACGTGGCATTGATGTCATGCGTCTTAGTCGTGCACATCGACTGCACCGAGATCGGGTAGTCACTGCCCACCCCGACATCACGCACCATGAGTTGACGGGTCTTGCGCCTCGGCGCCAAGACCGGGACCGGCGGTGCCGGTATACCCAGACCAACTGACATCTGCGAATCTCCTACTGGAACAATCGAATCGGATTGACCAGGTCTGCGGTCACGGTCAGTGCCATATAGCCGACCACTACGGCGAGCATCACATAGGTAGCGGGCATTAACTTGGTGTAATCCACCGGGGCCGCGGGCAGCGCGCCGCGGACTGCGCGGAACATATTGCGGATCTTCTCGTAAATCGCTACGGCGATATGGCCGCCGTCGAAGGGCAGCAAAGGCACCAGGTTGATCGCGCCCAACACGAAGTTAAGTTGAGCCAGGAAGAACCAAAACGCCACCCACAGACCGTGATCTACGGTGTCGCCACCGATGATGCTGGCGCCGACAACGCTGATCGGGGTCTCCGGGTCACGCTCTCCACCGCCGATTGCGTGCACCAGCGCCCCGACCTTGCTCGGGATGGCGGCCATCGACTTGCCCAGCTGGACGGCCAGATCGCCGCTGAAGGCCAAGGTCCCCGGCACCGCCGACAGCGGGTTGTAGTGCGTGGGACCGAACTGCGCGGCGCCGATCCCGATCGATCCGACATCCGACGGTCCGGTTGCCTCGCCGCCGTCAGCGGGGGTGATCCAGCGTTTGGTGGTCGCCACGTCGACTGCCGCGTCGACGGTGGTGGATGTGCCGTCGACGGTGCGCTCGATGACGAACGGAGTGGGGCCGGAGGACTTTCGAACCTCGGTCACCATGTCCTCGAAGGTGGCCACCGGCGTTGCACCGACCTTGACCACAACGTCGCCGGCCTTGATACCGGCCAGCGCAGCCGGACCCGTTCCGGTGCAGGTTCCGAGTTCGCCCCTGGTGAGTTCGGATTTGACACAACTGGTTTCGCCGACGACCGCGGTGGTCGGCGGGTGCAGGTTGGGCAATCCCCACACCAGGGCGATTCCGTAGACCAACACCAATCCGATGATGAAGTTCATGGCCGGTCCGGCGAACAGCACCGCAACCCGCTTCCAGGTCCGCTGTTTGTACATCGCGTAGGGCTCGTCCTCGGGCCGCAACGTGTCCATCGACGTCATGCCCGCGATATCGCAGAAGCCGCCGAGGGGAATCGCCTTGACGCCGTACTCGGTGGAGCCGAGTTTGTTGGGCCGCGTCGTCGACCACAGCGTCGGCCCGAAGCCCACGAAGTAGCGACGCACCTTCATTCCGGTGGCCCGCGCGACCCACATGTGGCCGCATTCGTGCAGTGCCACCGAGACAAGGATGGCCAACGCGAAGAGCACGATCCCGACAATGAACATCATCGCTGTGGTGCGACCTCCTGTGCGGCGACGTCAATGGCGTCGTGGGCGCGTTGGCGAGCCCAGAGCTGGGCCTCAAGTACTTCCTCCACGGTAGCCGGTTCAGCCGACCACTGGGCAGCAGCGCCCAGGACGTCAGCGATTGTTCGCACAATCGCACCGAAACCGATACGTCCGGCCAGGAAGGCCGCGGCCGCCTCCTCGTTGGCGGCGTTGTACACCGCAGTCATGCAACCACCGGTCTCCCCGGCCCGCCGAGCCAGGGCGACAGCCGGGAAGACCGCGTCGTCCAGGGGCTCGAACTCCCAGGTGGCCGCGGTCCGGAAGTCGCAGCCGGCAGCGGCGCCGGCGACCCGGTCCGGCCAGCCCAGCGCCAGCGATATCGGTAGTTTCATATCCGGCGGGCTGGCCTGGGCGATGGTGGAGCCGTCGGTGAAGGTCACCATTGAATGCACGATCGACTGCGGGTGCACGACGACCTCGATGCGCTCGTAAGGAACGCCGAACAACAGGTGGGTCTCGATCAGTTCCAATCCCTTGTTCACCAGCGACGCCGAGTTCAGCGTGTTCATCGGCCCCATATTCCAGGTGGGGTGCGCACCGGCCTGCTCGGGCGTCACCGACTCCAGGTCGGCGGCCGACCAGCCGCGAAACGGCCCACCGGAGGCGGTGAGTACCAGTTTGGCCACCTCGTCGGCATTGCCGGAACGCAGACACTGGGCCAGCGCGGAGTGCTCGGAGTCCACCGGGACGATCTGACCGGGCCGGGCCGCCCGCAGAACCAGCGGACCGCCCGCCACCAGGGACTCCTTATTGGCCAGCGCCAGACGCGCACCGCTGGCCAGCGCGGCCAGCGTGGGTTCGAGCCCGAGCGCCCCGACGAGAGCGTTGAGCACCACGTCAGCCTCGGTGTTCTCCACCAGTCGGGTGGCGGCATCGGAGCCGCTATAGGTGACGTCGCCGACATGCTGTGCAGCAGCCGGGTCGGCGACCGCAATATTGGTGACGCCGGTCTCGATGCGCTGCCGGGCGAGCAGTTCGGGATTACCGCCACCGGCTGCGAGGCCGACGATCGCGAAACGGTCAGGATTGGCGGCGATCACCTCCAGCGCCTGGGTGCCGATCGACCCGGTGCTACCGAGGATCAGAACGCGCAGGCGGTTGGCGGGGCTCACCGGACCCATTGTGCCGCGCCGTTGGCCGGGACGAGGTGGTCGACCTGACTGGTATGCCATATGACGGTCGTCACACCAGCCAGTCCAGGTATCATCGACCATCGAACCACCAATGCGGCCGCTATTTGGCGTGTCGCCCATTAACACGGATCCGGAGACCAGTACATGATTGTTCAGCGTTCAGTGCTCACTGCCGCGGGTGTGGCGGCCATCGCGGCCCTGACCCTCTCGGGCTGTTCGACCGCCACCAAGGAAACGGCGTCGTCGATGACCGATAAAGCCTCGTCGGTCGCGAGTTCGGCCGGTTCTGCCGCCAGTTCGGTGTCCTCCTCGGTGATGGCGATGCCGGCTGCCGGCGACCCCGTGGGCGCGGGTTGCGCGGCCTACGCCACAGCTAACCCCTCCGGCCCGGGATCGGTCGCGGGCCTGGCCATGGATCCGGTCGCGACCGCCGCCGGCAACAGCCCGGTGCTGACCACGCTGGCGTCGGCGCTGTCGGGCAAGTTGAACCCCAACGTCAACCTGGTGGACACACTGAATAACGGGCAGTTCACCGTGTTCGCACCCACCGATGACGCGTTCGCCAAGATCGACGCCGCCACCATCGAGAAGCTCAAGACCGACTCGGCACTGCTGACCTCGATCCTGACCTACCACGTGGTGTCCGGTCAGGCCGACCCGACGCAGGTCGTCGGCGAGCACACCACCGTCGAAGGTGGCTCGCTGAAGGTGACCGGATCAGGTAACGACCTGATGGTCAATGACGCCGGCGTCGTCTGCGGTGGCATCAAGACAGCCAACGCGACGCTGTACCTGATCGACACCGTCCTGATGCCGCCGGCCGCACCGGCGTCGTCCGCGGGATCGTCAACGTCGATGCCGACCACCACGACGACGCCCTAGCCCCACCTGGGTCGGGAACTCTCTCGGCAACAGTTTTGCAGCACTGACAACAATAGAGGGCCGGCCGCGAAAGCGACCGGCCCTCTTTGCATGCGGGGCGACAGGGCAGCATGGGGGCATGCCATCGACACTGCTGTGGTTGCGCCGCGACCTGAGACTGCGCGATCTGCCGCCACTGCTTGACGCCGCCGACGACGGCTCCGAGGTACTGGCCTGTTTCGTGCTCGACCCGCGATTGGAAGCAAACGCCGGATCGCGCCGGCTGCAGTTCCTCGGTGACTCCCTGCGGGCACTCAACAATGATCTCGGCGGCCGGTTGCTGATCACCCGCGGACGCCCCGAGGAACAGATCCCGAAGATCGCCGCGGCGATCGCCGCCAAATCCGTGCACATCTCCGCGGACTTCAGCCCGTTCGGGGTACGCCGCGATGCGACGGTGGTCGCAGCGCTGTCGGACGTCCCACTTGTCGCCACCGGATCGCCCTATCTGGTGTCGCCGGGGCGGGTGACCAAGGATGACGGCAGCCCCTACAAGGTATTCACCCCGTTCTTCCGGCGGTGGCGCGAGGTCGGCTGGCGAGCCCCCGCGCAGTCCGATCCTGCGGCGGTGACATGGATCGACCCCGACGGTGTCGCCGCACTCCCGCGCCGAATCGAAGCACCGGATCCCGTTGCAACACTTGACATTCCCGCGGGCGAGGCCGCAGCACGACACCGATGGGCGGAATTCCTCGCCGACGGCATCCACACCTACTCCACCGACCGCGACCGGCCGGACAAACCCGGAACAAGCCGGATGTCTGCTCACCTGAAGTACGGCACCATCCACCCGCGGACCATGTCGGCGGACCTCGATACCGGCGAACCCGGACCGGATGCGTACCTGCGCGAGTTGGCGTTTCGCGACTTCTACGCCTCGGTGCTGCACCAGTGGCCCCGCAGTGCGTGGCACAACTGGAACCCGAACTTCGACACAATCGAGATCGACACCGGACCACAGGCCGAGGCGGTCTTCGAAGCCTGGAAACAGGGCCGCACCGGCTACCCCATCGTCGACGCCGGGATGCGCCAACTTTCCGGGACCGGCTTCATGCACAACCGGGTACGCATGATCGTCGCCTCGTTTCTGGTCAAGGATCTGCACCTACCGTGGCAGTGGGGCGCTAGGTGGTTCCTCGATCAACTCGTCGACGCCGATATCGCGAGCAACCAGCACGGCTGGCAGTGGGCTGCGGGCACCGGAACCGATGCCGCGCCCTACTTCCGGGTGTTCAACCCGACCACCCAGGGCGAGAAGTTCGATCCCGACGGCGACTATGTGCGGCGCTGGGTGCCCGAACTCGCCGATGCCGCAGAGGTCCACAAACTCAAGGCGGGACGTCCCGCGGGGTACCCGGAGCCGATCGTGGACCACGGGACCGAACGCACCGAAGCGCTGCGGCGGTACGGGCTGATCCGCTGAGCCGGGTATGCCAGAATGACGACAGACACGAGTAGACAGGAGCCGCAATGGCCAACACCGAGGTGGAGCGTTATTCGGAGGTCGATACCGCAGACGTCCCGTCGGCGGCCTGGGGCTGGAGCAAGATCACCCCTCGCACCTGGTACGCGTTGGGAATCTTCATCGTCGTGTTCCTGCTGGGCATGATGCACGGTAACCACGTCGGCCACGTGGAGAACTGGTTCCTGATGGGCTTCGCGGCGATCGTCGCGTTCGCGATCGTCCGCGACTGGGTCATGCGTCGGCGCGGCCAGCTTCGCTAACCTTCGGCGGCCAGCTGTCCACAGGCTCGATCTGATCGCCTGAGCTCCAGCTACCCGCCTTCGGCGGCCAGCTGTCCACAGGCGGCCGCAATTTCACGGCCCCGGGTGTCTCGCACCGTGCAGGAAACCCCCTGTGCGATAACCCTTCTCACGAATTCCCGCTCCACCGGCTTCGGACTGGCATCCCATTTGCTTCCCGGTGTCGGGTTGAGTGGAATCAGATTGACGTGCACCAGCGGACCTAACGCGCGGTGCAACAGCCTGCCCAGCAGGTCAGCCCGCCAGCCCTGGTCATTGATATCGCGGATCAACGCGTACTCGATCGACACCCGGCGACCGGTGAGGTCGGCGTAGTAGCGGGCGGCATCGAGCACCTCAGCGACCTTCCACCGGTTGTTCACCGGCACCAGGGTGTCGCGCAGTTCGTCATCGGGGGTGTGCAGCGACACCGCCAGCGTGACGCCAAGACGCTCGTCGGCCAGTTTTCGGATCGCCGGCGCCAGGCCGACCGTCGACACCGTCACCGAGCGAGCCGAGATTCCGAAACCCTCCGGCGGTGCCGCGGTGATGCGCTGCACGGCGGCCAGTACGCGGGCGTAGTTGGCCAGCGGCTCCCCCATGCCCATGAACACCACGTTGGACAGGCGGTCACCGCCGGGCCGCGTTTGGGGAAGGTCGCGCAGGGTCACGGCGGCGGCACGAACCTGTTCAAGGATCTCGGCGGTGCTGAGGTTGCGGGTCAAGCCACCCTGGCCGGTGGCACAGAACGGGCACGCCATCCCGCAGCCGGCCTGCGACGAGATGCAGACTGTGTTGCGATTCGGGTACCGCATCAGCACCGACTCGACAGTGGCGCCATCGTGGCCGCGCCACAACGTCTTTCGGGTCTCACCGCCGTCGCACTCGACCTCGCGAACCACCGACAGCAGCGGAGGGAAGAGAGCTTCGGTCACCGTCTCGCGGACGACGGCAGGCAGATCGGTCATCGCGCGCGGGTCGGCGAGCAGGCGGCCGTAGTACTGCATCGCTAGTTGTTTGGCGCGGAACGCGGGCAGGCCGAGTTCGGTCACCGCGGCGGCGCGGGCGTCGGCGTCGAGGTCAGCGAAGTGGCGGGGCGGCAATCCCCGTCGTGGCGCTTCGAAGACCAGATCCTGTTCCATCAGGCCAGCAACGTCAAGACGATCCAGGTGGCCACCGACGACGGCAGCACGCCGTCGATCCGGTCCATCAGGCCGCCGTGGCCGGGCAGCAACGTGCCCATGTCCTTGATCCCGAGATCGCGCTTAACCTGAGACTCGACCAGGTCGCCGAGGGTGGCGGTAAGAACCAACATGACCCCGAGCGGAATGCCGACCCAGGCCGGTTTATGCATCAGAAACACCACCGCGATCACCGCTCCGATGGTGCCGCACACCAGCGAACCCGCGAAACCCTCCCAGGATTTCTTCGGACTGATCGCCGGAACCATGCGGTGCTTGCCGAACAGCACACCGGCGGTATAGCCGCCGATATCGGAGAAGGTCACGCCCAGCATGAGTGCGAACACCCGCGCGTAGCCATCGGACGGGTAGATCAACAGCACGGCGAACGCTCCGCACAGCGGGATCCACGCCGCGATGAAGATGGTCACGGAGACATCGCGCAGGTAGTTGATCGGCTGGCCCTGTAGTCCCTGGCTCAACAGCCGCCAAATCAGACAGACCAGCACTGTCGCGCCGAATCCACCCAGCGCTCCAGCCGGACCGAAGGGCCAGGTCAGCCAGATCATCGCCTGCCCACCCACCAGGAGAGGCAGCACCGGGATCGAGTAACCGGCCGTGCGAAGCCGTCGGACCACCTCGTGGGTGGCCACTGGCACCCCCACCGCCACCAACGCGACCCACAACCGCGGCGCGAACAGCAGGATCGCAATGATGGTGCCGCCCAACAGCAGGCTGACGGCGATTGCGGCGGGAAGGTCGCGGCCGGCCCGGGACGTCTTCGCCGGCTGTTCGGGTGCCACAGGGGTCGAGCCCCCGGAGTCTGTGTCAGCCACAGTCGCTCACTGTCGAGGTCCTCAGACCTCGAGCAGTTCGCCTTCCTTGTGCTT
Source organism: Mycobacterium sp. (assembly GCA_026393245.1). Classification (GTDB taxonomy): domain Bacteria; phylum Actinomycetota; class Actinomycetes; order Mycobacteriales; family Mycobacteriaceae; genus Mycobacterium. The sequence continues at coordinate 11,363 of JAPLAO010000123.1, read as the reverse complement.
GACGTGATCGTCGATCTGCGAGATGTACTGCGCGGTGGACTTGTCGAGGTCCTTCTCCGCGCGGCCCACCTCGTCCTCGCCGGCCTCGCCGTCCTTGCGGATCCGGTGCAGTTCCTCCATGGCGCGGCGGCGGATGTTGCGTACCGACACCTTGGCGTCCTCACCCTTTGCCTTGGCCTGCTTGACCAGATCGCGGCGACGTTCCTCGGTCAGCTGCGGGATCGACACCCGGATGATGTTGCCGTCATTGGTCGGGTTCACCCCGAGATCGGAGTTGCGAATGGATTCCTCGATCGGCTTGAGCTGGGACGCCTCGTAGGGCTTGATCACGACCATCCGCGCCTCGGGCACGTTGATGCTGCAGATCGTTGTGATGGGAGTGGGCGTGCCGTAGTAGTCGATGACGATGCGGGAGAACATGCCGGGGTTGGCGCGCCCGGTCCGGATGGACGACAGATCATCACGGGCGACCGCGACAGCCTTTTCCATCTTCTCTTCAGCATCGAAGATCGCTTCTTCAATCATCGGCGCCACTCCTCCTCATCGCTTCGCTCTGCATCGTCGTCGGCGCGAATAATTCGGCGCCGCTCCTCCTTTCTCGTCACGGCGTGACGAGTGTTCCGATCTTCTCACCTGCGACCGCACGGGCGATATTCCCGTTGGTCAGCAGATTGAACACCAGAATCGGCATTCCGTTGTCCATGCACAGGCTGAAGGCGGTGGCGTCGGCCACCTGCAGGCCGCGATCGATGACCTCACGGTGGCTGATCTCGGTCAGCAGTTCAGCATCCGGGTTGCTCCGCGGGTCGTCGGTGAACACCCCGTCGACGGCCTTGGCCATCAGCACCACCTCAGCACCGATCTCCAGGGCACGCTGCGCGGCGGTGGTGTCGGTGGAGAAATACGGCAGCCCCATGCCGGCGCCGAAGATCACCACGCGCCCCTTCTCCAGATGCCGACGGGCCCGCAGTGGGATGTAGGGCTCAGCGACCTGACCCATGGTGATGGCGGTCTGGACCCGGGTGACGATGCCTTCCTGCTCGAGAAAATCCTGTAGCGCAAGGCTATTCATCACGGTGCCGAGCATGCCCATATAGTCCGACCGGGTGCGTTCCATCCCGCGCTGTTGAAGCTGGGCACCCCGGAAGAAGTTGCCACCGCCGATTACCACGGCGACCTGAACACCGCTGCGCACCACTTCGGCGATCTGGCGGGCGACCTGTGCCACGACATCCGGGTCCAGGCCAACAGAGCCGCCGCCGAACATCTCACCACCGAGTTTGAGCAGGACCCGCGAATACCCGGGGTGTGAATCCGGTGCGGCGCCGTTCGCGGTCGTGAGCTCCCCCATCAGGCTCCTCGGATTCGTCGGGGCTGGCACCAGAGTGCCATTCCAGTGGTGCCGGAACAGCCTTCTTATCCTGCCTCATCGTCGCAGGCCCGAACATTGGGGGGTGAGCCCGGGATCAGGCCACTACCCCGGCCTGGATCCGCGGCCACGGCTTGGCCGCCTCGAGTTCAAAAGCCAGTTCCAGCAGCCGACGTTCGTGGCCGAGTGGGGCGCTGAACATCATGCCGACCGGCATGCCCGAGGCCGACTCGTTCAGCGGCAGCGAGATCGCTGGTTCGCCGGTCGCGTTCTGCAGTGGGGTGAACGCCACCCAGTCCACCAGTCGGTCGATCACCTGTTGGTAGTCCGCGGTGGGGTCGAGGTGGCCGATCCGCGGAGTCTCCTCGGCCAGCGTCGGCATCAGCATGACGTCGTAGTCGCGGTAGAGCCGTTCGGTGACTTTGCGCAGCCGGCGCAGGCGGGCGATGGCCACTGGCAAGCGGTGCAGGTTACGGGTCGCGTGACGATCAAGCCCGAGGGTCAGGTTATCGAGTCGCTCTCGATCGAAGCTCGGCCCGAAGGTGCGCTTCCCGGTCCGCACCAGGGCCATGGCCAGCGAGGCCCAGTAGACGAGGAAGTCATCGGCGAAGGTGGCCGGGATCGGATTGTTGTCGAGGTGGGTGACCCGGTGACCGAGGCCTTCGAGCAGGGCTGCGGTCTGCAGGGTGTGGTCGCGCATCTGCGCGCTGCAGTCGCGGTTCAGCGAGCGGGTGATGACCGCAATCCGCAGCCGCTCCCGGCCGGGTGCGGTTACCGCACCTATCGGCGCCAGTGCCCGATTGCGCCAAATGCGTTCTCCCTCACGGTAAAACGCCGCGGTGTCACGCACCGAGCGGGTCAGCACACCGTCGTTGACGAGCCGCACCGGCATCTGGCGCGACATCTTGTCCAGCGGAAGCCGACCCCGTGACGGCTTGAGACCAACGAGGCCATTGCAGGCGGCCGGAATCCGAATCGAGCCACCGCCGTCATTGGCGTGGGCAATGGGCACCACCCCGGCGGCGACGAACGCGCCCGATCCCGACGACGATGCGCCCGCGGTGTAGTCGGTGTCCCATGGATTGCGCACCGCACCGATGCGCGGATGTTCAGCCGAGGCGCTGAAGCCGAACTCCGACAGTTGCGTCTTGCCCAGCGGGATCAAACCGGTGGCCAGAAAGAACTTCGCGAAGTCCCCGTGCTCGGTTTGCGGGCGCGGATCCCAGGCGTCGGTGCCCTGCATGGTCGGCATGCCTTCGACGTCGACGTTGTCCTTGATGAACGTCGGCACGCCGTCGAAATACCCGCCCTGGCGGGTGGCGGCCTGCGCCCGCGCCCGGTCGAACATCTCGTGCGCCAACCCGTTCAGAACCGGGTTGACCGCCTGTTCGCGAGCGATCGCCGCGTCGACCAATTCGGCCGACGACACCTTTCCGGTGCGCATCGCGTCGACCATCGCGACAGTGTCGAGATCGCCGAGTGCGTCGTCTCCGTAGGCGTTGACGTTCCTCATATCGCTGACCCGGGCCGGTCAGGCCTGGCCGACCTCGAAGCGGACGAACCGGGTCACGGTCACACCAGCCTCATCAAGCAGTGCCTTGACCGACTTCTTGTTATCGGACACCGACGGCTGATCCAGCAGTACGACATCCTTGTAGAACCCGGTGATCCGGCCGTCGACGATCTTGGACAGCGCAGCCTCGGGTTTACCTTCGGCCTTAGCGGTCTCTTCGGCGATGCGACGCTCGTTGGCGATGAGGTCCGCGGGAACGTCCTCGCGGGTGAGATAGCGGGCCTTGAGTGCGGCGATCTGCAGGGCCGCCGCGTGTGCGGCATCCGTATCCGAACCGGTGAACTCGACCAGCACGCCCACCGCGGGCGGCAGGTCGGCAGCACGCTTGTGCAGGTAGGTCTCAACGTTGCCGTCGAAATACTGCGCCCGGCGCAACACCAGCTTCTCGCCGATCTTGGCCGACAACTCGGCGATGGTCTCCTCGACGGTCTTGTCGCCGATCTTCGCTGCATTGAGGGCGTCGACGTCGGCGGCCTTGGCGGCCAGTGCGGCGTCGACGACCTGCTCGGCGAGCTTTTGGAACTCGGCGTTCTTGGCGACGAAGTCGGTCTCGGAGTTGAGTTCGATCAGCGCGCCTCCCTTGGCGGCCACCAGACCCTCTGCGGTGGCCCGCTCGGCTCGCTTGCCGACATCTTTGGCGCCCTTGATTCGGAGCGCTTCGACGGCCTTGTCGAAATCGCCCCCATTGGAGGCCAGCGCGTTTTTGCAATCCAGCATGCCCGCGCCGGTCAGTTCGCGGAGCCGCTTGACGTCGGCGGCGGTGTAGTCAGCCATCTCAGCCCTCCGTAACTTCTACTTCTACTGTCACCGATTCGTCCGCGACCGGGCCGGGTTCGGTCGGCGCCGCTTCGATGGCTGCGCTGGCCAGCAGTTCCTGCTCCCACTCGGCCAAAGGTTCAGCCGCGGCACCGGATTCGGAACCGGTCTTGTCGCCGCCGCCGCGGGCCTGCAGTCCCTCGGCGATCGCCGAGGCGATGACCTTGGTCAGCAGCGCAGCCGAGCGGATCGCGTCGTCGTTGCCCGGGATCGGGTAGTCGACCAGATCCGGGTCACAGTTGGTGTCAAGGATCGCGATGATCGGGATTTTGAGCTTGCGGGCCTCCGCGACGGCGAGGTGCTCCTTGTTGGTGTCGACCACCCAGATGGCCGACGGCACCTTGTTCATATCGCGGATGCCGCCGAGGCTGCGCTCGAGCTTGTTCATCTCGCGGGTCAGCATCAGGATCTCTTTTTTGGTGCGCCCCTCGAAGCCGCCGGTCTGCTCCATGGCCTCAAGTTCCTTGAGACGCTGCAGGCGCTTGTGCACGGTGGAGAAATTGGTGAGCATGCCACCGAGCCAGCGCTGGTTGACGTACGGCATGCCGACGCGCGCGGCCTCTTCGGCGATGGACTCCTGCGCCTGCTTCTTGGTGCCGACGAACATCACCGAGCCGCCGTGGGCGACGGTCTCCTTGACGAATTCGTAGGCCGTGTCGATGAAGGTCAGCGTCTGCTGCAGGTCGATGATGTAGATGCCGTTGCGGTCGGTGAAGATGAACCGCTTCATCTTGGGATTCCAACGTCGGGTCTGATGCCCGAAGTGCGCGCCGCTGTCAAGCAGCTGCTTCATGGTTACAACAGCCATATCGGCTTGTGTCCTTATGTGATTGTCGGTTGTCGCCCGGCCACGGGTGTGGCCAAGCCCTGGCGCCTGCTCGCAAGCCGACCCGGCCTTGGGGATTCCCCTCTGGACGAGACCAACCGGCGTGCGTGGGACAAGGATCGGCATGGCGATCTTGTATACAGACGCGCGAAGTCAACCCGCTTGCGCGAGTTGCGTCCCGAAGTTTACACCGCGCAGACGGGTGCTTTGTCCCCAGCGCCCGGGCTGTGCACAACCTGACCCGTGGTGCACGCCGGACCCGGCCGAACGGCGTTGAACTGTGCGGATGCGGTTTTTGGTGGCATTGCTGGTCGCGGTGGTCTGTTCGGCGCCCGCCCGGGCCGATGGATTCCGGCTGCAGTGGCCGCTACGCCCGGGCGTGCCGGTGGTGTGCCGGACATTCGACCAGCCCGAGCGGGACTGGCAACCCGGTCACCGGGGGGTCGACCTCGCCGGCACTCCGGGCCAGCCCGTCTACGCCGCCGGGGCCGGAACCGTGGTTTTCGCGGGCCTGCTGGCCGACCGGCCGGTGGTGTCGGTGGCCCATCCAGGTGCATTGCGGACCAGCTACGAGCCGGTGGCGGCCGCGGTGCGGCCCGGCCAGCTGGTCACGGCATCAAGTGCGCTGGGCCGGCTGGCACCCGGGCATCCGGGCTGTCCGGCGCCGGCCTGCCTGCACTGGGGCGCAATGTGGGGGCCGGCGGCGCGCGCGGATTACGTCGACCCGCTCGGGCTGCTGGTGACCACGCCGGTCCGGCTCAAACCGCTGCACCCCTGATGGGTCAGGCCCGCGGGTGGGCCTGGTCGTGGACGGCGCGCAACCGGGCCACGGTGACGTGGGTGTACAGCTGGGTCGTCGCGAGGCTGGTGTGTCCTAAAAGTTCCTGCACGACGCGCAGGTCCGCCCCGCCTTCCAACAGATGGGTGGCCGCGCTGTGGCGCAGACCATGCGGTCCGATATCGGGCGCGCCGTCAACAGCCGACATGGTCTGGTGCACCACGGTGCGGGCCTGCCGGGGGTCGAGCCGGCGCCCGCGCGGGCCGAGCAGCAGGGCCGGGCCGGACTCCGCTGCCTCGAGCGTGGGCCGACCGTCGGCCAACCAGGCCCGCAGCGATGCGGCCGCCGGCTTGCCATACGGGACGGTGCGTTGTTTGTTGCCCTTGCCCAGCACCCGCAGCAGCCGGTTTGCGGTATCGACGTCGTCGACGTCCAGACCGCAAAGTTCACTGACACGAATGCCGGTGGCGTAGAGCATCTCGACGATGAGCCGGTCCCGCAGCGCCAGCGGGTCACCCTGCTCGGCGCCGCGGTCAGCGGCGGCCATCGCAGCCAGAGCCTGGTCCTGACGTAACACCGCGGGCAGGGTGCGTCGCGCCTTGGGCACCTGCAATCGGGCGGCCGGGTCGACGGCCAGCAGGCCGCGCCGCGTTGCCCAGGCGGTGAAGGTCTTGACCGCCGATGTGCGCCGGGCCAGCGTTGTACGTGCCGCACCCGCAGCGGCCTGGGCGGCCAGCCACCCGCGCAGCAGTGGCAGGCTCAATGCGTCCAGGCCGGCACCGGGGGCGCGCTCGTCGAGAAAGGCGAACAGGGACCGTAGATCGGTCAGGTAGGCACGACGGGTGTGCTCGGAGCGACCTCGTTCCAGCGCGAGATGCTCGGCGTACTCCTCGAGGATCGCCGCATACCGGTCCGGGCCATCCACTGTCCTACCGTTGCAGACACCGGTCGCCGAGCACGCCATCCGGGCGGGCGTGTCGGTGACGCAGGTGCATCGATTGGGCAACTAAGTCGGCTGGGCAACTCAGTCGATCGGGCAGCTAAGTCGGCTGGGCACCTATGCAGACCCGCTGCGGACAGGCTTACGCACCAGCCGCCACCGCCCATCCTGACGCTCGATGAGTCCGGCGATCTCGAGCATTGCCAGCGGACCCAGAACCTCGGTGGCCGGGAGACCGGATGCGACAGCGATCTCGTCGGGAGTGCGGGTGCCGCGGCCCGGCAGTGCCTCGTACACCTGACGCTCGGTATCAGTCAGTGCGTCTAATGCGTCTGCCGGATGAGGCTGCTCATCGGCGAGTTCTCCTGCGCGCCCAATGATTTCGCGGATCTCATCGGCGCGGGTGACGAGTTCGGCGCCGGCCTGCAGCAGAACATGACAGCCGAGTGAAGCGGACGAGGTGATGGGTCCGGGGACCGCGCAGACGACCCTTCCCAGAGCGCGCGCCCAAGCCGCAGTACTGGCAGCGCCACTGCGGATCCCGGCCTCGACCACCACGGTGGCGCCCGATAGCGCGGCCACCAGTCGGTTACGGGTCAGGAAACGGTGCCGCGCGGGTCGTACGCCCGGCGGATACTCACTGACCAGCAGCCCGTTCGTGCCGATGCGGTGCAGCAGTGCGGAGTGTCCGGCCGGGTACAGCACGTCGACTCCCCCGGCCAGCACCGCCACCGTCACCCCATCGACGGCGAGCGCGGCACGATGGGCGGCACCGTCAATCCCGTAGGCGCCGCCGGAGACGATGGCCACATCGTGTTCGGCCAGACCTGCCGAAAGGTCGGCCGCGACATGCTCGCCGTAGGCGGTGGACGCCCGTGTCCCGACGATGCCAACTGCGCGCTCAGCGATATCGTCGATTCGCAGTGGGCCGATCACCCACAGCGCCAGAGGCGCCTGCCCCTGCGGCTTTGCGCGCACCGGCGCACCGGTGAACGACGCGAAGGCAAGCCCCGGCCACTCGTCATCACCAGGTGTCACCAGCCGGCCCCCGCGCCGACTCAGTAGCTCTAGATCCTCTGCGGCACAGTCGATATCGCGGCGAGCAGCCGTGCGCGCGGCAAGATCATCGCCCACCGCGCCCCGCCGGATCCGGTCTGCCGCCTCGACCGGACCGACGCGCTTCACCAACCCGGCAAGCTCCACCGACGGTGCCTCGAGGACCCGGGACAGGTAGGCCCAGGCCGATAGTTCGGTGGGCTCGCTCACGGCGTGACCTCCCCCTGCCGGAAACTCAGCGCCACCGACACATCGTTGAGATCCGGTGTGGTGCGACCAGCCAAGTCGGCCAGGGTCCACGCGACTCGCAACGACCGATCAACGCCGCGGATACTGATCAAGCCGCGTTCCAGTGAGGTTTTCAGCGGAGCCATCACCGCGGCACCGAGGCGGAAGCGTCGGCGTAACACCGATCCGGAGACCTCAGCGTTGGTGGCGAATCCGTGCGCGCGCCACCGTTCGGCGGCGGCCGAGCGGGCTTGGGCCACACGGGCACGGACACACTCGCTGCTTTCTGCCGCCTCGGCCGTGAAGGCCCCGGCGCGGACGTTGTACAAATGCACCCGAAGATCCACCCGGTCAAGCAGTGGCCCGGACAACTTGCCCAAATAGCGGCGCTTCTGTAACGACGAGCAGATGCAGTCCTTCGGATCGGTGCGCGCACACGGGCACGGGTTGGCGGCCAGCACCAACTGAAACCGGGCCGGGTAGCACACCACACCGTCGCGGCGGGCCAGCCGAATCTCACCGTCCTCCAACGGAGTTCGCAGCGCCTCCAGTGCGCTGATCCTGATCTCGGCGCACTCGTCGAGGAAGAGCACCCCCCGATGGGCCCGGCTGATCGCGCCCGGCCTGGCCAGCCCGGAGCCACCACCAACCAGTGCGGCCACACTGGAGGAGTGATGCGGCGCGATCAGCGGCGGCCTGGTGACCAACGGCGTGCGCTCCGACAGCAGCCCGGCTACCGAGTGGATGGCCGTCACCTCCAGCGCCTCGCTGTCGGTGAGATCGGGCAGCAAGCCCGGAAGCCGTTGCGCCAGCATGGTTTTGCCCACTCCTGGCGGTCCGGTGAGCATCAGATGGTGTGCACCCGCGGCTGCCACCTCGACGGCAAACCGGGCCTGCGACTGTCCCACGATGTCGGAGAGATCGGCGATCGACTGATGATCGGGCGGGGGTATCGGAATCCGGCCGTCCAACGAGCCACCGTCAAGCCACTGCTGCAGTTGGCGCAGCGTGCGCGCACCGAGCACCTCGATACCATCCACCAGACTGGCCTCGCCGAGGTTGCCGATCGGCACCACGATGGTCTGCCACCCCTGCGCCTTGGCCGCCAGTACCGCGGGCAGCACCCCGCGCACCGGCCGGATCCGACCGTCGAGGGCCAACTCGCCGAGCAGCACCGTCTTTTCCAGCCGTTCCCACGGCTTTTTGCGACCCGCTGAGAGCACCGAGCACGCCAGGGCAATGTCATACAGCGACCCCGTCTTGGGCAGTGTGGCCGGCGAGAGCGCCAGTGTCAGGCGCGACATCGGCCAGGTGTTGCCGCAATTGGTGATCGCCGCGCGCACCCGGTCCCGGGACTCCTGCAATGCCGCGTCGGGCAAGCCCACCAGGTGCACACCCGGAAGTCCCGAGGTGATGTCCGCTTCGATCTCCACAATGTCCCCGTCGAGGCCGCGCACCGCGACCGAGAACGCCCGACCTAGGGCCATTGGCCCGCCCACCCGCCCGCCCGTGCCATCAGCCCACCCCACGCAGGTGTGTGATCTCGGGAGTGCGGCAGCGCCCGACGCGCACGCCGATGACGTCGATTCGGATTTCCGCCCAGCCGGTGTCCTGTCCGGCCAGCCACAGCCCGGCCAGTCGGCGAATCCGGCGAACCTTGGCCGGCGTCACCGCCTGCGCGATGCCACCGAAACCATCGCCGGTGCGGGTCTTGACCTCGACGAACACCACCATTCGGTCGCCCTCGGATGCGATCACATCGAGTTCGCCGTAGCGGCAGCGCCAATTGCGCGCCAGGATTCGCAGACCGAGCGCGCGGAGATGGTCGACGGCCAACTGCTCGCCGGCGGCGCCGAGTTCTTGACGGCTCAGATTCGCATCGGCCGGTGTGTACATGCAGCAAGAGTGGGCTGCACCGGCGACAGGGATCGTCGCACAGCAACGCCCGGGCGGGGGTTATCCCCAGTGCCTCAGCCGTGCACAGGGCCTACTCCGGCAGGCGCAGGTCCGGCTTGTCGACCTCTTCAATGTTGACGTCTTTGAAGGTGATCACCCGGACCTGCTTGACGAACCGGGCCGGCCGGTACATGTCCCACACCCAGGCGTCGGCCAGCCTCAGCTCGAAATACACCTCGCCGTCGGACGCTGTTGGCCAGGTAGAACCGGCGCTCGGTCTCCACGACGAAGCTGAACTGCCCCACGATGTCCTTGTATTCGCGGTACAGCGAGAGCTCCATCTCGGTTTCGTACTTCTCGAGATCCTCGGCACTCATCAGCTCAGCTGTCCTTCATGTCGAGACGGTTTTTCCCTGCGAACAACTTCCTTGTGAACAACTTCCTTGTGAACAACCCAGTCGCACGTGCCATTCACCTTGTCCCACCCTTCGTTATTGCGCCGCACGGGTGCCACCCGCGCGACATTGATGAACGAGCGCCGGTGCTGGCTGCACGGCCCCCGGTGCACCAGCGCCGAACTGCACCCGCGCGACATTGATGAACGAGCGCCGGTGCTGGCTGCACGGCCCCCGGTGCACCAGCGCCGAACTGTGCGCCGCCGTGCTGTAGCCCTTGTGCGCGGCGAACCCGTAGCCGGGATGCTCGTCGTCCATATCCACCATCAGCCTGTCGCGGCTGACCTTGGCCAGCACGCTGGCCGCTGCGATGCAGGCCGCCGCGGCGTCTCCGGAAACGACCGGTAGCGACGGCATCGGCAACCCGGGTACCCGAAAGCCATCGGAGAGAACGTATTCGGGGCGCACGGGCAGTCCGGCGACCGCGCGCCGCATGCCCTCGATATTGGCCGCATGCACACCGCACCGGTCCACTTCTGCGGCCGGGATGAACACCACGTGGTATGCCAGCGCGTAGCGCCGAATCAGCGGAAAAAGCTCCTCGCGCATCGTGGCGGTGAGCTTCTTGGAGTCATCGAGCGCGGCGAGGCTCCCGAACCGGTTAGGCCCCAGGACACACGCGGCGACCACCAGCGGTCCGGCACAGGCACCGCGGCCGACCTCATCGACCCCGGCGACCGGACCCAGTCCGCTTCGGTAGAGCGCCGATTCCAGGGTGCGAAGTCCTGCGGACCGCCGGATGACCGCGCGCGGCGGCCACGTGATCGCCACGTCAGTCTTGCTGGCGGGCTTCCTGGCGGGCACGGTCAACCCTGCTGGGGGTCGAACGAGGAAACACCGCCCCAGCGCGACGGCGGCCACGCGATGAACTGGGCCTTGCCGATGACGTTGTCCACCGGCACCGTGCCGGCCTCCGGGTCGCCGGTGCACAGGACGCCCTTCTGGGCCTCGACGGGAGTACTGGCGCAGTGTGCCCGGGAGTCTGCCGAGTGGGTGCGGTTGTCGCCCATTACCCACAGCCGACCCTCGGGGACGGCCACCGGGCCGAACTCGTTGCCCAGGCACGGATAGACGACCGGATCGGCCATCATCGTGGTCGGATCCAGGAAGGGTTGTTTGAGCGGCTTGCCGTCCACGGTCAATCCGGTGTCGGCGCGGCACTGGACGGTCTGGCCGCCGACGGCGATGATCCGCTTGACCAGATCGTTTTCATCCGGGGGGACGAACCCGACGAATGACAGCGCATTCTGAACGCCTCGGAGCACCGCATTGTCGGAGCGAATGGACTTGTAGCCGACGTTCCAGTTGGGCGGACCCTTGAACACGATCACGTCACCGGGCTGCGGCGTGCCGAAGCGGTAGGTGATCTTGTCGACCATGATCCGATCTCCCACACAACCCTTGCAGCCGTGCAGTGTCGGCTCCA
>JAPLAO010000049.1 GCA_026393245.1 Mycobacterium sp. | reverse complement strand
CGCACCCTCCGCTGGTGCTTCCGAGGGACAGGAAGTGACGACGCAGTCGGGCCGGGTGCGGTGCTGGGTGACCGCCACTGGCTCCGTCTTGAGCCTGACGCCCCCCGACGGGGCAGGGGGATATGTAATCTGCGAAGCCGGCAAGCCGACCAGCGACGGCAGTTTGGGCGGATTTGAGTCGGCCCCTATGTTTGAAGACCCCCCGCTTCACATGACTAACGCCACAGTCGACGCGGCAGGCAACTTTTCATTTCTCATGGCGAATTTGGGCCAGGTAAGCGAGAACCAGTTGACGCTGAGCTACGGCCAGACCTACAACATCCAGGGGTGGACGATTCTCTCCGGCCCGGACGGCACCCGCTTCACCAACAACGCGACCGGACACGGCATGTTCGTCAGTATCGAGAATACCTACGCCTTCTAGTCACGGGGTACTGCTCGAAATCCGGCAAGACAGTACTGCGGTGTGAGCAGTCCTACTGCTTGAGGTGGGGCTGGATGAGGCCCTCCCAGGCACGTTTGATGCCCGACGAGAGGAATGCGGAATTCGGGATGCTGTTTGCCGGCAGCTATCGGCTGAACGGCTTGCCACTGGCAGGTCTAACTCTTGTAGTGCGGCTCGATGAGCGCTGCCCAGCCGCGGGACAGCTGTTCGTATTCGTTTTCGCATCGGTCGGCCCGTTCCTCAGGCAACAGGCCATTGCTGACAATGTCGGCATTGGCTTGCGGATCGGAACCGTAGATCCAGCACTGCCAGTTGTACGCCCGCGCCTGAGTCAGGGTGTGTTCGTCGGCAAAACTGGCCTCGTCCAGATCCGCGGGTGCGGCACTCACCAGGTTCCACACGTCGGCGGTGTCCTTGGCCGTCTGGACGTAATCCGCGTTGAGCTCGCCGTCGACAGGCTCGAGCAGCCAGTAGGCCGCAAGCTGGTCGGCCACATCCTCTTCCCGCCCGGTCACCGGCAGGTCGTAGATGTCGATCGCCATGTGACCGAGCTCGTGGTAGAAGGATCCAACGGCGATCCGTCGCGCCGCGGCCTCGGGGTCCGGATCATCGCCGAACAGTTGAAGGCTTTGGTCGACGTCCTCGTAGCACAGGATCATCTTTTTCTCGTCGGGGTACCAGAAATCGTTGGCCACCCCGCACTGCGAGCCCACGACCGGGATGTCGTAGGGAAGTTCGAGCCAGTTGTTGATCTCTTGGGCGAGTGATTCGAGCAGGCCCGTCTCTTGCATCAACTCCTTGCCCTGGATCGCCTCCGGCGTGGTGGCGTCCTCGTAGACGACAGTCATCTGGCCTGGACTGGCAGTGCTGCCAGCCGCTGCCTTCGCCGGGGGGTGCGCAGCGGACGTCGCCGTGGACTTGGCTGAGGATGTCGTCGAGGTGGCCTGCGTTGCACTGTTGCCACCGCACCCGACGGCCAGCATGCCAACGACCGCCGCCATGCCCCAAATACCTTGCTTCATCCCTGCCTCCCAACGCCATGTCTTGGCTTGGAGCAGCGTAACGACAAACTGTGAATTCCGAAGCTTTTTACTGCTCGGACCTGGCGTGGCGGGGTGGTGGGTGCGCCTGAAATTCGAGCCGATTGCCTACCAGCCGCCGTCAGCGGGCATGCAGGCTAGTGGGGCATCACGGGGTACACCGGAGCGACGGCCGGTGGTGGTGAGGACCAGGCTCGGGACTAGCAGTCTGCCGACAAGGAACCGGCCACCGGTGAGCCGGTGCAGGGTCCTGTCTAAGGGCGGCAACAGTTTTGGGGCTACCTGGGAGAACCGTGGGGTGGCAGTCATCTGTTGAGTCGCCCGGCCGATGAAGCCGTTGATGTCGAACGCTGCTGCCATTTTCGAAGGCTACGGGCCACCGTGTCGGGAGCCGCCGCTCCAATGGGCGTACCGCAGTGGATACCGCAGTGCTGCCGATCCCAACGCATCCAAACGCCCATGAACACGGACTTAAAATCCGCACAGTGTCGGTTCGAGTCCGACTGGGGGCACTGAAGTCTCTCCAGCTAGTGGTCAGGCGGCTTGCCTGGCCCGGCTGGCCGCTGCCGGCGCGGAAGTGCCCGTCGCCGGTGGATGCTTCGCCGTGGCAGCTGCGGCGCGGACGGCGAACGACGTGCGTGGGGGCGAGATGGGAGTGACCGTCGCTCCGCTGCGGGCCGCGACCGCCCTCGCCGCCGGAACGGCACGAGCCGGCTTGACCGCGCTTGCGGGCTTCGGGTTGATCGCGTGGACTACGGCGTTGGCGACATCGTGCACAAGTTGACCGGGTAGCGCGACCGTGGCCACCAAGTCCTGTGCAATGCCGGTGCCTACGGCCTGGAGAACCTGGCCGATATCACCAGTCGTCCGCGCCACCTGGACATTCCACGCGGAAGCCTGCAGTACGAACCCGTAATCACGGAGCGTGACGAAGAAGGCCATACCCAGTGTGGGGTTCGGGCTGACCGGAACCCCCATCCAACTCACCAGCGTCCACCCGTCAGTCGGGTTGCCGACGACAACAGCTGTCTGGGTGTTACCCAACAGGTTTTCGGTGATGTAGGCCAAGGTGAGGGGGTTCTTGACATTCATCTCGACCCAACTGGCGACGGTCCCGTTGTGCGAGAACGCCAGCGGGTTCGCATCCGGGTTCAGCGAGTCGGCGGTGAAGGTTGGATATTTGTTCATCTCATCCCAGTAGATCTTCTCGACGGCGGTGTTGGTCCGGTCGTTGAACTCCAGCCCGTTGACATCACCGTTGGCGTTGGTGGCGGGGTTCGTGTCAATCGGGTTGGGATCCTGCGGCATGGGCTTCAGCGCCCTACCAAGGCGCCAGGAATCCATTACTCCTACGTAATTCGCCATTTTGGGATCAACGAAGGCTCCGTTTTCGAACGTGGTGATCGCGTTCTCATCGGCGCCGGCCCGGACCTCCCGCAGCCCATCCAGGACCGCGATCGCCAGTCCGCTGTAATCGGAATACGGCTGCGCCGTCTGCTGGGTACGGACGAGGGTCGACGCGTAGATCGCGTCATAGGCCACCCCGGTGTCGATTAATCGCTGCACAAGACCCTGCGCCTGCTGCACACCGCCGGGAGCCGTCTGGGTGAAGCCCGGCTGGATGTGGGGTCCGGGAACGGCATCAGGCTGATCCACACAAGGAGTTGCCCCCACTGCGCAGTTACTGAGGTCCGGCCCGGGCGCGACACTGCCGAGGACGTGGTAGACGTTCTCGACCGACTGACCATGCCGAACCCAGGTCAGGGTGATCGAAGTCGCCGCCCAGGCGGTGATAGGTGAGGCGATGCACATGGCCAGCGTCAGCGAGAAGATGGTCAGCCGCTTGACCCATGGGGCGGTGGGCATGATCTTCTGTCCTCCAATGGTTGTCGTCAGCCGAGGTATGAGATGGTCGGGAAGGTGTAACTCAACGCGCCGCCGGCGAAGTACGTCTGGGTCAATGGCAGTGGATCGGTCTGCGGCATGATCGACCGGCTAGTCGCGCCCGGGATGAACGGATTCAGTTCCCGCATCCGAAGGACGTTGGCCCACAGGTAGTTGTCGACGATGGTGTACTGCTCGTCGATGGGCGTCTTCGAAGTCTTGAAATTGAGAGCATCACCGAAGACCTTCAACACCTGGTCCGTCCACGACACCGTCGGGTTCGGATCCTCGGGGTGAGCGTCGGCGGCGTTGAGTATGAAGTCGTTCACCGTCGCGTTGAACACTTCCTCAGACATGTCGTACAGGTTTGTTCCAGGAGTGACCGTCGAGGACGGCAGGTAGTCGTTGACGGCGGCGACGCCGATCTGGGCTTCCTTGAGAGCGTCCTGCGGCGTGGGCACATAACCAAGATCCAAAGCCGTCACTTGGGTATACGGGTTAATCAGAACGATGCTGGACCACCTGTGGTGGCCATCGATGATGTACGTGCCATTGTCCGCGGTCAAAATTGCCGGGGAGGTTTGGATCGCGCCGCCGGTGAAGTTCGTCGTCAACTGATCGGGATTCTGCAGGGGGTACTTCAGCGACTTGCTGATGTCGATCTCTTTTTGCGTCGGGATCAATGTGGCCACGTTGGCGTAGATCGACGTCAGGTAGATGCCGTTGTTCGGAAGGCCACGATCTGTTCCGCCCGTGGTCAGCAACTGGAAAAGCGACTGGTCGCAGCCGGTGTTGGCGGCCGTGCACTTGTTGGTTTTGCTGATCGGGTTCGCCGGGTCAAGGCTGAGCAGCGTGCCGAACTGGGCATAGAAACCGTCGGCGGTTTCGGTGTACGGCGACAGCAGCAGCGTTTGCAACTTGCCGGCAGAGGCCAGGTTCGCTGGCAGGGTCACCCGTCCGGCTTCGATGCTCTGGACGTTTGTTGCACCGGCCAGCAGTGCGGTGGCGATGCCGGCCAGGCCGCCATCGCGGAACCAGTTATTGACATAGCCGGCGGCTTGGGTCGAGTCGGGGGTCTGGCCGAGCACACTGAAGATCTCATTAACCTTCACTGTGCGGAACGGGTCGCTCATGACGAAATCCCGCGCGACGAAACCCGAAGGTAGCCCCACCTGCAGTTGCTGGACGTAGATAGCCGCCGTTGTGGGGTCAGCCAGCTGACCGACCAGTGTGCGATAGAGCAGGTTCACGTAGCTGTTCGCCGTGGGCGTTGGGCCGAACTGCCCCCCACCAGAGGCGCTGGCCGCGTAGAAATCGCGGGTTCCGGCGATCGATGCGATGAACAACGGCTCCGGCGTGCCCCACATGAGTTGGCTTGCGCCCCAGCTGATCTCGGCCTGAGTGGCTGGGCGACTGAGTAGTTCGAGGTAGTAGGTGGCGACCTCCTGCTGGCGGAACTGGCTGGAGCTGTAGAGCCCGGCCACGACGCCGTTCACACCGGTCCGTGCCAACACGCCGAGGTAGTTCTGCAGTTCGTCGATGGTCGGGTCCTCGCGCAGCACCTGGTTGAACAGTCCGCTGACCACTGCGGTCGGATTGTTGACCGGGGCGGGTCCGGTCCCGCTGAAGACGTCCTCGAGGGTAAGGCGCAGTAGCAGCGGGATCGCGTCCAGGGCGGGGGCGGACGTTGCGGGCGCGCCGGGCAGCCCGAAGAATGCGGCGACATTACCGAGTGGATCCGTCGACACCGCGACAGCTGCGGCACTCCGCCGCAGGGTGACCGCCGCACCGACCGGACCGGCCGCAGCGGGACGGGTGGCAGCCGGGGCTCCGGAACGCCGGCCGGATACTGATGCGCGGGGGATGGCGGCAGACTTCGGCGCGTCAGCGGTCGCGATGCTGGAAGCGGTGGGCGAATCGGCAGATATAGCTCTGCGCGTGGCCGATCGAGTTGAGCGCGCCGTTGCCGGCCGGGTCGCGGCATCCGTGGCAGTCGAACGGTGCGAACTGGTCGCGGAATCGGAGGTCGCCGAGGATGTTCCCGCATCGGCGACCGCAGCCGGGGCTGCGGCTAATGCCATGCCCAAGCCGGCTGCGACGGCTCCCACCTGAAGCCACCGGACTACCGGCAGCCGCCGGTGCGGATCGCAACGATGACGCGTCTGAGACGAACCGGCCACTGCGGACTCCCATTGTTTAGTCCAGCCATGACGACCACTACGACCGACTATGTAGACCCAAGGCAACCACGAATAGACTTCTACTGCCAACACTTGATGAAACCCCGAGTTGATCTCGAACGCGGTCGCGGCGTGGGTTCACCGGCCCGCGACACCGATCCTTTCGTGAGCCGACCCAGACCCAAGTTCAGTGGGCGGTGGTGGATGCGTCGGTGTTGGGGGTGTCCTCCGATCGGGGGACAGGGTCCAATGCCGCGTCTAGCCTGCAGGCATGTACGAGCCCACGTGGGATTCCGTCGGCACCCACCCGCTACCGGATTGGTACGACGACGCCAAACTCGGAATCTTCCTGCACTGGGGCCTGTACTCGGTGCCCGGCTGGGCACCGCAGGTACCCGATATCCAGCAGTTGCTCAAAGAAGCCGGTCCCGCAGAGATGCTGCGGAACAACCCCTATGCCGAGTGGTACCTCAACAGCAGTCGGCTGGAGGGCAGCCCCACCTGGCATCACCAGCGCGATACCTACGGCCCCGATGCCACCTATGACGACTTCGTTCCCGCCTTCGATGCCGGTACCGCCGGTGCGGACATGGATGCGATCGCCGGGATCTGTCGTGACACGGGTGCAGGCTATGTGGTGCTGACCACCAAACACCATGATGGGTTCTGCCTGTGGCCCACCGCGTCGGAACATCCGCACAAGGGTCGCTATCAATCCCGCCGCGATATCGTCGGCGACCTCCGCCGCGCCGTTCTCGATGCCGGGATGCGGATGGGCCTGTACTACTCCGGCGGCTATGACTGGCCCTACAACGACGCCCTCTTGCGTAACCCGGCCGACA
This sequence comes from Mycobacterium sp., assembly GCA_026393245.1. Classification (GTDB taxonomy): domain Bacteria; phylum Actinomycetota; class Actinomycetes; order Mycobacteriales; family Mycobacteriaceae; genus Mycobacterium. Next base: position 1,504 of record JAPLAO010000049.1, on the reverse strand, counting down.
GTTTCCTCGCGGTCCCGCACACCGATGACTATGTCGCCTACGCCGATGCCCATGTGCGCGAACTGATCAGCCGATACCAGCCGTCGGTGCTGTGGAACGACATCTGCTGGCCGGCCGGTGGCGATCTTCCCGCGTTGTTCGCCGAGTATTACAACACCGTGCCCGACGGCGTCATCAACGACCGGTGGATCGAACCGACGCAGCATCGCGGGATGGTCAGTGACGTCCTCGCCCGGTTGGGAGGCCTTGCCGTACAGCGTTTCTGGGCTTACATCCCGGATCGCCATAAGTCATTGACGTTCCCGGCGAACCATCATTACGACATCCGAACCCCGGAGTACGCGCAGTTCTCGGCAGTTCAGGACAAGAAATGGGAGTCCACCCGCGGGGTCGGACATTCCTTCGGCGCCAACCGCAATGAGCGGCCCCAGGACATCGTCACCGCGACCGAATTGGTTCGGTCCTTTGTCGACATCGTGTCCAAGAACGGCAACCTGCTCATTGGTATCGGACCGGATGAGCGCGGGCGGATCCCCGAGGAGCAATCGGCGCCACTGCGGGGATTGGGGGCCTGGATGCGGGTCAACGGTGAGGCGATCTGCCGAACCCGACCGTGGGCGATCGCCGAGACAACCACAACCGAGGGCACGGCCGTCCGATTCACCCAGTGCGACGGCGCGGTCAATGCCATTCTGCTGGACCTTCCGACGCGCGAGTTCGGCATCCGCGGCATTGACTGCACCGATGTCGATACGGTTCGGGTGTTGGGCCTTGATGAGACGGTGGACTGGCGGGTGGCCGACGGCGTGCTCACAGTCCGGCTACCGGAACGTATGCCGGTGTCGCCGGCATACGTGGTGACCCTCGGAGCTGGGGTACGGCCGACCAGCTGATCGGTGATCAGCCGCGTTCGACAGTATTATCAATACCCGATTGATTGATTTCCGGTGCGCCGGAACGGAATACGATCCGGTTGTTCATGCCCGAGATGTCGATGGCACCGGTGCGCTCCAGGGTTACCACATTCTTTACACCGGAGACCACGACGCGGGCGCACTGACCGGTGAGAACCACCGTGTTATCCACACCGCTGATGCTGACGATGGTGTCATCGCAGGCGACCGTCCGCTCATTGCCGACGCCGGCGACGCTGATCGTTCGTCCGGTGGGCGGACGCGGCCGACTCGGGGAACTCGGCACACTCGGGGAACTCCGGGTCACCGCGCCATCGCCACCAACCACAGTCGGCGCAGTCGCCGTACCGGCCACCGGTCGGTTGCCGTCGGGGAATCGACCGGAGATGATCGCCACGCCGCCGATCACCAGACCGAGGATCAACAACCCCAGCACGATCCATCCGACGCGATCGGTGATCCGTCGCTCGGGGTCGGTTCTCACTGACCTCCCCAGGTGACGGGAAGCGCTACAAGACCGGATCCCAATGCGTCGGTATTGATACTCAGGTCTGCGACATCGACCGCAAGCTGCATATCAGGAAACCGTG
>JAPLAO010000309.1 GCA_026393245.1 Mycobacterium sp. | reverse complement strand
TGGCTTGGCGTGGCCGGCTGCGTTGCCAACAACCGCGGTCGCCTCCCGGGGCGCGTACCAGTCGGCTCGACTAGTGTTGATAGGCGATGTCCGGGGTCTTCGCGCGATTAGTCGGCCAGAGCGCGGCCGAGGCGGAGTTGGTCGCCGCCGCGGTGGCGGCGCGGGGTGATTCTGCTCACGGTGCGGTCAATCCTGCTGCTATGACGCACGCCTGGCTGATCACCGGGCCGCCCGGGTCAGGCCGTTCGGTGGCCGCAACGTGTTTCGCTGCCGCTTTGCAGTGCACGTCCGACGCCGCCCCGGGATGCGGGAACTGCCGGGCCTGCACCACGACGATGGCGGGTACCCACGCCGACGTCCGACGCGTCATTCCGGAGGGTCTTTCGATCGGGGTCGATGAAATGCGCGCCATCGTCGCGACCGCGTCAAGGCGGCCCGGCACCGGCCGCTGGCAGATCGTCGTCATCGAAGATGCCGATCGGCTTACCGAGGGCGCGGGCAACGTGCTGCTGAAGGTGGTGGAGGAACCGCCGCCGTCGACGGTGTTTCTGCTGTGCGCACCGTCGGTCGATCCCGATGACATCTCCGTCACGCTGCGATCGCGATGTCGGCATGTGGCACTGGTGACGCCGTCGGTCGGGTCGATCGCCCGCGTTCTGATGGACACCGACGGCCTGACCGAGGCTGAGGCACTTGTGGCTGCGTCTGTCAGCGGCGGTCACGTTGGCCGGGCGCGCCGACTGGCGACCGACCCCGAGGCCCGGGACCGTCGTATGCGCGCATTGGGCGTGGCGCGGGCCGCCGCGATGCCGAAGCGCGCTTACGCGGCCGTGGATGAGTTGGTCGCCGCCGCCGAGGCCGAGTCGCACGCGCTCACCGTCGGCCGCGACGAAGCCGAGTCCGACGAACTGCTGACCGCTTTGGGCGCCGGCGGCACCGGCAAGGGCACGGCGGGGGCCACGCGCGGTACGGCAGGTGCGATCAAAGACCTTGAGAGACGCCAAAAATCGCGGCAGACCCGCGCCTCGCGAGATGCACTTGATCGTGCCCTGATCGACCTGGCGACCTACTTACGCGACGCCATGATGGTGGCCGGGGGAGCGGGCGGGGTGACCGCCAGTCACCCCGATATGACTGCGGACGTTGCCCGACTTGCGGCACACGCCTCCCCGGATCGGCTGCTGCGTTGTATTGAAGCGGTGCTGGCATGTCGCAACGCATTGGCGACGAACGTCAAGCCGAAGTTCGCCGTGGGTGCCATGGTCGCCTCCATGGGTCAGGCATTGCGTTCCGGCGGGTAGACTCTGCCCTCGGCTCAGACGAACAGCTCTTCGCTCAAGCGCTCATCGTCGGCCAGGCCGCCTTAGCTCAGTCGGTAGAGCGATTCACTCGTAATGAATAGGTCAGGAGTTCGATTCTCCTAGGCGGCTCCAACGTCGGATTTCAGAGACAGATTCTTACTGGCACCGCGGCGGGAAACCGCATTAATGCCGTCGATAGGAAATGGGGAGCCGCTGCAGGAAGAGCAGCAACGAATCGCCTCCGGACACCGCGAACACTGTGCGCGGGAATTAGCCGGGATGCTGCCCGTTAGCAAACGTCCGTACGTTTGGTATGCGAGAATACCCTTGGTTGGGGGGATACGTTGGCGGCACGACGTCGAGTAGTCGATACATCGCAGTGGACTGCCGTCGGCCACTCCTTGCCCCGCTCGGCGGCGGCTTTCGCGCAGCGGATCCTCGCCGCACTCCTCACCGCGGCGGTGTTCGCCGGCCTGATCGCGGTGTCCGGCGTCGGGGCCGCGACACGGACCTCCGCCAGTCTCCGCAGCGCGGCCAGTGGCGCGATAGCCCTCCTGAGCGAGCAGGCGGCGCTGGTCATGAATGGGACCTTTGAACCGGTGGTCACGCCTACCTGGATCGAGCAGGTGATGGAAAACATGGTGAACCCGGCGCTCGGTGGGGGTTATATCGGCGAGGAGATGACCACCCCGGAGGAGTTCTGGCCGGTGTCGGGGCTGCGCGACCTGACGTTCAACAACTCCATCGGGCGGGGGGCCGAACTGCTCGACGCCCGCGTCCAGGAGAAGTTGCAGAGCAGTCCGCAAACACCCCTCGCGGTGTTCGGGTACTCCCAGAGCGCCATCATCGCCGCGGTGGAGAAGCGAACGCTGGCAACCGAATACGCCAATAGTGACCTCGTCGCGCCGGTCTCGTTCGTCCTGATGGGAAACCCGTACCGACCCAATGGTGGGTTCCTTTCTCGCATTCCCTTATTGGCTCGCGTGCTTACCCCGTCGACGCATATGACATCTACCCCGACGGACACACCGTTCCCGACTGTGGACATCGCGCGGCAGTACGACGTGTGGTCGGACTTTCCCACGTATCCGTTGAATCTGCTTTCCGATATCAACTCTTTGTTCGGCGCGATCAACCACTGGTATCTCCCGGAGTCGGTGAATCCGCTCCTGAAGGGGCTCGTCCCCACGGTGTCGATTGATCCGGCGAGTCCGGATTACCTGCCCGCCACCACTGTGGCGAGCTATGGGGACACCACCTACTACTTCGTCCCCTCGAAGAACCTGCCGATGTTCTATCCGCTGCGGTGGATCGGCCTGGGCCCGGTGGTGGATGTGTTCGAGCCGCTGGTTCGGGTGTTCGTCGAACTGGGCTACGACCGGTCTCTGCCGGCTGGGCAGGTGGTGCGGGCGCGGCTGCTTCCCGGGCTGAACAACCTCACCGTCGACAACGCGCGCACGTTCGTCTCCGACATTCGGTCCGCGGTCGCTCAGGGCGGTCAGGCGCTGGTGGATCTGTTCCGCCCGTCGCAAGCGCCGGACCCGGTGTCCACAGCGGTCCCTCTTACGGCGCCGTACGCGACGGTGTCCCCCGCGTCCGTGCACCGTTTCACTACCGTCGTCGCCCGCCGAGCCGCAGTGGTGGATGTAGCCGCGGCCGCTCCGGCGCGCGCGAGCGTGTTGGCCGCCGTCAGATCCGCCGAACCTCGCCCCCTCGTCGGCGCCAGCCGTGGCGCGCGTCGAGACACCGACACCTCAGGTCAGGAGTTCGATTCTCCTCGGCGGATCCATCACCCCGCCCGCCATTGACGGGCGCTGCGCGGAGAGTCCACGAGCACGGCGTCCACACCGATCTTGTCGGCGAACCGGTAATCGTCTTCGGTGTTGACCGCGAATCCGATGACTCGGCTGCCAGGTTGCGAGGTGAAGCACGCCACCGACTCCGGGTCCCACAGTTCGGCGGCGACCTCGGTGACGCCGGTTCCCAGCGTGAACTGTTCAGTGACCATCAGGTCGCGGTGCAGTTCGAAGCCGGCCCATCTTCCGGGACTGGGGGACGGGTCGCAGCGGTGGACCAGTGCCACTGTGAGTAGTCGTTCCCGGGTGATGTCGCGGCTCTCCGCCACCTGCAAATCCGGCTGCCGCAGCGCCAGATCCGTGATGTCGGCATCGGTGGAGTAAATGGTCGCGCGGTCGACGGCGCCGGTCCTGCGCAGCACCTCGGCAACCGCGGCAACGACGGGGGCCGCGGGCTTCTGCTTGAGATCCAGGAACAACGGGATGTCGGATGGAACCGCGGCGATGACTTGCTCCAGTGCCGGTATCGGCGTGGCCCGCTCCCGAAACGGATATCCGTCGCCTTCCCCGAAGTTCCAGCCAGCGTCGAGTTGCCCAAGCTCGGCTGCCGTCTTGGTGTTCACCGCCCCTGTGCCATTGGTCAGGCTCGAAAGATCCGTCGGCCGGTACAGCACCGGCACGTTATCGCTACTCGCCTGAACGGTGAGCCACAGACCGTCCACACCCTCCTGTACCGCGTTGGTGATCGCCAGGATGGTGTTCTCTGGGAAATCCCCGGTTCCGCCCCGATGGGCGATGACCATCGGCCCGCCAGACCGCGTACGCGGCGCGGCATCGGCCGTTGGGGAGGTGAGAGCCGCCGCGAGTACGAGCACTGCCGTACTCAGAGCCACTGCCCTCATGTGGTGCCGTCCCCTGGTGTCATCGCCGTGCTTGGGCAGCGGCCGGGTGTCAGGCGGTGAATGCCTCGGCGGGGATCTCACGTTCGCCGGCAATAATGGCCGCGACGATGCGGCGGGCCACGGCGTCTGGTTGCAGGCCTTCCTTCAGGCGTGGCGCGGTGCCTGAGATCGGACGGTCGGCGAGCCCGGTCTCGGTGTGCGGTGGGCGCGCGTCGGTCACGCTGATTCCGGCGGCACGCAACTCGCGCGCCAGCGCCCGGTCAGCCGCGGTGAGCGCGGCCTTGGACGCGGCGTACG
>JAPLAO010000134.1 GCA_026393245.1 Mycobacterium sp. | reverse complement strand
TGAAAATCGGGGCCGCGATCGCTAACGCAGGGCGGCCAGAACCTCAGGTGCGTACTGCGGCCGGCACACCACCAGATCGGGCAGCAGCAGATCGGCTTGGTTGTAGCGCAACGGCGAACCGTCGATCCGTGAGGTATGCAGTCCCGCCGCGCGGGCGACGGCGACCGGCGCCGCGGAATCCCACTCGTACTGACCCCCCGCGTGCACGTACACCTCTTCCCCTCACAAACAGCACGGTGCCCCTCCTCGCAGTGAGGAGGGGCACCGTGTTGTACTGCGATTTAGTTGTTGGCCGAAGCGCGCTTGGACACTGAACGCGCCGAGCGGTGCTTGACCGGAGCCGAACTTTCAGCAGCCGGTGCCTCAGCCGACGGAGCCTCAGCAGCCGGAGCCTCAGCAGCCGGAGCCGCCTCGACCGCAGCCGTGCGGGCCGCCGCCGCCGAACGTGCGGACTTCTTCACCGACGCCACCGGAGGTGACACCGGATTCGGGGTCGCCAACGCGTTGGCGATCGCTACCTGAACCGCCTGCACCTCGCCGCGGATACTCGGCACATAGTTGGCAATGATCGACTCTGTAGTCGGTGTGAAGGGCGCCGGATTTGTCGGCGTGTACGGGGGAACGTTGGTATTGGGCGGGCCGTACTCGATCGGACCGGTCTGCTGCCCCGCACCGATGGTGATATTGAGCAGCGTTCCCGGAATACCGGTTGCACCGAAGATACCGTCGACGGCGGCATTCCAGCCCTCGTCGAAGGAGGTCGCGGCGAACGTGTCGGTAACGACCTGGATGGTCTTGTTCACCACCAGGCTGACCTGGGCAACGGTGGCACCGATCAGAAGTGGCAGCGAGCCCACGAGCGCCTCGACCACGGCTTGAGCCCGGGTGACAACGCCGCCGAGGACGTAGGCACCCGAGGCGAGGGCCAGGGTGCCGGCAGCGCTGATCGAATTGGCGAGGGTTGCCAGGGCGCCGGTGATGTCGAGGGTCAGAAGCTGTCCCGCGGCGTTCCACACGCCCTCACTCAGCGCGATACCGGCGGCCGAGAGGCCGAAGATGGAAACGTTGAGGTAATCCGAGCCGTTGATGCCCAGATTGCGCACGGACGGCAGGGCTAAATCGATGAAATTCGGGAGCAGACCGATCGAGGTGTAGGCACCGAGATCATCGGTCTCGAGTGCGGTACCGAATACCGGAGCCGACGTACCGGCTTGGTCGAACGGCGGGGTGGTAACGGGAAGCGTTGGAGCGAACGTGAAGGCCGTCGGGCCCCAGTTGCCCGGGGTGACTACGTCCACCTCGGTGCTGAACAGGAACTGGCCGCCCAGGATGACCGAACCCAGCAGCTCGCTGATCGGGCTGTCGAGGCCGGCAAGCGTGACCTTGGCGACGGTGGGAACATTGATGGACGGGAGGCTCAGCTGAGCCCCCATGACCGGGGTCATGGCGATGGCGCTGGCCCCGACGACCGCGGCGGTACCCGCGATCAGATGTGAACGAAGTGAGATTTGCACTGTAAGTCCTCCGGTAAGCAGTTGATACTGACTCCATGAGACTAGCTGAGAAAATCCTGAGCGCAAGTACTTCGGGCAAAGAAGTTACCTAAGGCCTTGAAAATCCGGCGGTGACGAACCGTCCCGGCACTGCACTTGCCTGCTCAGAGCAGCTTTTACACTGCTGCAAAAAAGACCGAGACCGCTTCTTCCCATACTTCTACCCCTGCGGTGCCGCTCCGGTCCGGTGTCGGGAGCAAATCTTTTCAGGTAACAGAGGGGAAACGCCTGGTGCGGGTGTGACTAAAAACCGCTGGAAATGCCGGGCTTGCGCGACCCCTGCGGGCGCTAGCGCAGGGCTGCCAACGCCGCGTCGGCGTAGTGCGGTCGGCACACCAACAGATCGGGGAGGAGTAGATCGCGTTGGTTGTATTGCAGCGCAGATCCGTCGATGCGCGAGGTGTGCAGGCCTGCCGCCCGTGCCACCGCCACCGGCGCCGCCGAATCCCACTCGTACTGCCCGCCGGCATGCACGTACACCTCCGCGAGGCCCTGGACCACCGCGGCGACTTTGGCACCCGCAGAGCCCATCTCGACCAACGTGCCGCCCAATGCGTCGCGGACCCGCAGTGCGACCGCGGGCGGGCGGGTGCGTGACACCACGATGCGGGGCACTGCCGGCGGCGGCGGAAGTGCCGGAACATCGGGCGTCGCCAGCGTGACACCCTGGGCCGGCAGCGCAACCGCCCCGGCGATCAATTCACCGTCGGACCACAGCGCGACGTGCACCGCCCAGTCCGCACGGCCAAGTTCGGAGAACTCGCGGGTGCCATCGAGTGGGTCGACGATCCAGACCCGGCTCGATCTCAGCCGGATCGGGTCGTCGGCCGCCTCCTCGGAGAGCACCGCGTCGCCGGGGCGCGCAGCGGCCAGTTGTTCCATCAGGAACTCATGCGACCGCGCGTCGCCGGCGGCCTTGCGGTCCTCGGCCGTGGCGTCGGCGAATTCCGTTCGCACCTCAAGCAGTAGCCGTCCCGCCCGGGTCGCCAGTGCGGCGGCCAGTTCGTGATCGTTCATGCCGGGATCATTCACGGCCGCGACTCCAGCAGTGCGACGACCTGCTCGGCGCTTTGGGCCGCGGTGTGGTCCGGGGTCAACCGCAGGTCCGGGTTCTTGGGCCGTTGATAGGGGCTGTCGATTCCGGTGAAGTGGGTGATCTCACCGGCACGCGCCCGGGCGTAGAGGCCCTTGGGGTCACGTAGTTCGCAGTCGGCCAACGGGGTGTCGACGAACACCTCGAAGAACTCGATCCCGGCCTCGGAGTGCACTTTTCGGGCCAACTCGCGATGCTCCTCCAAGGGGCTGATCGCCGGCACCAGCACGGTCAGCCCGGCATCGGCCATCAGGGTGGCAATGTGGGCGAGCCTGCGGAGGTTCTCGGCGCGGTCGGCCATGGTGAATCCGAGGTCGGCGTTGAGTCCGTGCCGCAGGTTGTCGCCGTCGAGAATGTAGGCGGGAGAACCCTGTTCGAGCAGACTCTGCTCAGCCAGGACCGCAATCGAGGATTTACCCGATCCGGACAGACCGGTGAACCACAGCGTGCGGCCCTTGGTCAGCCGCTCCCCCGCGCTCACCAGGGATTGGTGGCGCACCGTGTTCGGGGTGGCGGTGCGAGTGGCGGCGGGTGCGGTGTCACGCACCATGCCGGCCGCGACTGTGACGTTGGTATCGGGGTCGATCAGGATGAACGATCCGGTGGCCGCGTTGCGGGTGTACTCGTCGAGCATCAGGGGCACCTGGGTGCGCAGGCTCACCCGGCCGAGTTCGTTGAGCTTGAGTGCGGTCGCGCTCTTGTCGCGGTGCAGGGTGTTGACGTCAAGGCGGTAGTCCAGAGCGGTGACCCGCACCCTGGTCGTTCGCGTCGTGTGTTTGATGACGTAATCGCGACCAGGTTCCAGGGTGGCCTCGTCGGCCATCCAGCACACCATCGCGTCGAACTCAGTGCTGGCGTCGGGCTGGTTCTGCGGCCGAGCCAGCAGATCGCCACGGGAGATGTCGATATCGTCGGCGAGGCTGATCGATACCGCCATGGGTGGAAAGGCCTCGGCCACAGGGCCTTCCGGCCCGTCGATGGTCGTGATGCGACTGGTCTTGCCGCTGGGCAGCACTACCACCTCGTCGCCGGGGCGCATGATCCCGCTGGCGACGGTGCCCGCGTAGCTGCGGTGGTCGGCGTGTTCGCGGGTCTGTGGCCGGATGACGTACTGCACCGGAGATCGCACGTCGACCAGGTTGCGGTCACCGGCGATGTAGACATCCTCGAGGTGGCTCAACAACGGTGGACCGTCGTACCAGGGCGCCTTATCGCTCTTGGTCACCACATTGTCGCCGTGCAGTGCCGACATCGGGATGGTGGTGACGTCGTGAATGTCGAGCCGCGCCGCAAAGGCGTGGAACTCCTCCCGAATCCAGTTGTAGCGCTCCTGATCCCAGCCGATGAGGTCCATCTTGTTGACCGCGAGCACGATGTGCTGCACCCCGAGCAACGAGGCCAGGAAGGCATGCCGCCGGGACTGCTCCAACAGCCCGTGGCGTGCGTCGACGAGCACGATCACCAACTGCGCGGTGGAGGCGCCGGTGACCATGTTGCGGGTGTACTGCAGGTGCCCCGGAGTGTCGGCGATGATGAATTTCCGCTTGGCCGTGCCGAAGTAGCGGTAGGCCACGTCGATGGTGATGCCCTGCTCACGCTCGGAACGCAGTCCGTCGGTCACCAGAGCGAGGTCGGTGTATTCGTTGCCGCGTTCGCGCGAGGTGCGTTCGACGGCCGCAAGCTGATCCTCCATCACGGCCTTGGAGTCATACAGCAGCCGGCCGATCAGGGTCGACTTGCCGTCGTCGACCGAACCCGCGGTGGCCAGTCGGAGCAGCGATCCGGTGGGCAGCAGGGACGCCGCGATCGATGTGGTCACGCTCATCAGAAGTAGCCCTCCCGCTTGCGGTCTTCCATACCGGCTTCCGATATCCGGTCGTCGGCGCGGGTGGCGCCGCGTTCGGTGAGCCGCGACAGCGCGGTCTCGGCGATGACGTCCTCGACGCTGACGGCCACCGATTCCACGCAGCCGGTGCAGGTGACGTCGCCGACGGTGCGGAACCGCACCGAGGTCTCGAACACTTCCTCGCCTGCGGCCGGTTGCATGAACTCGTGCACGGCCAGCAGCATGCCGTCGCGACGGAATACCGGACGGGTGTGCGCGTAGTAGATGCCGGGCAGCGGAATGCTCTCGGCGCCGATATAGGCCCAGATGTCGTACTCGGTCCAGTTCGACAGCGGGAAGACTCGGATGTGTTCACCCTTGCGATGCCGGCCGTTGTAGAGGTTCCACAGTTCAGGACGCTGCGCCTTGGGATCCCACTGGCCGAACTCATCGCGGAAACTGAACACACGTTCCTTGGCGCGGGCCTTCTCCTCATCGCGGCGCGCCCCGCCGAACGCGGCGTCGAACTTGTTCTCCCGGATGGCCCGGAGCAATGTCACGGTCTGCAACGGGTTGCGTGACGGCCCGTTGTCCACCGCCCGGCCGGCGTCGATGTCCTGCTGCACGCTGGCCACCACCAGCCGCACACCGTGGCGGGCGACGAGTTCGTCGCGGGTGGCGAGCACCTCGTCGAAGTTGTGCCCGGTGTCGACATGCATGACCGGAAACGGCAGCCGGCCGGGAGCGAACGCCTTGATCGCCAGATGCAGCATCACGATCGAGTCCTTGCCGCCGGAGAACAGCAGCACCGGCCGCTCGAACTCGGCAGCGACCTCGCGGATGATGTGGATCGCCTCGGCCTCCAGCGAGCGCAGCTGGCTGAGCTCGTAGCGACCGGCTGTGGGCACCTCGGCAACCGGATTGACCATTGTTTCCTCGTAAAGTTGGTACGTTTGACCGGATTTACCGGGATGGGGAGACGTTAGCCAGATCGGTTCGATCCTGTCAACTACCCGAGCTACAGCGTGACCTCGGTGAGCTTGCCGGTCGCCACGTCAAAGACGAACCCGCGCAGCGAGGTGTGCAGGGTGACGAAGGGGCTGGCCTCGATGCGGCGCAGGGACTGCCGGACGTCCTCGTCGATGTCCGGAAACGACTCCGCCGCCCATTCCGGCTTGATACCCGTCTCGGCCTGGAGGTCGCGCTTGAAGTCGTCGTCGGTGAAGGTCAGCATGCCGCAGTCGGTGTGGTGGATCAGGATGATCTCGCGGGTGCCGAGCAGTCGCTGGCTGATCGCCAGGGAACGGATCTCGTCGTCGGTGACCACCCCGCCGGCGTTGCGGATCACATGCGCCTCACCCTCGTTGAGGCCGAGGATGCCGTAGACGTTCATCCGGGCATCCATGCACGCGACCACCGCAACATGCTTGCTCGGCGGCAGCGGCAGCGGCCCGGTGAAGGCCTTGGCGTATTCGGCGTTATTGGCCAGGTACTCGTCGGTGACGCTCACGGCCGCCTCCTGTTTCTCCAATGGGTCGGGTCGTAGCGATGGTAGCGGCAGCCCCAGCACTACCCTGTGCTGCATGCGCCGACCGCCCGAGCACCGCCGATGACGCGGTTCCTGGCGCGCCGACTACTCAATTACATCGTGCTGCTGGCACTGGCTTCATTCCTGACATTCACCCTGACGTCGTTGACCTTCACCCCGCTCAACAGCCTGCTGCAGCGCAACCCGCGACCGCCCCAGGCCGTGATCGACGCCAAGGCCGCCGAGCTGGATCTGGATAAGCCGGTGCCGCTGCGCTACGCGCACTGGGTATCCGGCGCGGTCCGCGGCGATTTCGGTACCACGGTCAACGGCCAACCGGTCTCCGACGACCTGTGGCGGCGCATCGGCGTGAGCCTGCGACTGCTGGTAATCGGCTCGATCATGGGCACAGTGATCGGTGTGCTGGTGGGCGCCTGGGGTGCGGTCCGCCAATACCGAATGTCGGATCGGGTGATCACCGCGGTGTCGCTGCTGATCATCAGCACACCGACGTTCGTGCTGGCCGGTCTGCTGATCCTGGCCGCACTGCGGGTCAATTCGGTCCTGGGCGTACAACTCTTCGAATACACCGGCGAGACGTCACCGGATGCCGTCGGCGGACCGTGGAATCAATTCGTCGACCGGGTGCAGCACCTGGTGCTGCCCACCATGACCCTGGCGTTGATGGCGATCGCCGGCTACAGCCGCTATCAGCGCAACGCAATGCTCGACGTGCTCGGCCAGGATTTCATCCGCACGGCCCGGGCTAAGGGTCTGACGCGGCGCCAGGCGCTGTTCAAACACGGCCTGCGCACCGCGCTGATCCCGATGGCGACCCTGTTCGCCTACAGCGTCGCCGGACTGGTGACCGGAGCGGTGTTCGTAGAGAAGATCTTCGGCTGGCACGGTATGGGCGAGTGGGTGGTGCAGGGAATATCCACCCAGGACACCAATATCGTCGCCGCCATCACGGTGTTCTCCGGTGCCGTGGTGCTGCTGGCCGGTCTGCTCTCCGATGTCATCTATGCGATCCTCGATCCGCGGGTGCGGGTGACATGACCGAATCCGCCCCGACTGAAACCCCCGCGACCGCAGGCGCCGACGGCTCTCCCGTCGACCGATCGGAGTTCGTCTCCCGGCGAACCTTGGTGGCACGACGGTTCGCGCGAAATCGGTGGGCAGTCATCGCTTCTGCGGTGCTGGTGGGGCTGTTCATCGGGTGCTACGCGTTACCTCCACTGCTGCCGTACTCCTATACCGATCTCGACTTCTACGCGCTGCAGACACCACCGAGTACGACGCACTGGTTCGGCACCAATGCGCTGGGCCAGGACGTGCTGGCCCAGGTCTTGCGGGGCATGCAAAAGTCGATGCTGATCGGCCTGTGTGTGGCGGTGATCTCGACGCTGATCGCGGCGACCGTCGGGGCGATCGCCGGCTACTTCGGCGGCTGGCGTGACCGCGCGCTGATGTGGTTCGTGGACCTGCTACTGGTGGTGCCCAGCTTCATCCTCATCGCGATCGTCTCGCCTCGGACCAAGAGCTCAGCCAATGTCGCACTGCTGATCGTGCTGCTGGCCACATTCAGTTGGATGATCTCCTCCCGCATGGTGCGCGGTCTGACGATGAGCCTCCGCGAACGCGAATACGTCCAAGCCGCGCGGTATATGGGCGTACCAAACCGGCAGATCATCGCTCGCCACATCCTGCCCAACGTGGCTTCGATCCTCATCATCGACACCGCGCTCAATGTGGGTGGCGCGATCCTGGCCGAAACCGGTTTGAGCTTCCTGGGATTCGGCGTCCAGCCGCCGGATGTGTCGCTGGGCACGCTGATCGCCGACGCCACCAAGTCGGCGACCACGTTCCCGTGGGTATTTCTGTTCCCCGCCGGAGTGCTGGTGACAATCCTGATGTGCGCCAACCTCGCCGGCGACGGTCTGCGCGATGCCTTCGACCCGGGCAGCAGCAATCTGCGGCAACGCCGCAGGAGGATCAATCTGCGGCAACGCCGCGGGAGGAATCGGCCGTGAGCACACCACTGCTCAAGGTCGACAACCTCGCGGTCACGTTTCCCACCGATGGCGGTGACCTGTATGCCGTTCGGGGCCTGAGCTATCACATCGCGCCCGGGGAGGTGGTGGCGATGGTCGGTGAGTCCGGGTCGGGTAAGTCGGCGGCGGCGATGGCGGTGATCGGCTTGCTGCCGCCCTACGCCGAGGTGTCCGGCTCGGTCCGATTGGGGGACAACGAATTACTGGGTAGCTCCGATGCGGACATGTCGGCGATCCGCGGCGCGCGCATCGGCACGGTGTTCCAGGACCCGATGTCTGCGCTCACCCCGGTGTACACCGTGGGCGATCAGATCGCCGAGGCGATCACGGTGCACCACGCCGAGGTGGGCAGGACTGAAGCGCGGCGGCGGGCGGTCGAACTCATGGATCTCGTCGGTATCACCGCGGCCGAGACGCGGGCGCGATCGTTTCCGCACGAACTCTCCGGCGGCGAGCGGCAACGGGTGGTGATCGCGATCGCGATCGCCAATGACCCGGACCTGATCATCTGCGACGAGCCGACCACCGCCCTCGACGTCACGGTGCAGGCGCAGATCCTGGAGGTGCTCAAGACCGCCCGCGATGTGACCGGCGCCGGGGTGCTGATCATCACGCACGACCTGGGCGTGGTGGCCGAGTTCGCCGACCGGGCGTTGGTGATGTACGCCGGCCGAGCGGTCGAGACGGCATTGGTGGCGGATCTGTACGCAGACCGCCGAATGCCCTACACCGCAGGACTTCTGGGCTCGGTGCCCCGCCTGGCCGCACCCCGCGGCGAACGGCTGGTGCCAATCCCGGGTGCGCCGCCGTCGCTGGTGACACTGCCGCCCGGGTGCACGTTCGCGCCGCGTTGCCCGTTGGCCGTCGACGAGTGCCGCGCTGCCGAGCCCGCACTGGAAACCGTCGCACCGGGGCATGCGGCGGCCTGCATCCGCACCGACCAGGTGGTCGGCCGCAGCGCCGCGGAGGTCTTCGGGGTGGCTACCCGACCGCCGATCGCCGATGACGACTCCGAGACAGAGACCGAGATCGTGGTGCGGGTCAAGGATCTGTCCAAGACCTTTGCATTGACCAAGGGTGTGGTGTTTCGCCGCCGGATCGGCGAGGTTCGCGCGATCGACGGCATCAGCTTCGAGGTGCCGCGCGGACAGACGCTCGGTATCGTCGGCGAGTCCGGGTCGGGAAAATCCACCACACTGCACGAGATCCTGGAACTGCGCGCCCCGCAGTCCGGCTCGATCGAGGTGCTGGGCATCGATGTCGCGACGCTGAGCACCCAGCGCCGCCGGGAACTGCGCCGGCATCTGCAGGTGGTATTCCAGGACCCGGTGGCGGCCCTGGATCCCCGGCTGCCGGTGTCCGATATTCTCGCGGAGCCGTTGGGCGCCAACGGTTTCGACAAAGCTTCCACCGATGCCCGTGTCGCCGAGTTGCTGGAGATCGTCGGCCTCTCCCGCGCCGACGCCAGCCGGTACCCGGGCGATTTCTCCGGCGGCCAGAAGCAGCGGATCGGTATCGCCCGGGCGTTAGCGCTGCAGCCGAAGATCCTCGCACTCGACGAGCCGGTGTCGGCTCTGGACGTCTCCATCCAGGCCGGCATCATCAACCTGCTACTAGATCTGCAGCGCGAGTTCGACCTGACCTATCTTTTCGTCTCCCACGACCTGTCGGTGGTCAAGCACCTGGCTCACCGGGTGGCGGTGATGCAGCACGGCAAGATCGTGGAGTACGGCGAGGCCGATCAGGTGTTCGCCGATCCGCGCCACCCTTACACCCGGGCGTTACTCGCCGCTATCCCCCAGCCGGATCCGAATCGCCGCTAGCATCAGTGCCGTGAACATGCGAACAGACACACAATCGCACTCAATACGGCGCACGAGGGCGAGTTTGCGTCTGCTCGCGGTAGGAATGGCGGCGACACTGGTGGTGGCCGGTTGCTCATCCGGCCAGCAGTCCGCCCCGTCGGCGGGTGGTAACGCCGAACTCGGATCGGCCAGCGATACCAACCCGCAGGACCCGGCCACGCTGGCCTCGGGCGGGAATCTGCGGCTGTCCATCGGCGAGATGCCGCCGAATTTCAACACCCTCAACATCGATGGCAACCTGGCCGACACCGCCGGCGTGCTGCGGCCCACCATGCCGCGGGCGTTCGTCATCTCCTCCGACGGGTCGATGAAGGTCAACACGGATTACTTCACGAATGTGGAGCTGACCAAAACCGACCCGCAGGTGGTGACTTACACCATCAATCCGAAGGCCGCCTGGTCCGATGGCGCACCGATCACCTGGGAAGACATCGCCGCCCAGATCAACGCCACCAGTGGTAGGGACAAAGCGTTTGCGATCGCCTCGCCCAACGGCTCCGACCGGGTGGCATCGGTGACCCGCGGCGTCGACGATCGCCAAGCCGTGATGACCTTCGCCCAGCACTACCCGGAGTGGCGCGGCATGTTCGCCGGCAACACCATGCTCCTGCCCAAGAGCATGACTACCGACCCCGACGTCTTCAACAAGGGACAGCTTGAGACGCCCGGGCCGTCCGCGGGGCCGTTCATGGTCTCGAATGTCGACCGCACCGCACAGCGAATCACGTTGACCCGCAACCCGAAATGGTGGGGTACGCCACCGATACTGGACTCGTTCACATTCCTGGCACTCGATGACGCCGCCCGGATTCCGGCACTGCAGAACAAGACCATCGATGCCACCGGCATCTCGTCACTGGATGAACTGCAGATCGCCCGCAGTACCGACGGGATCTCGATCCGGCGCGCCCCCGGCCCCAGCTGGTATCACATGACCTTCAACGGCGCGACCGGTGCGATCCTGTCCGACAAGGCATTACGGCAGGCCGTCGCCAAAGGTATCGACCGCCAGGCCATCGTCAGCGTGACCCAGCGTGGACTGGTCGACAATCCCACGCCACTGGGCAACCACGTCTTCGTCGCCGGCCAGGAGGGCTATCAGGACAACAGCGCCGTCGTCGCCTACGACCCGGAGAAGGCCAAAACCGAACTCGACGCCCTCGGCTGGAAGCTCAACGGCCAGTTCCGCGAGAAGGACGGTAAGCCACTGGTGATCCGTGATGTGCTCTACGACTCCCAGACCGGTCGGCAGGTGGCGCAGGTGGCGCAAAGCAACCTCGCCCAGATCGGGGTGAAGTTGCAACTGGACGTCAAGCCCGCCGACGGGTTCTTCACCAACTACGTCAACGTCGGCGACTTCGATATCACCCAGTTCTCCTGGGTGGGTGACGCATTCGCGCTGTGCTGTTTGAATCAGATTTTCACCACCGACGCGGAGAGCAACTTCGGCAAGATCTCCTCACCGGCGATCGACGCCAAGGTCGAGGAGGTGCTCGACGAGCTGGACCCGGCGAAGGCCCGCGCGCTGGCTAACGACGTGGACAGAATGCTCTGGGAAGAGGTCTTCAGTCTGGCGCTCTACCAGTCGCCGGGCAATGTGGCGGTGCTGAGCAAGCTGGCTAACTTCGGACCGGCCGGCGTGGGCGACTTGGACTACAGCACAATCGGTTTCATGAAATAGCGCGCGTTACGCCGAACCGCGGTAGCGCGGCCGCCAGCCGGGCCGCTGCGGCCAGTGCTGGCCTGGCCAACCTCACCGACGTACCCGCCGACAGTCGATCGAGACTATCCGCCTGCGCCGGCAGCGATTCTGCTCGACCGCCCGCCACTGCTGCGAGGATCCGCAGTGCGGCCTCATCCTGGGAGTCCAGGATGCTGTGTGCGGCAGTCGGCAACGAAACCATTGTCGACGCCGGCACCAGTTCAGCGATCCGCTGCGCCACGGCCGCCGGCGTAACGAGGTCGCGCCCGCCGGACACCACCACCGTGGGCCACCCGAACCCGGGCATCTCTGCGACGAGGTCGAAGGGCTCTGCCTCAAACCCGATGGCGGCCGCCGGCACCCCACGCCAGGTGAGTGCAGTGTCCAGGGGTAGCCCGTCCGGGATTCCGGCGAAGTTCAGTTCGCGAAATCCGATCGGTGCGACGAGGTCGGATTCGTTGTGGAACAACACTTTCCGGTGTGCCACGCTCACGGTGACGAGCCGCATCGCCGACCACAGCAGGCGCCGTCCGTCGAGGAGCAGGTCGAGGTGGTGCCCGAGGAGATCGGCGCCACCGATGCCGTAGATACCTGCCGCGATTGTCAGGTCCGCGGGCCCGAACGAGTCGGCCTCGGTCAGCGCCCGAACCTTGGCTGCCAGTGCCGAGTCGTCATGCCACAGCAGTTCCCGGCAAGCATGTCGGACGACTTGAAAGTCATTGTGGTCTAACAGCGGAGAATCCAACACCATGGCGTGCACCCGATCCCGGTGCCGCACCCCCATGCCGGCTGCCAGGTAGCTTCCGTAGGAGGCTCCGTAGACCACAGCGGTGTCGACACCGGCGTCATCAAGCACCGCGGCGATATCGTCGAGGACCGCAGTGATGGTCAACGACTCCGACGGAAGGTCGGCGCCGGAGTCATCGCGCCGCGACATCCCGACGCCTCGATGCTCAACCATGATGACATCGAGGCCCCTCTCGGCTGCCCGCCTCCGAAAGCCTTGATAGGGACCGATGGACGCCATGCCGGGGCCGCCGGGGATGATCACCGACGGCGTCGGGCTCACCGGTCCGGTGCGTACGTAATGCAGGTCGAACCGCTCGTCGGCGCCCGGCGTCATGGGCCGCCGGATCGAGGCGACGCCCGGTAGTGCGGCCAACTGTCGGTAGCGGCGGTTGGCGATCGAACCAGCCGGAGTCATCTGCCGATTGTGCCAAGGGAACAAAGTCCCGCGCTGGCGGGGATGAACCGGTGATGATGTCGGCGCGGCGGCGGCACGCGCGTTCATCCCTTCGCCAGGAGTTCGCGCAACGTGGGTAGGACCCGCTGATCCTTGGGTCGGTTGGCGGCCTGTTTGGAGCGAATCACATCGCCGAGGGAGGCGATCTCGACGGTGCTGTCGTAGAGCTCGGTGCGGGTGGCGCCCCGATGCAAGTCGGCGTAGCCGTGGGTACCGGAGGGCTGGAAGGCGATGTCGAGATCGCCGGCGTCGGTCACCAGGTTCCATGTCTGGGCGCCGGCCAATGCCTGAGCGTCGCACGCGAACGGCAGGCCCGCTGGCACGGATTCGGTCCGAATCCGTGCGTTGAGCTCAGACAGCGCCGCCGCGAGCCGAGTGAGATTGACACCGTCGGTAGCGGGCGTGATGTCAGCGTCCTCCGTGGGAAAAGGCGACCCGTGAAACACCGCGGCCAGCCCGCCGATCAGTACGTAGACCACCCTGTGGCGATACAGGGTCGCGAACAGCCGCTCAAGATCAAGGTCCACGTCAGGACCGCCCCACTTGGCGCAACACACCAAGCTGTCGGATCACCTTGGCGTGGCGATCCAACCGCTGCTGGCCCGACAGCGTGGCCAGGCGGACCGCTTGGGCCATGTCGCTGCTGTCGCGCTCGACGATGTGGAACTCCAGATCCAATCCGCACAAACGAACGATCCGGACGACGTCGTCGAGACTGACCGCGCTGCGGCCCGCTTCCCAGCGTGCGATAGCGGGCTGCAGCAGACCAGCCCTGCTGGCCAGCTCGGTTTGAGTCAGGCCCGCACGCTGCCGGGCCTCGCGGATCAACTGAGCACCATAGGCAGCCATGCCGCCTAACATAACAGAAATGTTATATCCATGGCCGGCGTCCGCGGCGGCCTGATCGCCGGCTTCGACGAGGTGCTGACGCTAGCCGACTAACTCGGGAACAGGTTCACGTCAGCAATTCGATGACTGTCGCGTTTCGGACACCGCTGTAGCGGTCTGGCTGACAGGTCAGCAGGATCACCTGACCGCGCTCGCCGACTGAGTTGAACACCTCGCCCATGCTGATCAGCCGATCCGGGTCGGCAAATCCGAGTGCGTCGTCGATAACCACGGGGACGGTGTCCGCATCCGCCACCATTGCGGCACCGGTCAGTCGCACCATGATGGCCAGTTGTTCCCTGGTGCCGGTGGACAGCGAGCCGTAGGGAACGGTGCGCCCATCGAGTGTGCGCGACTCGATGGACAGGTCTGGGTTGATGTCCAGTTTGACGGACTCGTTCTGAAACACGATGCGCCCCAGCCGTTCCAGTTCAGTCCGAAACGGTTCCACGTAGCGCTGTTGGATGTTCTCGCGGTGCTTGATCATGGTCGTCCGCAAGAATTTGGCGGCCTCGGCGCGATCGCGGACAGCGTCATGCTCGGCAGCGATACGCCGTAGCGCAGCCTCGGCGTCATCCAGCTGGCCCTGGCGGCCCTCCGCCCCAATGATCTCCCACTGCGCGGTCAGCGCGTCGATCTCCTTGTCGGCGGCGGCGAGTTCGCCGGCGATATCCTTCTCCGCCCGGATTGCAGCAGCCAGTTCGGCGGCTACGTCGTCGGGGTTGCCGGCCTGATACTCCGCCGTCAACGCGGCCAGCTGTTCGCCGGCAGCGTCCTGCGCCGCGGCATCGGTGGCGGCCACGGAGGTGACCTGCTCGTCGGAGGCGACGGCCTGCGACTGGGCGAGTCGACCACGCGCATCCGCCAACTCAGACTCGGCGGCCTTCGCCCGCTCCCGCAGAATATTGGCGGCGTCGACCGTCGACTTCAGCACTTCCGCGGCGGCGTCTGCTGCCTGGGTCTGAGCCCTGGCGGCGGTCACGGCGGCCTCGAGCGCCGTGCCGGCCACCCTCAGTTCCGCTTCGGCCTGCGCCGCAGCCGCTGTGGGATCGGTCTCGGGTTCTGGGTCACCAGCACGGAACTCGGCCACCCGTGCGCGCAGCGCATCGATGTCGACGCCAACGCAGAGCGCATCCCGGGTGGCGGTCAGCGTGTTGCCGGTGGCGGTGAGTTCACGCCGCCGGCTGTCCAGGGCACGCGCAGACGCCACGTCGGATACCTCGCCGAGGATTAACGCGTCGGCAAGGCGGCGCTGCGCGACATCGAGCCGGGTTCGCATGTCGGCAACCCCGGCACCGGGGTCGATGCGCACCGTGATGACGCCGGGAACCTCGACCGTGAGCGGCGCCGAGGGCGTGGGCGTCCAGGGTTGCCCTGCAGCAAGCGTCACCGCCTCGCCGCCGGCTACGACCGCCAAGTCGGTCGGTGCGGTGAACTCGACAGCGCCGGCGTCGGCGCGCAGTTGCGCCTCGAGGAGTTCCACTAAATCTGCACTGTCGTGGATCTCGCCGAACAGTTCCCCGGTCAAGGTAATGGCCACAAGCTGCTCGGTGACCTGCGCGCGCTCGGCGTGGATGCGCTCGATCTGGGAAAGCTGATCGGTGAACCGACGGCCCTCCAGCCTTGCGGCGCAGGACTTCTGAGCAGCGATAGCGGCATCGACACGCAGCTGCGCCCCTTGGCGCGCGGCCGTAACAGAAGCCGACTGCGCGGCGACCGTACCGACGTGCTCATGCGCGGCCGCCTCCTCTTTTTCAGCTGCGGTCAGTTTTTCGCGCGCGTCGGACAGGGCGGTTGTGCGCGTCGCAACGTCGGTAATCTGCATCAAGCGCTGCTGTTGCGCCGCTGCCGAGGCGGTGGCGGTGGCGATAGCGGCGGCCGCATTCAGTCGCGCTTTCTCCAGTTTCTCGACGAGTGCGCCCAGTGCAGCCTGCGCCTGTTCAGCTGAAACCCGCCGGGCTGCGGCTGGGGCGAGGGCGTCGGCTAGGTCGGCGCGGGTCGCGCACAGCCGTTCCTGACGGTTTACCCGTTCCTCGATGTCGGCGATGGCGTCTCGACAGCTTTTCGCCGTCTCTTCGGCGGCTTCCAGCCGGCCGACGGCGTCCTTGTATTCCCTGGCGGGCCTGGCGGTTCGCTCGGTGAAGTAGCGCGCGAATTCAGCGTCGATGCGGTCGATCAGCAAGGTTTCGGCGCCCGAAGCGGTCGTGGCTTCGCCGGCCGCAGCGTCGAGTGCGTTTGTCAACGCAGTGCAGCCCGACAGATCGACCGCGTTGGTGGAGTCTG
This sequence comes from Mycobacterium sp., assembly GCA_026393245.1. GTDB lineage: Bacteria > Actinomycetota > Actinomycetes > Mycobacteriales > Mycobacteriaceae > Mycobacterium. The sequence continues at coordinate 29,938 of JAPLAO010000134.1, read as the reverse complement.
ATTGCAGTACCCGTTGGGCGTCCCACAGCGCAGTGTCGACAGTATCGTCAATGATGGCGCGGACCCGATTGTGCGCCTCGTCACCGGTGAGCTGCTCATGGCTGGGCGCGGTGACGCTGAGTTCGGTGAGGCGCTTTTTGTGGAAACGCTTGCGGTAGACGAACCGGTAGGGACCGGTGCTGATTTCGGCGCTCACCTCGGTGCCGACGTCACCGTGGACGGGCTTGACCGCCAAGACCGTCTGCTTGGCCGAGCTATCCTTCTGCTCGAGCAGCAGGCCGAGCGCCTCGAGCATCGACGACTTGCCGATCTCGTTGGGGCCGCAGACCACCACAACCCCACGGTCGGGGAAGTTGATCTCGCGGTCGGCGATACCGCGGAAGTTTTTCAACCGCAGCCGATGCAGGATCACTCGACGCCCTTCCACAGCCGCAGCAGCAGTGCCAACGCTCCGCGCGCGGTCTGTGCGTCAGACCCCTCGGAGCGAGCGGTCTCGACCAGTTCGGCGACAGCGTCGGCGGCGAATCCGCCGATGCCAAGATTGTCGAACTCCTCGTCGGCGGGCATTACTGCCAACTCGGTGTGGCGCTCCCAGTTATCCAAGCCGGCGAAGAGCCGCAAGTACTTCTCGATGCAGAGGTCCAATTCAGCCTGCTCGGTGATAGTGACCGTGCCCTTGAGCGCCAACTGCACCACGGTGCGGTCCTTGCCGGGCAGTGCCTCGAGTCTGGCGTCGAGCGCGGCGATATCGCTGTCGTTGTTCAGATCTGCGGCGATGGTGAGGAAGCGCCACGTGCCGACGGTGTGAGGTTCCACGGTGACCGGATGCGCGGGGTCATCGAGATCCATATCGATCAGCAGCACGTGACCGGAATCGAGTTCGCGGTGGTCATAGTTGGTGACCTCCGGCGAACCGGAGTACCAGACGCGACCGCTGCCACCAACCTCCGTGCGGGAGTGCCTGTCGCCCAGTGCCACATAGTGCACAGCCGAGCATTCGAGGGCCGCAGTCACCGCGGCCATCCGGATCGCAGCGACGTTGTTGCGGTCCGGATCGAGGACATCGACGGCGCCGTGCGCCAGCAGAATCCGCGCCGTGCCGTCGGCGGGAAGGTCAGCCAGCACCTCGGCGGCCAAATCGGTGGTGGGCCGCTTCGAGCGCCACGGTGCGGCCACGATCTCCAAGCCTGGACGCACTTTGAATACACCTGCGCGGTCGAGCACCACCACGTTGCCCGGACACTCTGTGCGGAACTGCTTGCTGGTGTACACCGACGAGGCATCAAGCGGATCGTGGTTGCCGGGCAACAGGTACACCGGAACCTCGATGCGACCCATGGCTGCAAGCGACTGGCTGATCACCTTCGGCGCCAACTGATTGGCGTCGAACACATCGCCGGCCACCACCACGAACTCCGCGCCGGTCCGTTGCGCGAGCGCGCCCAACCCTGCGACCGCATCACGCCGCGCAGCCGAATACCGCGGTTGGGCGTCGTCGTCTAGAAAGTGCCGGGTCATCCCGAGTTGCCAGTCGGCCGTGTGAATAAAGCGCATTCCCCCAACCCTTTCTCCCCTGATGCTGCAACCCTGGCGCGAGTGTATGACCGGGGTCCGACAACTCCGGGAGCCTCGCCCGGCGAGTGCCCTAACCTGGGACGAATGAGAACCCTGGTGCTGATGCGGCATGCAAAGTCCGACTACCCGGCGGGCGTGGCCGACCATGACCGGCCGCTGGCCGCGCGCGGGATCCGGGAGGCCGCTCTGGCCGGCGACTGGTTGCGCTCGACACTGCCCGCGATCGACGCGGCGCTGTGCTCGACCGCGGTGCGCACCCGGCAGACCCTGGACCGAACCGGTATCGCCGCTCCGGTGAGTTACCTGCAACAGCTCTATGACGCCACCGTCGGGGCGATGCTTGATCAGATCAACCGGGTCGATAACGACGTCGCCACCCTGCTGGTCGTCGGCCATGAACCCACGGTGAGCCAGGTAGCCCTCGGACTGGCCGCGCGCCCGGCGAGTAACGCAGACGCGGTCGGGCGGATCGAGATGAAGTTCCCGACGTCGGGGATCGCGGTACTGAAGGTGCCGGCAGGCTGGACGGCATTGGAACTCAACGGCGCCGAGTTGGCGTCATTCCATGTGCCGCGCTGAGAACCGTCAGGAGTTGGTGGCCCGTCAGGAGTTGGTGGCCGGTCAGGAGTTAGTGGCCAGCGTCAGTTCCATCAACTTGATGGCCTGACCACACGCGTCGATACCGGGTGCCTGCGGGTTGATCCACCACCCCACCACGCCGGCGGCGTCACTGGCCACCCCACAGCCTCCGTTGGGATCGTTGGTGCGCATGACGATGGAGGCAACACCGGCGATCGCGCGGCTCTCGACCTGATACTTCAGGTATTCGGCCACCATGCGCTCGTTGTCCAGGCTGCCCTGCTCGTACCACAGCCGGGTGATGTCGATCAGACCGGCGGGATTGAGCGCCTGCCATCGGCAGACCGCGCCGACGAAGGTGCTCTGAATGTCGAGAGGATCTGCACCGACCGTCTTGGCCAGCACATCGGCGGTCAGGACGTCGCACTCCTTGAGCAGGTTCGGATACTCCTTGGCGGACTTGTCATTGCGCTGGGTGGGACCCGCACCCGTTTTCAGCGCGGTGCCGCCGACGGTCTGCGCGCACCCGGTGAGTACGGCCAGGGCAGTCAGTACGGCCAATGCACCCTCGATGGCGCGCCGAGGTGAACGCTGCCCGACAGGACGCTGCCCGGCAGTACTGCTCATCGGCCGACTCATTTCGCACTCACAATCGACTGGCGGGTCAGTTCTTTGGCCACATCGCAGGCCGGCGGGAACGGCTTCTCGGCAAAGCTGATCGACCACTCGATGAAGTCGTCATTGAATCCGATCGCGATCTCGCACAGGTTGTCCCCCAGCATCGGATCGGTACCCACCGCCACCCAGCCATCATGGCCTTCGATAGAGATGTCCTCGACGCTGGTGCGCGAGAGTTCCTCAGTCTTGCGCTCGCGGCCGATCGGGCTGCCGCGATACCAGGTGAAGGAAAAGTGCGGTCCGAGAATGCCACCGCCGGCCAGCCATTGGCATCCGACCGAGTTGACCGCGGTCTTCACCAGTCCGGTCACCCGGGTCTGCTCGGCCATCGTCTGGTCACTGACGTCACCGCACTCACCGAACATCGGCCCGTGCTTACCGTCTCTGCCGGGCCCGGGCGAGTCCGGTTGCTCCTGCGTCGACTGCGCCTGGTCGGCGTTCGGGCTTGAGCACGCACCGAGCGCGGGAACCACCGCCGCCACGGTCACGGCGAGGGCCGCGAGTCTGCGCGCCGACGTCATAGGCGCCTGCTGATTCTCACAGCATGCACTGTAGCGCCAGCGCCGGAAAGAACCTCCGACATACCGGCTGAACTGCGGTCTTTGCGCCCGGGTCGGTATGGGACAGTAACGACATGCTCCTGGCACTGGTGCAGCGGTATGTCCGGCCGTACCGGCGGCTGGTCGCCGCCGTCATGGTGCTGCAGACCATCAGCACGCTGGCTTCGCTGTATCTGCCGACGGTGAACGCGGCGATCATCGATGACGGCGTCGCCAAGGGCGATACCGGGCTGATCGGCCGGTTGGGCCTGGTGATGCTGGCGGTCACCGCCCTGCAGGGCGGGTGTGCGATCGGCGCGGTGTACTTCGGATCGCGCACCGGGATGGGATTCGGCCGCGACGTCCGCGCGGCGATGTTCGGCCACGTCACCACGTTCTCCGACAGTGAGACCGCCCGATTCGGTGCGCCGTCGCTGTTGACCCGCACCACCAACGACGTCCAGCAGATTCAGGTCCTGGTGCAGATGACCGCCACCGTCCTGGTGACCGCCCCGATCATGTGTGTCGGAGGCATCATCATGGCGATTCACCAGGATGCCGGGCTGTCCTGGCTGCTGCTGGTCAGCGTGCCCGTCCTGGCGGTGGCCAACTACCTGATCGTGTCGCGGATGCTGCCGATCTTCCGCAGCATGCAGCAACGCATCGACACCATCAACCGGGTGCTGCGCGAACAACTCTCCGGCATCAGGGTGGTCCGGGCCTTCGCTCGCGAACCCTTCGAACAACAGCGATTCGCCGCGGCCAACCACGCCGTCTCCGATGCCGCCCTGGCGGCCGGGCGCTGGCAGGCACTGATGCTTCCGGTGACGACACTGACCATCAACATCTCCAGCGTCGCGCTGATCTGGTTCGGTGGCCTTCGCATCGACGCCGGTGCGATGCAGGTGGGTTCGCTGATCGCTTTCCTGTCCTATTTCATGCAGATCCTGATGGCCGTTCTGATGGCCACCCTGATCCTGGTGATCCTGCCGAGGGCATCGGTGTGCGCCGAACGGATCACCGAGGTGCTGAACACTCGTACAGCAATCACCAACCCACCATCCCCACGGCGGCCTGCCGGTGATATCCGCGGCGCCATCGCGCTCGACAATGTCAGCTTCAGTTATCCGGGAGCGGAACGCCCAGTCCTGGATGGGGTTTCGTTCACGGCCTCCCCCGGTACGACGACGGCCATTGTCGGCGGCACCGGTTCAGGCAAGTCGACACTGGTGTCACTGATCTGCCGACTGTATGACGTGAATTCAGGGTCGATCCGCGTCGACGATGTCGACGTGCGGGATTACGACACCGAATATCTGTGGGCGTCAGTCGGCCTGGTGCCGCAACGCGGATACCTCTTCTCGGGAACCGTGTCCGACAACCTGCGCTACGGCAAGGGCGACGCTGCCGAGGACGAAATGTGGACCGCACTTCGGGTGGCCGCGGCCGACGACTTCATCGCCGCGACGCCCGACGGCCTGGGTACGCGGGTGGCACAGGCTGGTATCAACTTCTCCGGCGGCCAACGCCAGCGGTTGGCGATCGCCCGAGCGGTGATCCGCACACCGGCGATCTATCTGTTCGACGACGCCTTCTCCGCACTGGACACCGAGACCGACGCCCGGGTGCGGGCAGCACTGCACGAGTCATCGGCTAGCTGCACCGTCATCATTGTGGCGCAACGGATCTCGACGGTGATGACCGCCGATCAGATCATCGTCCTCGACGCCGGCCACGTGGTCGGCGTCGGCCGGCACGACGAGTTGCTGGATCGCTGCGCCGCGTACGCCGAATTCGCCGACTCGCAGTCCATGGGCACCGGGGTGGGAGGCCGGCCATGACCGCCCCGCCGATGCGCGGCGCCGTGCAGGCGATGATGACCGACCCCGCCGCGGCGCGATCGCGAGACTTCACCGGTTCCGCCCGACGACTATTCCGGCGACTGAGTCCACAACACACCGCCATCGCCGCAGTGCTAGCGCTGTCCATCGGCAGTGTCGTGCTGTCCGCGATCGGCCCACGGGTCCTGGGCCACGCCACCGACCTGTTATTCAACGGAGTCATCGGACGCACGCTGCCGGCCGGGATCACCAGGGAGCAGGCGATCGCCGCGGCACGGGCCCGCGGGGACAACACTTTTGCCGACCTGTTGAGCGGGATGAACGTGACCCCGGGCCGCGGTGTCGACTTCGACGCTGTCGGGCGAACTCTGCTGCTGGCCTTAGCGATGTATCTCGTTGCCGCACTTCTCATCTGGTCGCAGGCCCGGCTGCTCAACGTGATCGTTGCGCGGACCATCACCAAGCTGCGATCCGAGGTGGAACGCAAAGTCCACCGGCTGCCCCTGTCCTATTTCGACTCACGGCAGCGCGGCGAACTCCTGAGCCGGGTGACCAATGACGTCGACAACATTCAGGCCTCCGTGTCGATCACCATCAGTCAACTGTTCACGGCGGTCCTCACGGTGATCGCCGTATCGGTGATGATGCTGACCATTTCACCACTGCTGGCTCTGATCACGGTGTGCACGGTTCCGCTGTCGCTGTGGGTGACCCGGGCCATCGCACGGCGGTCACAGAAATTGTTCATCGCGCAGTGGGCCAACACCGGCCGCCTCAACGCCCACATCGAGGAGACCTACAGCGGTTTCACCGTCGTTCGTACGTTCGGCCATCGCGCGTTGGCGCAGGACCGATTCGGTGAACTCAACGCCGAGGTCTACACCGCGAGTTTCGGTGCGCAGTTCTTCTCCGGACTGGTATCTCCGGCGACGATGTTCGTCGGCAACCTCAGTTATGTGGCGGTAGCCGTGATCGGCGGCTTTCAGGTGGCGAGTGGGCAGATCACCCTCGGCAGCGTCCAGGCATTCATCCAATACGTCCGCCAGTTCAACCAACCGCTGACCCAGGTCGCCGGTATGTACAACACATGTCAGTCCGGGGTGGCCAGCGCCGAGCGGGTGTTCGACTTCCTCGACGAGCCGGAGGAATCCGCCTCCGCGCCAACCGAACTCCCCCACGGTCGCGGTCAGGTCGTATTTCAGAACGTCTCATTCGGCTATTCCCCCGACGCGATGGTGATCGAGGATCTGACGTTAGCCGCCGAGCCGGGAACGACGGTGGCGATCGTCGGCCCGACTGGCGCGGGTAAGACGACACTGGTCAATCTGCTGATGCGCTTCTACGACGTGGACTCCGGACGGATTCTGCTCGACGGCGTCGATATCCGCGAGGTGAGCAGGTCGTCGCTACGATCCCGGATCGGCATGGTTTTGCAGGACACCTGGCTGTTCGGCGGAACGATCGCCGAGAACATCGCCTATGGTCGACCCGAGGCGACCGAGGACGAGATCGTCGAGGCGGCGCGGGCGGCTTACGCGGACAGCTTCATCCGGTCACTTCCGCACGGGTATCAGACCAGGATCAGCGATGACGGCGGGAACCTCAGCGCCGGCGAGAAACAGTTGATCAGCATTGCTCGGGCATTCGTGGCCCAACCACAACTATTGATTTTCGACGAGGCGACCAGTTCCGTGGACAGCCGCACTGAGCTGCAGATTCAACAGGCGATGACGGAATTACGCAGGCATCGAACGTGCTTCATCATCGCCCACCGGCTGTCCACGATCCGCGACGCGGACCTGATCGTGGTGATCGACGGGGGCCGGATCGTCGAGCAGGGAAGTCACGCGGAACTGCTGGAACGACACGGTGCCTATTGGCGGATGACGCACTCGTAGCAGCAGGGCCTGTACTACTGTCCCGGCAGCCCTAAGTCGCAGCCCTAAGACCGAGCGGCTGGGCTTTCGCCGGCTGAGACCGCTGACTTTCCGCACCGAAGCCCCCGACGGACGCATAATGGCCGCATGCCAGGAAAAGATATAGATCCCCAACGTGCCCGTGCCGCCCGCGACGTGGTCCGACAGCATCCGACGATGGCGTTGGCCGCGGTGTCACCGGCCCTGATCGGGGCGGGACTGGTGTGGTGGCTGGTGGGCCCCGGATGGGCTCTCCTATCGCTGGCAGGGGTGGCGTTCATCGGCGGCCGAGCGCTATTGCGCAAGCGCTGACCGCGCTCGGACCCTGGCCCGCTCCGGGTCAGTCGCGGGGCATATCGCCGGGGCGGACCCGGTACAGATCCACGCCGTCCCGGATGCCACGCAGCCGTCGGGCACCGGCGTAGTACCATAGGAAACGCTCATCGTCACCGATCTGCTCGCGGGCGGACTCCGCGACCAGCACTGCCCCCGGGCGCGCGACCGAGGTGACCCGGCTGGCCAGGTTCACCGGGCTGCCGAACCAGTCGCCGGCCCGGCTCACCGCCGATCCGTACGCCACCCCCACCCGCAATTGCGGCAGTAGTTCGTCGGCCTCCGCGGCGTCGACGAGAGCGAGGATGACTTCCAGCAGCGCGCCGGTGTCAGGCGAGATGAGCATCACCGCGTCGCCGATGGTCTTGATCAGACGCACCGGGGCCACCATGACCTGACGGGCAATATCGGCCAGCCGGTTGGCTAATTGCTCAACGCCCTCCGGCGGTAACTCCTCACCGAGGCGGGTAAATCCAACCAGGTCGGCGAACGCGCATGCCACCTCGCGCGCACCCGGCAGTGGTGCTCCCGCCCTGCGCTCGCTGGCATTGACCGCGCCGGTCTGCACCTCATGACGTAACTGCAGCAGCAGCATGTCCTGGATCATCGGTCCCAACATCGGCGCCGCTACGCTCACCAGATCCCTTGTGCCCTTGGCGATCTCGAGTTCGGTGACGCCGGGGTGAAAGACGGGTCCCAGCGCGGCGGCGCGCATCACCTCAGCGGCTCGCGACAGGCCCTCGGCCAGCACTCGGACGATAGTCAACAATTGATCCGGGTCGATGCCAAGATCGAGGAAGCGCTTGATGTGAAGTGCGGTGTCGCCATCGGACCGCATGAACACGGGCGCATCGGGATCATCGATCTGGGGTTGTCCGCTGGCGCGCTGGAAGCGATTCAATTCGTCGACGTCGATCCCCACCTGCTCGCTGATCTGCCGCGCCGACAGATACGTGCCGTCGTCGCCGAGCACACGCCGCGCGGCAAGCAGCATCGGCGCGAACGAATGCCGAATCTCCTCGACCGTGATGCCCTGATCGAGCAGCCACCGGATCAACTCGGCGCGCTCACTGCGGTCCTCGCCAACCAGACCGTCGAGCAGACCGGAGGAATCCAGATCGACGGCGCCGGTCATGACACCGGAGGCCGCCGGTCAGCCCAGGGCCGCGCCGCCTCGATCTGGGTACTGAGCGACAGCAGCGTCGCCTCCTCCGAAGGACGCCCGACGAGTTGCACCGACATCGGCAGGCTGTTGTCGTCTAGTGCCCATGGCACCGCGGCCGCCGGCTGACCGGTGGCGTTGAAGATCGCGTTGAACGGCACCCGGGAGGCCACCATCGCCAGCGTGGTGACCCCGCCCCGGTGCTGGTACCGCCCGATCCGCGACGGCCCGGTCGCCGCACCCGGAGTGATCACGACGTCGATATCGTCGAAGATCGACTGGACCCGCGCCGCCAGCGCCGGCTCGGCGGCACGCACCTTCTCGAGTTGGCTGTCCGAGATCAATCCGCCGAGGCGGGCGACGGCTCTGGTCCGGGGTTCCAGCCGTTCCGGGTACGGCAACTTCTGCACGTCCTCGTAGACCCCGCGCCACATCCGGGGCAGCACATGGCCGTACAGCGCCCAGGCCGGATAGTCCGGATCGCGCCAGAACACCTCGTGGTCGAGGTCGCGAAGAAGTTTCTCGACCCCGTCGAGGGCTTTCTGTTGCGCCCGGCCGACCCGGCCCAGCATGGTCGGGGGCAGCTTGGCGCTCAACGCAATTCGCAACCGGCCAGGCTTGCGGGCCGCCGCTTTGACGAACCCCCCGCGGGGAGCCTTACCGGTGTGGGTCACATCCAGGAACAGTGCGGCATCGGCCACTGTACGAGTCAGGGGGCCGTTGACGCTCAGGCCGCACCAGGCGTCGTCGTGCGGTGAAATCGGCACCCGGTCGCGTTGCGGCTTGAGGCCGAACAGGCCGCACCAACCGGCCGGGATGCGAATCGACCCCGCGCCGTCCGAACCCAACGCGATCGGCGCCAGACCGGCAGCCACCGCCGCGCCGCTGCCGCCACTGCTGCCGCCGGGCGTGTAGGCAAGATCCCACGGATTGTGTGTGGCACCGTAGGACACCGTTTCGGTGAACGGCCACAACATCATCTCCGGTACCGAGGTCTTACCCAGGATCACCGCGCCGGCTTCTCGCAGCCGCCGCACCACCTCGGCGTCGGCGGTGGCGGGCAGGTCGTAGGCGCTGCTGCCGTAGGTGGTGAACTCCCCGGCGACGTCGACGTCATCCTTGATCGCGATCGGAACTCCGAGCATCGGCAGGCGCTCGCCGGCATCGAGTTGCTCCTGGGCCGCGGCCGCCTCGCGACGCGCGCTGTCGGCCATCACCACGCGGTAGGACCGCACCTCCCGGTCCAGCCTGGTGATGCGATCGAGGTACAGCTCAAGCAGTGCGGGGGCGGTGATGGTTCCGGCCGCAAGCATGCGGGCCTGTTCGGCGGCGCCGGCGAAGGCGATTTCGGTGACGTCCACTGGACGCAGCGTAGCGGTGCCCCGGCCCGACCGCGCCGGTGACGCACCACTGCGGTCCGTTGTACCGTCACCCGGTGAGCGATTCGGACAACCCCCGCTACGGCACGATCGATTCCGACTACGCGATGCGGCTGGCAACCACGGCCCCCGGCGATGACGGGCCGGTCTGGATGGTCAATCTGATGAAGTACCGCGATATCGCCGATTACGCCGACGGCCGCGAGTCGACGATCAGCGGCCAAGCGGCCGACGACCTTTATTCGCCGGTCGAAATTCTCGCCCACATCGGAGCCGAGCCGGTCTTCTTCGGCGACGTCGGCGAGCAGCTACTCGGTGCGACACCGGTCTGGGATCGGGTCGCAGTGGTCAAATACCCCACCCGGCAATCGTTCATCGACATGCAGTCGCGTCCCGATTTCCTGGCGGCCCACCAGCACAAGGATGCCGGCATGGCGGAGACGATCGTGATGGGCTGCCAGCCACTGCCCTACCCGGTAGCGCCCGTCGGCGCCGTCGTCGATTGGGCCGACGCGCCGCATCCCCCCACCGCGCAGGACGGCCCGATCACCGTGGTGCATGTGCTGAGCTTCACTGAACCCGATGCGGCACAGGCGATTCCGGACGAGATGGAGGCCTACGCAACGGCCATCGCGCAGATCGCCGGCCGCCAGGGCGTTCGGGTGGCCGGGTGGTTCGCCGTCGAGGGCACCATCGTCGGCGACGGCCGAGTATGGCATCAGGTGCGGTTCAATCAATTCCCGAGCAAACGCGCGTTCATGGCCCTGGCCGCCGACCCCGAACGGCAGCAGGCGCAGGCCCAACACCGGGAGAAGGCGATCGCCGACACCTACACCCTGCTGGTGCGGCCCGCCATCGATCGCATCGCGGACTCGATCGGATCCTGACGCCATGGCATGTGTGTTCTGTGAGATCGTCGCCGGGCGCGCCCCGGCGATCCGGGTTCACGAGGACGACGGTTTCCTCGGCATCCTCGATATCCGGCCGTTCACCCGCGGCCACACCCTGGTGATCCCGAAGTCGCACAGCGTCGATCTCACCGACACCCCGGCCGCAACATTGGCCGCCATGATGGCACTCGGGCAACGCATCGCCCGGGCCACCCGCGCCTCGGGACTGGCCGCGACCGGCAACAATGTGGCCATCAACGACGGAAAGTCGGCGATGCAGACTGTGTTCCACATCCACCTGCACGTGATTCCGCGCCGTGACGGCGACAGGATGTCCTTCGCCAAGGGCATGCTGCTGCGCCGCGATCCGGACCGGGAGACCACCGGTCGGATCCTGCGCGACGCTGTGGAACGACTGCCGTGAGCGCGCAGGGCAAATCGTCACTGGGCGATCAGGCGCTGCGACTCTTCGCGCAGGCACACGACACGCTCTACCAACGCACCGGGGGCCGGATCGGACACCGGATCCCGGGCGCTCCCAACAGTCTGCTGCTGCACACCGTCGGCGCCAAGACCGCTCTGCCGCGCACGAATTCGCTGTCCTACGCCCGCGACGGCGACAGCTACCTGGTGGTGGCCTCCAACGGCGGCGACCGGCGCTCCCCGGGTTGGTTGCACAATCTGAGGGCCGAGCCCAGAGTCGAGATCAACGTCGGCCCACGGCGATTCGCAGCGACCGCGGCCGAGCTCGGGGCGCAAGACCCGGACTACGCGCGGCTGTGGCGAATCGTCAACGCCAACAACGCCAACCGCTACGACAGCTACCAGGCCAGGACCGACCGGCCGATCCCGGTCATCCGGCTGACGCCCTGAGGCCGGCCCAGCGGGCAGCCTCGACGAAGACCTCATCGAGCATCGCCGGCGTAAGGCGTCCGGTGAACATGTTCTGCTGACTCGGGTGATAGCACCCGAGCAACACCAGGCCGGACGGGAACTCCGCTACTGCGCCGTGGCCGAATTTCGGCTTGGGCGTGAGCTTTTCACCGACCAGGCGCAACGCGGCCTGCCAGGCAAATCCGCCCAGCGCGACGACCACCCGCACGTGCGGTGAGATCAACCGCCACTCGGCGTCCAGCCACGGCTGGCACGTCGACCGCTCGGCCGGTGTCGGGGCGTTGCCCGGTGGTGCGCAGCGCACCGCTGCGGCTACCCGAATTCCGTTGGCCTGCAATCCGTCTGCCGCGTCGACGCTGACCGGCGAGTTCACCAGACCGATGCGATGCAACGCGGCGAACAACTGGTCACCGGAGCGGTCACCGGTGAAGACCCGGCCGGTGCGATTGGCGCCGTGGGCCGCCGGAGCCAACCCGAGCACCAGGATCCGCGGCCGCACCGCACCCCAACCCGGCGCCGGCCGGCCCCAGTACGGCTGTTCGGCAAAGGCTTTGCGCTTGGCCATCGCGACGTCCTCGCGCCAGTCGACCAATCGCGGACAGGCGCGGCAGACGCTGACGTCGGCGTCGAGGTCGGCGAGGTCGGCAACGGCACCGGCCAGTGCCGCCACCTGTCCGGCGTCGTGGGCCAGCGGGGTACTCGTGGTTGCCGGATCGCCGGGCCAGCCAGACCCGGGCGGCACCGGCGAGTCGAAGCGCGCGCCGGTGCGCGGGTGAGGGAACTGCACGGCGCGAATCTATGCTGCTCGAAGTGAGGACGTCGAGGTGGCCGGTGCTGCTGATCCTGTTCTCGGCGTTCCTGGCCGCGGCGGGCAACGGCATCTCACTGGTCGCGTTCCCCTGGCTGGTATTGCAACGCACCGGTAGTGCCACCGAGGCATCCATCGTCGCCGGGGCGGGCACACTGCCGCTGTTGTTCGCCACCGTGATCGCGGGCACGGCGGTCGATTTCCTAGGACGGCGCCGAATCGCCATGCTCGCCGACGCGATGTCTGCGGTGTCGGTCGCTGCGATCCCGGTGTTGGCGTTGACCCTGGGCGCCGGAGTACTGAGCACCGCGGCACTGGCCGGACTGGCCGCCCTGGGCGCCTTTTTCGATCCGGCCGGTATGACGGCGCGGCTGTCGATGTTGCCCGAGGCGGCGCGTCGGGCGAACTGGACACTGGACCACACCAACAGCGTCTACGAGGCATCCTTCAATCTGGCCTACATCACCGGTCCGGGTATCGGCGGTCTGCTGATCGCCACTCTCGGTGGCGTCAACACCATGTGGGTCACCGCCGCGGCGTTCGGGCTCTCGATCCTGGCAATGGCGGTGCTGCGCCTGCCGGGCGCTGATCGGCCCGAGCCCGATGAGCGACCCGACGGCGTGGTCTCCGGTGTGCTCGAGGGCCTGCGCTTCGTCTGGGGTAACCGGGTGTTGCGGACACTCGGCCTGCTCGAGTTGGCCGTCACCGGGTTGTACCTGCCGATGGAAAGTGTGTTGTTCCCCAAGTACTTCAGCGATCGCAACGAACCCGCCCATCTGGGCTGGGTGTTGATGGCGCTGTCGATCGGCGGCCTGGTGGGCGCACTGAGTTGGACGGTGCTGTCACGCATCGCCAGCAAGCGCACCACGGTGCTGACCGCGGTCGCCACCTTCGGGGCCGGGGCGACGGTGATCGCCTTCCTGCCGCCGCTGCCGGTGATCCTGGTGCTCTCGGCGATCGTGGGCCTGGTGTACGGGCCGATCGGCCCGATCTATAACTCGGTGATGCAGACCCGAACACCCGAGCAGATGCGCGGCCGGGTGGTGGGGGTGATGACCTCGATGGCGTACGCCGCCGGACCGGTCGGATTCATGATCGCGGGCCCACTCGTAGACGCCTTCGGCCTTCGGGTGGCGTTCCTGGCCCTGGCGCTGCCGGTTCTGGCGATCGCGCTGGCCTGCCCGTGGGTTCCCGCGCTGCGGGAGTTGGACCGGGCAAGCCCCTGACGCTTGAGCCGATCACGGCGTGCCGACACACTCGCGCTGGCGCGGGCTGCGCGCCCCGCGCTGGCCGTGATTCCGTGAGTGAATAGGGCGCTCGCAAGCCGCGCGTAGCACGGCGTGCTACGCTCGGGCTGTGGCTACCGAGATCACCCAACGCGAGCTGCGCAACAACAGCGGGGAGATCATGCGCCAGCTAGACCGCGGCCACTCCTTCGTCGTGACCCGCAACGGGGTTCCCGTCGGGGAGCTTTCCCCCCTTCGCCGCGATCGGTTCGTCGGCGCGGCGGCAGCGGTGGCGGCTTTCCGGGGCGCACCCCGGGTCGATCTCGACCGCCTTCGCGCCGACTTGGACGCCGTCGCCACCCAAGACCTGACCCCCCGTGGCTGAGCCTCGCCGCGACCCCCGAGGACTCATCGACACCTCAGTCGTCATCGACCTCGATCAGCTCGATCCGGACTGTCTCCCCGACGAATTGGCCGTCAGCGCACTGACCATGGCCGAGTTGGCCGCCGGCCCCCCCGCAGCCGGCGACAGCGCGGAACGGGCCAGACGCCAGGACCGTCTCCAGCGGGCCGAGGCCACGTTTCACCCGCTGTCTTTCGACTCCGCTGCCGCACGCGCCTACGGACACATCTATGCCGCGGTCGCGGCAACCGGTCGCAAGGCCCGCGGCCCGCGGGCAGTGGACCTGTTGATCGCCGCCACCGCGATGGCAGCCGGACTCCCGCTCTACACCCGTAACACCGAGGATTTCCGGGGCCTCGAGCATCTGGTCGAAGTCGTTGGGGTCTGACGCCTCGAGCGCCGACCGGCTCCTAGGATTAATCGGTGCATCCGGACGTGAGTGAATCCGTCGCAGCGAGGCCTGTTGCGCTGCTCGTCAACGGGCCGAGTTCGTCGGGAAAGTCGACCCTGTGTCGCGCGCTGCAGGAGCGTTTGACCGAAGCCGCTGCCGGCACCACCTTCGCCAGTGTCGCGTTCGACGATGTTGTCCTGTTGATCTCGGACACGCTCTTTCCCATCAGTTTCGTGGCCCTCGCCGGCGGGGATATCACCCGGCTCGTGTCACGCGAACCTCATGATGGCCACGCCGCGTGGGAGTACGTCGACGAGACCGCAACAGCGACCCGCGGCGACGGGCACCTCCGAGTACGTCTCGTCCTGCGCGACGACACCCGCCGACTGCTGTCCGGGATTCACCGGGGTTGGGGTGAGCATCTGAGGCTGGGAACGAATCTCATCATCGATCACTTCCTCCAGGACAAGGATTGGTGCGATGAGGCCCTTGACGTCCTCGAGAATTCCGGGGCTCACATCTTCTCGGTCGGGGTCTACTGCTCGGTGCAGGAACTCGAGCGTCGCGAAGCCTCACGGGCAGACGGCGAACTCGAGGGACGGCCACTCGGATTGGCCCGGCGAAGCAGTGAGCTCTGTCACTCGCACGGACTGGACTACGACGTGATCGTGCGGACCGATGAGCAGACCACTGTGGAGTCGGTTGATGCGATCATCGCCGCGCTTTACGCTGTAACGAACGGCGTGCCGCGCACTGAGGAGAATCCATGACGATGATCGCGTTATCGGCTCTGATCGACGAGCTGGGCGCTGGCGTGGTCGTCACCGACCCGGAAATACTTGCCTCCTACCGCCACGACTGGGCCAGGGACCCGGCCGCCGGCACGCCGCTGGCGGTGGTGCGGCCAATCTCTACCGAGCAGGTTCAGACGGTGCTGCGCTGGGCCAGCGCCCACCGCGTTCCGGTGGTCCCGCGCGGAGCGGGCACCGGACTCTCCGGTGGGGCGACGGCGGTCGACGGCGGAATCGTCCTGTCGACCGAGAAGATGCGCGAGATCACCGTCGACCCGGTCACCCGAACCGCCGTCGCGCAGCCTGGACTGCTCAACGTCGAAGTGAAGAAAGCCGTTGCGGCCCAGGGACTCTGGTATCCGCCGGATCCCTCCTCGTACGAGATTTGCTCCATCGGTGGCAACATCGCGACCAACGCCGGCGGACTGTGCTGCGTCAAGTACGGTGTCACCACCGATTACGTATTGGGCCTGCAGGTGGTGCTGGCCGACGGCACTGCGGTACGACTCGGTGGACCGCGCCTGAAGGACGTGGCCGGGCTGAGCCTGACCAAACTGTTCGTGGGCAGCGAGGGCACCCTGGGAGTGGTCACCGAGGTGACCCTGCGGCTGCTGCCGCCACAGCCGACCACGGCCACAGTGGTCGCCACTTTCGACTCGGTGGAAGCCGCAACAAGTTCGGTGGTCACCATCACCCGGAAGATCCGCCCGTCCATGCTGGAGTTCATGGACGGCGTCGCGATCAACGCCGTGGAGGACAAGCTGCGGATGGGCCTGGACCGCAATGCCGCAGCCATGATGGTCGCCGCCTCCGACGACCGCGGCCCCGCTGGAGCCCAGGATGCCGAGTTCATGGCACAGGTGTTCACCGACGCCGGCGCCACCGAATGCTTTTCGACGGATGACCCGGTGGAGGGAGAGGCCTTCGTCGCAGCCCGCCGGCTCGCCATCCCAGCGGTCGAGGCCAAGGGCTCACTGCTACTCGAGGATGTCGGCGTACCGGTGCCCAAGCTGGCCGACCTGGTAGGCGGGGTGGCGAAGATCGCCGCCGACGCCGGGCTGATGATCTCGGTCATTGCGCATGCCGGGGACGGAAACACCCACCCGCTGATCGTGTACGACGCTAGCGACGCCGCGATGACCGCCCGGGCGCACAAGGCGTTCGGCGACATCATGGATTTGGCAATCGCGCTGGGCGGAACCATCACCGGCGAACACGGTGTGGGTCGGCTGAAGAAACCCTGGCTGGCCGGCCAGCTCGGGCCGGAAGCGATGGAACTCAACCGGCGCATCAAGGTGGCTCTGGACCCGGACGGCATCCTCAACCCGGGCGCGGTCATCTGACGCACCCTTGACGTGGTGTCGCGCCATGTCGTATAGATAAGACATGACGGCTAATTTGTCTCACCCTCGGTTCGAGCTGCGCAGCGGCGAGAGTTGGGCGGATCCCTGGCCGATGTATGCGGAACTCCGCGACTCCGACCCGGTGCACCACGTCGACTCACACTCCGAACACCACTATTGGGTGCTGGCCCGGCATGCCGATATCTGGAGCGCCGCCCGCGACCATGAGACCTTCTCCTCGGCCGGTGGCCTCACCGTGAACTACAACGAGTTGGAACTCATCGGACTGGCCGACAACCCGCCGATGGTGATGCAGGATCCCCCCGTTCACACCGAGTTCCGCAAGCTCGTCGCCCGCGGGTTCACTCCCCGTCAGGTCGAGGTGGTCGAGCCGAAGGTGCGCGAGTTCGTCATCGAGCGCATCGAACGATTACGGGCAGGCGGCGGCGGGGACATCATTGCCGAACTGTTCAAACCACTGCCCTCGATGGTGGTGGCGCACTATCTCGGGGTGCCCGATGAGGACAGGGCGAAGTTCGACGCATGGACCGATGCCATCGTGGCGGCGAGTGCTTCCGGTCCGAGCGGCGTGATGGGAGCCGGTGACGCAGTGCTGTCAATGGCGGGCTACTTCAGCGAGCTGATCGAGCGCCGCCGACGTGAGCCGGGTGACGACACGGTCTCGCATCTGGTGGCGGCAGGCGTCGGATCCGACGGCGATGTCGCGGGTGTGCTGTCGATCCTGGCCTTCACTTTCACCATGGTCACCGGGGGCAACGACACCACCACCGGATTGCTGGGCGGCGCAGTGCAATTGCTGCAGCAGCGGCCCGATCAGCGCCAGCTGCTGGCACGACAACCGGAGCTGATCAGCGACGCCGTCGAGGAGTTCCTGCGGTTGACCTCCCCGGTGCAGGGCCTGGCCCGTACCGTCACCCGCGACGTGACGATTGAGGACACCACCATTCCGACCGGACGCAAGGTGCTGCTGCTGTACGGGTCGGCCAACCGCGATGAGCGGCAGTTCGGTCCGGACGCAGGCGAGCTGAATGTGACCCGCAGACCGCGCAACATCCTGACGTTCAGCCACGGCGCGCACCATTGCCTGGGTGCCGCGGCCGCGCGTATGCAATCGAGGATCGCCCTGACCGAACTGCTGGCCCGCTGCCCCGACTTCGAGGTCGACGAGGCCGGAATCGTGTGGGCGGGTGGCAGTTACGTGCGCCGGCCGTTATCGGTGCCCGTGCGGTGCTGACGTGAGCGGCAGTGACTGGCTGGGGTCACGACGTGCCGAGGTGGCCGCGGAACGGATTCTCGATGCCGCCGGCGAGTTATTCGCCAAGCACGATGTTGCTGATGTCGGGATGAATGAGATCGCCCGCGCCGCCGGGTGTTCCCGGGCCACGCTGTACCGCTACTTCGACAGCCGGGAGGCACTCCATAACGCCTTCGTGCATCGGGAAGCACGCATGGTGCATCGGAAGTTGGCAGCGACCCTGGCCGGAATCGCCGATCCGCGGATGCTCCTGCTCGCGGGGCTGACGGGTGCACTGGACCTCGTGCGAGAAAATCCCGCACTCTCGTCGTGGTTCGCCGATACCCCGTTAGGCGCCGAGATGGCCGATGAATCCCCGGTGATTCAGGCCTTGACGGCCGGATTTCTGCAGTCGCTGAACGCCGGCGACGACCTCGACCGGCGCGCACGCTGGCTCATTCGGGTGCTGACGTCACTGTTGATCTCACCGGGTCGCGATTCGGACGATGAACGAGCCATGTTGGAGGACTTCGTGATTCCGATGATGGTGCCGAAGGTCAGGAACGCACCCGGGTGAACCGGTGCAGTACCCATGCCACCGGGATCGTCAACGCCAGTGTGACGATGAACAGTGCCGGCATCGAACCGGTGTAGACCCGCCAGTGCAGAACCGCGACCATCGCGAACTCCATCACGATGAGGTGCACCAGGAAGATCTCATAGGAGATCTCACCCAGCCACACCATCGGCCTGCTACCCAACAGTCGCGAGTACGCTCCCCGATTACCCAGGGCAAGTGGCGCAACCACCAGTGTCGCGATCACCGCGTAGAACACGATCTTGACCACCGCCTGCGCCAGTCCGGTCGGCGAAGTCGTCGCCTCACCGGCGATCGGCGTGGCGGCGATGACGTAACACAGCACCGCCAACGGCACGGCGAGAAACCAATGACACCGGACACCGAGAGCGGCCAGCACCGTCAGCATCATCCCGCCGACGAACCACGCGAGATATCCCGGCAGCCACAGCCTGGCACCGTCGGGCAGGAAATCAACGGTGTGCACCAGCACCATCCATGCCGGGCTGATCAATGCCAGGCCCGCCAGTCCTGCGAGCAACAGACCGGGCCTCCAGCGCCGCCGGCATAACACCACCAGTAAGAGGTATGCGATGACCGGGAGGGTGAGGTAGAACGCCACTTCGACTGCGAGACTCCACATCTGGGTCAGACCCTGATGTAAATGGGAGAACAGGTAAGAGTCGGTGTAGACCTGTGTAAGGGTGAGATTGCGCAGCAGACCATTCCAGGAGTGGCCAGGATTGGGCCCGGCGTCGTGGAAATGATAGATCAGGTACGCGGCCAACACCGTCACGGCATAGGCGGGCATGATCCGCCGCACGCGGTGCCCCGCGTAGCGACGCAACGACGGCGCCGTCGCACCCGCGACGGCGGCCCTGACCCACGGGCCGAACAATAGGAACCCGGACAGCACGAAGAAGATCGGTACTCCGATCTCCATCCGCGAGAACACCAATCCCACGTATCCGTGGGTGTACTTGCCGGTGGTGTACGCCGCGTGGGTGGCGACCACCAGGAGCGCGGCAAGGGCGCGAACACCAGTCAGCGGCGGGACCCGGTCGACTCCGGTGCCGGCCACGAGTCCGCCCTGACCGACAGCGCCGGGCGAGGTCATTTCGCTGTGCGACGCGGCTTCCCGCCGGGGGGCCGTGAATCGCGCGCATCGTGTGACTGATGGCCGCGGTCAGGCTTCAGGTCGATCAGAATGCCCGAGATTCGAGTCTTCTCCAACGCTTTGAGGGTCGAATTGGGCAACTTCGCCGGCAGTTCAACCAACGAATGATCGGTCTTGATGGTGATATGCCCGAAGTCGCTGCGATTCAGATTGCCTTCGTTGGCGATCGCGCCGACGATCGAGCCGGGACCGACCTTGTGCCTCTTGCCCACCGCGATGCGATAGGTGGCCAGGTCGTCGCGAGTCCGCCGTGGCGTCCGCTCCCGATCCGGCTGGTCATCACGCCGCTGCCGTTCGGGCATCGGCGGCGGCTCGGTCATCAGGAACTCGGCACCGTCGCGGGACTGCAGTGCAAGCGCGGCGGCGATATCGCCCATCGGCACATCGTTATCGCGCTCATAGTCCTCGATCAGACGACGGAACATGTCGAATCCGGGCGCTCTGAGCGCTTCGGTGATCGAGTCCCGGAACTTGGTCACCCGTTGGGCGTTGACGTCGTCGACGCTCGGCAACTGGATCTCGAGGACCTGCTGCCGGGTGACCTTCTCGATCGACTTGAGCAGGTGCCGTTCCCGGGGTGAGACGAACAGCAGCGCGTTTCCGGACCGTCCCGCACGGCCGGTGCGGCCGATACGGTGCACATAGGACTCCGGGTCGTGTGGGATGTCGTAATTCAGCACGTGTGAAATACGTTCCACGTCAAGGCCTCTGGCCGCGACGTCGGTGGCGACGAGGATGTCGATACTGCCGTCCTTGAGGGCGGCGATGGTGCGTTCGCGCTGGGCCTGAGCGATATCGCCGTTGATGGCGGCCGCGGAAAACCCTCGGGCACGGAGCTTTTCGGCTACCTCCTCGGTGGCCTGCTTGGTGCGAACGAAGACGATCATCGCCTCGAACTGCTCGACTTCGAGGACCCGGGTCAGCGCATCCATCTTGCGCGGCCCGGCAACCTGGATGTAGCGCTGGGTGATGTTCTCGGCGGTGGCGGTCTTGGACTTGACCGTCACCTCGACCGGATCGTGCAGGTACTTGCTGGTGATCTTGCGGATGGCCGGTGGCATGGTGGCCGAGAACAACGCGACCTGTTTGTACTCGGGCGTGCCGGACAGGATCCGCTCGACGTCCTCGGCGAAACCCATCTGCAACATCTCGTCGGCCTCGTCGAGCACCAGATAGTCGAGGTGCGAGAGGTCAAGTGTGCCGCGTTCGAGGTGATCGATGACCCGGCCCGGTGTGCCGACGACGATATGCGCGCCGCGACGCAGGCCGGCCAACTGCACGGTGTAGGACTGTCCACCGTAGATCGGCAGCACGGTGATCTTCGGCAGATGCGCGCCGTAGCGGCTGAACGCTTCGGCGACCTGCAACGCCAGTTCACGAGTGGGTGCCAGCACAAGCGCCTGGGTGTTGCGACTGGCGGTGTCGATTCGGGACAGGATCGGGATCGCGAACGCGGCGGTTTTCCCGGTGCCGGTCTGAGCCAGGCCGACCACATCGGAACCGGCCAGCAGGGCCGGGATGGTGGCGGCCTGGATCGGCGACGGGGTCTCGTAGCCGACGTCGGCGATAGCCTGCAATACCGCGGCGGGTATCTGCAGGTCGGCGAAAGTGTGCGCAGTCGCGACGGCGGCGTCGGCCGGGCCGTCTTCGGGGGATGTCATTGCCCTGGGAGTCTAGTGCCTGCGCGCGTGGCAGCCGGTGTGCCGCCTGCCCCGCCGGGTACCGTGCTGCGGTGTGTGGAAACGGCTGATGGCCCCGGCGGCGGCCTGCGCTGTCGTCGCCGCTATCGCGGGTTGCAGTTCCGGGGACTCGACAGCGTCGAAGACACCGTTACCCGCGACCACGCGAGAGACCAGCCCACCCGCAAGCTCTGCGCCGGAAACGCCGTCGAGCCAGAAGCCACCGCCGCCGCCCGCGCCCCCGCCGCCGGACCCGTGCGCGGTCAACCTTGGCGCACCCGAGATCACTCGCGCCGTCTCGGGGTTGCCCCGCGACCCGCGGAGTCAGCAGGGCTGGAACCCCGAACCGCTCGCCGGCAACTACAACGAATGCGCCCCACTGTCGGCAGTCATCGTCAGGGCCAACACCAACGCCGCCAATGCCAACACCCGGGCGGTGATGTTCCACCTCGGCAAGTTCATTCCGACCGGTGTGCCGGATACCTTCGGGTTCAACGGGATCGACAGCACGCAGAGCACCGGTGACACCGTGGCGCTCACCTTCGCCGGCGGCATGGGTCTGCAGAGTGTGGTGAAATTTCGGTGGAACGGAGCCGGCGTGGAGTTGATCGGCAACATCGGCTGAGCCGTTCGGGCCCCTAGAGTCTGGGCCTTAGAGTCTGGTCCATGGCGACCCTGACCGATCACCTGGCGGCCATCGTCGGAGCCGAACACCTCAGCATCGACCCCGCTGTGCTGGCGACCCGCGCCACCGACTGGACCGGTCGGTATCGCGGCACCGCCAGTGCTCTGGTGCGGCCGGGCAGTGCCGACGAAGTCGCCGCCGTCCTGCGGACGTGCCGGGACGCCGGAATCTGCGTCACCGTGCAGGGCGGTTGCACCTCGCTGGTGGCCGGAACGGTGCCCGAACACGAGGACGTGCTGCTGTCCACCGAGCGGCTCACCGACGTCGGCGCCGTGGATATCGCCGCGCACCGCGTCCGGGTGGGCGCCGGGGCGAGTCTGGCCGCGGTGCATCGGGCGGCAGGCGCGCACGGCCTGCTGTTCGGCGTGGATCTGGCCGCCCGCGACTCGGCCACGATCGGCGGCATGGTGTCTACCGATGCCGGTGGCCTACGCACCGTCCGCTACGGCACGATGGGTGATTCGGTGCTCGGGTTGGACGTCGTCCTGCCCGACGGGTCGGTGATTCGCCGGCATTCCGCGGTCCGCGCGGACAACACCGGATACGACCTGGCGGCACGGTTCGTCGGAGCCGAAGGCACCCTCGGCGTGGTGACATCGGTGGATCTGCGTCTGCACCCGGTACCCGCACATCGGGTGACCGCACTCTGCGGATTCACCGACCTCCAATCGCTCGTCTCGGCAGGCCGAACCTTCCGCGATATCGACACCATCGCCGCGCTGGAACTCATCGACGGCCGCGCCGTTACCTTGGCCGCCGAGAACCTGGGGTTGCCGGTGCCGGTGCACAGCAATTGGCTGCTGCTGGTGGAACTAGCCGCCGACGATGACCAGACCACCCGGCTGGCCGAGGTACTCGCCGCCGCGCCGGTGTGCGCCGAGCCTGCCGTGGGCGTCGACATCACCACCCGGCAACGGCTCTGGCAGGCCCGAGAATCAGTCGCCGACGTCGTGGGTTTGTACGGCCCACCGGTCAAATTTGATGTCTCGCTGCCATTGTCGTCAATACCGTCGTTCGAGAAGGACGCCGGTACCCTGCTCCGCCGGTACGCGCCGGAATCGATACCGGTGCTGTTCGGCCACGTCGGCGAAGGCAACCTGCATCTCAACGTGTTGCGCTGTACAGGCGAGCAGGAATCTGAGATTTACCCGGAAATGATGAAACTCATTGCGGCCCATGGCGGCAACGTCAGTTCCGAACACGGTGTCGGCAGTCGCAAGCGGGCCTACCTGTCGATGTCGCGCACACCCGAGGACATCGCGGCGATGCGCACCATCAAAGATGCGTTCGACCCGACGGGCTATCTCAATCCCGCTGTTCTGTTCGACTGATATCCGGCCCGGGTTGGGACGATCCGAGCAGGAAGACCGCCGCCAGCACCCCGAACAGGGCGACGAACGCGGGCAGCAGGACCGACTGCGACATCGCAAGGCCAAAGGGCTTAAGCATGAACTCCGGAAGATGCATCATGTCGGCCTCCCCGCGCGGCGCGGTACCCGGCGCGGCGGCAGGCAACTCGGCCGTGACACGCGCCGACATGAACGCGGCGATACCGGCGCTGCCGAGCACGGCACCGACCTGACGCGTGGTGTTGTAGACACCCGAGCCGGCCCCGGCCAACCGGGCGGGGAGATTGCGGGTTGCAGTGGCGCCCAGCGGAGCCCAGATGAACGCCATGCCCACACCCATCGCACCCAACGGCAGCATCAGCCGCCAGATCGGGGTGCCCTGGTCCATCTCAACCGACAGCCACAGCAGCGAGATCGCCAGCATCGAGAATCCGAATCCGATGATCGGTCGCGGGTGGTAGCGGTCCACCAGGCGGCCGACGAACGGGGCCAGCACCCCGCTGAATACGGCCATCGGGGCCGTCAGCAGGGCAGCCCGCGTCGGGGTCAGGCCGCCCACGGTCTGGGCGTAGAACATGACCGGCAGGATCATCGCGGTGGTGGCGAACGCGATAACCGCGATGCCGACGTTCGCCAGGCCGAAATCGCGGTCCCGGAACATCTCCAGCGGGATCAGTGGCTCGTTGGGGTTAACCGCCTGCCAGTAGACAAACGCCGCCAGGAATGCCACGCCGCCGGCGATCACCGCCCAGATCCACGGCTGCCAGTCATAGGTCTGGCCTTCCTGCAAACCGAACACGATTCCGAACAGACCGATGCCCGACAGCACCACCCCGAGGACATCGAAGCGATGCGGGTGAGTGGGCAGGGTCGGGATCAGCCACACCGCAAGCGCCACGCCGATAATCCCGATCGGAACGTTGACGAAGAAGATCCATGCCCAACCGAGGTGGTCGACCAGGACTCCGCCGGCCAATGGGCCGGCCAGCGTGGCCACGCCGGCCGTGGCGCCCCACGCGCTCAGCGCGACTCCGCGCCGGTCCGCCGGAAAGATCCGCGTGATCGTCGACAGGGTCTGCGGGGTGAGCAGCGCCGCACCGATACCCTGCACCACCCGGGCGGTGATCAGCATTCCGACCGAGCCGGATAGCCCGCACCACAGCGATGCCAACGTGAAGACCACCAAACCGGCGATATAGAGGTTCTTTGGCCCGAACCGATCGCCGAGGCGACCAGCCAGCAGCAGTGGTACCGCGTAGGCCAGCAGGTAGGCGCTGGTCACCCAGATGATGCTGTCGTAGCTGTTGATATTGAGCGCAGCCATGATGCTCGGGTTGGCCACCGCGACGATGGTCGAGTCGACCAGGATCATGAAGAAGCCGACCAGCATGGCCCATAGCGCGAGCCACGGGTTCGCCGGTTGCCCGGACGTCGGGTCGGGCGGCTGGTCACGCGCGGTGGTCGCGGTCATGGCGATAATGCTGCCACCTTCCCCGGGCCGACGTGACCCCGATCACCATCGGGCAACGCCGGCAATAGCTCGTTCGTTAGCCTGGGGTCACGCCGACAGGAAGGCACGCCATGAGGCTCCGCCGCAAACAGATCGACCAGGCACCGGTCCGACCTGAGGACGCCGGTATGTCCGCGAAGGTGCTCTCGCAGGTACTCGAGGCCAGCGCCCGGGTTCAGGCACCGGCCGTCAGGGCGTACGTGGCGAGGCTCCGCCGCTCCAACCCGACCGCCACTCCCGCGGAGATCGTGACCAAACTGGAGAAGCATTATCTTGCCGCGGTGATGGCAAGCGGAGCCGCCGTGGGATCAGCGGCCGCCTTCCCCGGTGTCGGCACGCTCGTCGCGCTGTCGGCGGTCGCCGGGGAGACGCTGGTGTTCCTGGAAGCGACCGCGCTGTTTGTGCTCGCCGTGGCCGAAGTACACGGCATCGGTGTCGACCAGCGGGACCGGCGACGGGCGTTGGTACTGAGCGTGCTCGTCGGAGACGACGGCCGCGGCGCCATCACCGAGTTCCTCGGCCCCGGCCGCACCAGCGGAGCGTGGCTGGCCGAGACCGAGCTGCTGCCACTGCCGGTGGTCTCACAGCTCAACTCCAAGCTCATGCAGTACTTCGTGAAGAAGTTCGCGGTGAAGCGCGTGGCGATGGCCTTCGGAAAAATGCTGCCGGTCGGCATCGGTGCGGTGGTGGGCGGTGGCGGCAACCGGCTGATGGGCCGCAGGATCATCACCAACGCCCGGCAGGCGTTCGGCCCGGCTCCCGGACGCTGGCCGGGCAGCCTGCATCTGCTGCCCGGGGTGGCCGAATCCCAGGAGGGGAATTCCCTCGAATCAGGTATGCACTGACCAGCTTCGCCGAACCCCGGAGACGAGATAGCCTTAGCCCGCATCCATCGGCAGAGGAATCGAGGCGAGGGACTCCGTGAGCAGTACGAGTTCACCATTCGGCCAGAACGAGTGGCTGGTTGAGGAGATGTACCGCAAGTTCCGCGAGGATCCCTCATTGGTGGACCCGAGTTGGCACGAATTCCTCGCCGGCTACAGCCCGGAGGCGACGACCGCGGCACCCGCCGGCGGGAACGGACAGGCCGAGAACGGTCAGGCCGGAAAAGGTCAGGCCGGAGCCAACCCCGCGCCACTGACGCCCGCAGTCGCTCCCCCGCCGCAGCCGGTACCCTCGCCTCCGGCACCGAGTTCCGCTGCCGAACCTGCTCCCCCGCCGGTGCCTGCGACCACAGTGGCAACCGTCCCCGTCGCCGAGCCGGCCGCCGAGCAAACGCAGGTGTTGCGCGGCGCGTCGGCCGCCGTCGTCAAGAACATGAACGTTTCGTTGGAGATCCCGACCGCCACCAGCGTCCGGGCCATTCCGGCGAAGTTGATGATCGACAACCGAGTCGTCGCCAACAACCATCTCAAGCGCACCCGCGGCGGCAAGATCTCGTTCACCCACCTGCTCGGGTACGCGATCGTCCAGGGCGTCAAGAAGTTTCCGAATATGAACCGTCACTTCGCCGAGATCGACGGCAAGCCCAACGCCGTCACTCCGGCACATACCAACCTGGGTCTCGCGATCGACCTGCCCGGCAAGGACGGCAAGCGTTCCCTGGTCGTCGCCGCCATCAAGGGCTGCGACACCATGGGGTTCTCCCAGTTCGTCGCCGCCTACGAGGACGTCGTGCGCCGGGCGCGCGACGGCAAACTCACCGCCGAGGATTTCGCCGGGGTCACCATCTCGCTGACCAACCCCGGAACTATCGGCACCGTGCACTCGGTGCCACGGCTGATGGCCGGCCAGGGCGCCATTATCGGTGTCGGCGCGATGGAACTGCCGGCGGAGTTCCAGGGCGCGAGCGAGGAGCGCATCGCCGAACTCGGCATCGGCAAGGTGATCACGCTCACCTCCACCTACGACCACCGGATCATCCAGGGTGCGGAGTCCGGCGACTTTCTACGGACCATCCACGAAATGCTGCTCTCGGACGACTTCTTCG
Source organism: Mycobacterium sp. (assembly GCA_026393245.1). Lineage (GTDB taxonomy): Bacteria > Actinomycetota > Actinomycetes > Mycobacteriales > Mycobacteriaceae > Mycobacterium. The sequence continues at coordinate 2,968 of JAPLAO010000134.1, read as the reverse complement.
ACGAGATCTTCTTCGAACTCGGAATCCCCTACGAGCCGGTGCGCTGGCGAACCGACAACCCGGATTCGCCACTGGATAAGAACGCCCGTGTCCTCGAACTGATTGCGGCCTACCGCAATCGCGGACACCTGATGGCCGATATCGACCCGCTGCGATTGGACAAGAGCCGGTTCCGGATGCACCCCGACCTCGACGTGCTCACGCACGGCCTGACGCTCTGGGATCTGGACCGGGTATTTAAGGTCGACGGGTTCGCCGGTCAGCAGTACAAGAAACTGCGCGACGTGCTGTCGGTGCTGCGCGACGCCTACTGCCGCCACATCGGCGTGGAGTACACCCACATCCTGGAGCCCGAGCAACAGAAGTGGCTGCAGGAACGCATCGAGGTTCGCCACGACAAACCGTCGGTCTCCCAACAGAAATACATCCTCAGCAAGCTCAACGCCGCTGAAGCGTTCGAGACCTTCCTTCAGACTAAATACGTTGGGCAGAAACGGTTCTCGCTGGAAGGCGCCGAGACTGTCATCCCGATGATGGATGCCGCCATCGACCAGTGCGCAGAACACGGTCTGGACGAGGTAGTCATCGGCATGCCGCACCGCGGCAGGCTCAACGTGCTGGCCAATATCGTCGGCAAGCCCTACTCACAGATCTTCAGCGAGTTCGAGGGCAACCTCAATCCAACGCAGGCGCACGGCTCGGGCGATGTCAAGTACCACCTCGGCGCCAATGGCAACTACATCCAGATGTTCGGCGACAACGACATCGCGGTATCACTGGTCGCCAACCCTTCCCACCTCGAGGCCGTGGATCCGGTACTCGAAGGCCTAGTGCGCGCCAAGCAGGATCTCACCGACGCTACCGAGGGGGACCCGCGCAGTTTCAGCGTGGTGCCGATGATGATGCACGGTGACGCCGCGTTCGCCGGTCAGGGTGTCGTGGCCGAGACGCTGAACCTGGCACTGCTGAGGGGATACCGCACCGGCGGCACCATTCACATCGTCGTCAACAATCAGATCGGCTTCACCACCGCACCGGAGAACTCGCGGTCGACCGAGTACTGCACCGATGTCGCGAAGATGGCCGGCGCACCGATCTTCCACGTCAACGGCGACGACCCGGAGGCATGCGTGTGGGTGGCCCGACTCGCCGTCGATTTCCGCGAGGCGTTCCACAAGGACGTCGTCATCGACATGCTGTGCTACCGCCGTCGCGGCCACAACGAGGGCGATGACCCGTCGATGACCAACCCGGCCATGTACCACGTGATCGACACCAAACGCGGGGCGCGCAAGGCCTACACCGAGGCACTGATCGGCCGCGGTGACATCTCGATGAAGGAGGCCGAGGACGCCCTTCGCGATTACCAGGGCCAACTCGAGCAGGTGTTCAACGAAGTCCGCGAACTGGAAAAGCAAGAGGTCGAGGCGAGCGAGTCGGTGGAGGCGGCCCAGATGATCCCGCGCGGGATGACGACCGCGGTGGAGAAGTCTCTGCTGGCGCGTATCGGCGATGCGCATCTGTCGGCACCGGAAGGGTTTACCGTGCATTCGCGGGTCGCACCGGTGATGGAGAAGCGCCGGGAGATGGCCTACGAGGGCAAGGTCGACTGGGCGTTCGGTGAACTGCTGGCGCTGGGCTCATTCCTGGCCGAGGGCAAGCTGATCCGCTTCACCGGACAGGACACCCGGCGCGGCACGTTCACTCAGCGGCACGCGGTGATCATCGACCCCCACACCGGTGCCGAGTTCACCCCGCTGGATCTGCTGACGGTCAATCCCGACGGCACCCCCACCGGCGGCCGATTCCTGGTGTACGACTCACCGCTGTCGGAGTACGCCGCGGTCGGGTTCGAGTACGGCTACTCAGTCGGCAATCCCGAGGCGATTGTGTTGTGGGAGGCTCAGTTCGGCGATTTCGTCAACGGCGCACAGTCGATTATTGACGAGTTCATCAGCTCCGGTGAGGCCAAGTGGGGACAGCTCTCCGATGTGGTGCTGCTGCTGCCGCACGGCCATGAGGGCCAGGGCCCCGATCACACCTCCGGGCGGATCGAACGTTTCCTGCAGTTGTGGGCCGAGGGTTCGATGACCATCGCGCTGCCGTCGACGCCGGCGAACTACTTCCACCTGTTGCGCCGGCACGGCCTCGACGGAGTGCACCGGCCGCTGATCGTGTTTACACCGAAGTCGATGCTGCGTAACAAGGCGGTCGTCAGCGATATCCGCGACTTCACCGAGCAGAAGTTCCGCTCGATCATGGAGGAGCCGACCTACACCGATGGCGACGGTGACCGCACCTCGGTCACCCGGGTCCTGCTCACCAGCGGCAAGATCTACTACGAGCTCGAAGCACGCAAGGAGAAGGACAACCGCGACGACGTCGCGATCATCCGGATCGAACAGCTTGCACCGCTACCCAAGCGCCGGTTGGCCGTCACTCTCGACGAGTACCCGAACGCGCGCGAGTACTTCTGGGTTCAGGAGGAACCGGCAAATCAGGGTGCCTGGCCGACATTCGGCCTGACCCTGCCGGAGATGCTGCCCGATAGGCTGACCGGGATCAGGCGGATCTCGCGGCGCGCGATGTCGGCGCCCTCGTCAGGCTCATCGAAGGTGCACGCCGTCGAGCAGCAGGAGATCCTCGACGAGGCGTTCGGATAGCCCGACGACGATGCGGGACAGAGTCCCGAGGAGGAGTCGGGCCATCGGATGAGGCGCGCCAGCGCCGCAGACGAACGACGAGGAGCATCAGACCGGAGCGAGGCGTTCGGCTAGCCCGACGACGATGCGGGATACAGTCCCGAGGAGGAGTCGGGCCATCGGCTCAGCCGAACAATGGCAGCATCGGCGTGCCGTTGGTCAGCGTGTCGGCGATGTTGCCGACCGCCTTCGGGCACAGGAACGAGATGGCCATCCCGGTGAACATGGTGGCCGGCCCCAGCGGACGCCCGATGGAGTCCGACACC
>JAPLAO010000257.1 GCA_026393245.1 Mycobacterium sp. | reverse complement strand
CGCCAAGCCCAACGCCCCAAGCAATACGTCGACCGTCCGTTGCGACGTCTCGACGTTGCCGCCGACGATCGCAGGACAATCTTCCGCGCGCTCGGCCGCCAGCGGATTCAGCCCGCTGTTGATGCTGGGCGCGGGTATCACCGTGCCGGGATTGACGGGCTGGTCGCACCGGGCGCCCGCTGCCGGGCAGTTCACGATCTGGTTGGGATCGCCGTACCACGGGTTGGTACCCAGCGGCGTGTAGGGCTCATCGCTGCGGCATTCCAATGGCGAGGCCGCGCGTTTACCGGGTACGTCCACGCAGGGGAAGTTGCGCGCACCGCGCACCGAGTTAGCCGGGGTGTCCTTCGGGATCTTGCAATACAGGCCGTCGACGACCGGTTGCGGGCTGTCCGCCGGTGCCCTCCACTGGCTGGCGGGCAGGTATCCGGTCAGGCACGGCGGCGGCTGGTTGATGGACAGCCCGAGGTGCAGGTTGGCTTTACCGGGGAACACCCCCGCCACCGACTGTCCAGCTGCCGCGCCCTGGGGCAGCAGTACCAGTGACTGCTCGACACCCTTGTTGTAGCGCTTGAGCATCTCGATGATGATCTCGAGGTTGGCGAGTGTCTGCGGCAGCCCATCTTTCACATCGACGAACAGCGTGTTGAGTCCCTCGGCGGTGGGCGCGGCCTGCTGCAGGGTGCTGCGCAACGCGGCGTCCTGCTCCTTGGCCTGCCTCGTCAGCGAGTTCAGGTTGGCGGCCCACGTGTAAATCGCATCCGCGGACTGAACCTGGCTGTCGAAGATCGGCGGCGAGTTGTCGACGATGTCGTTGATATCGCCGATGTTGTCGTTGAGTTCACCGACGAAGGTCGAGGTGTTGTCCACCAACCTCTGCAGAGTCGGGCCGAGTCCGCCAACCGCCAGGGCGGTCTCGTCGAGCAGATTGGGGATCTTGTCCGCCGGCAGGGCGGATAGGTTCCTGTACGCCGCATCCAATGCCGGGCCGACCGGTTGCGGCACGCTGCTCTTGGTGATGGTCTGGCCGCTTGCGAAGAACTGGTCTGAATTGCCGACCGACACCAGGTCCAGATACTGCTCACCGATCGCGGTGACCGACCGGACGTTCGCGCTCGCATCGACCGGGATCTTGTACTTGTCACTGATCCGCAGGGTGGCGCGGGCACCCTTCTCGGTCGGTTCGACGTTGGTGACTTTGCCGATCGAGACGCCACGGTAGGTCACGTTGGATGTCTTGTAGAGACCACCGGCGGTGGGCAGGTCGACGGTGAGGGAGTACTGGCCCACCCCGACGAGGCTCGGCAGGCGCAGGTAATAAATGCTCAGACCGACCAGTGCCAACACCGTCAGCACGGCGAAGGCCACCAGCTGGAATTTGATGAAACGGGTCAGCATCGCGTCTCTCCCCCGCTCACTCGCCGCGCTCGATGAAGGGCCCGCCGCCGTCGGTCATGTTCGGGTGCGGGGTGTAGCGAACGTCGGGAATCATCGTGGCCGGATCCCGGCCCCATGACTGCTCGAGAGCCCGCAACATGCCTGAAACGCCGGTACCCGTCAATAACCCGTTGTCGATGGCGCTGAGCGTCAGGTCGACCCCGAGCGAGAGGTTGATGTAGTCACCGCGGATCACCTTCGGGATGTTGTCCAGCGGGTAGGGATTGGTGATGATCAGGCGCATCGCGTCGAGGAAAAATGGCGCCCCGCGGCCCAGTTGCTTGAGTGGGCGTTGCAGCACCGCGAGATTGGTCTGTAGGTCGGCCTGCGCCGCCGAGAGCGACTCGCCGGTGACCTTGTTGAACCGGCCCAGCGCGATCACCGCGTCACTGACCCGGTCGCGGGCGCCCGCCAGGTATTCCATCAGCGGCGGCAGGTCGACCAGCAACTGGTCGAGGGTGTTGTTGCGGCTCGCCACGTAGGTGATCAGTTTGTTAGTCGACTCGATCGCCCGCGCGATGTCCTCGCGCTGCTGGTTGAGCCGGTCGGTGAAGGTGTCGAGATTGGTCAGGAAAGCGCGGATCTGGTCGGCATTGCCGGTGAGCAGATTGT
>JAPLAO010000087.1 GCA_026393245.1 Mycobacterium sp. | reverse complement strand
CCGAGGGCGACCTCAACAGGTGACGGGTTGAGAACCGCCGGGGCAGGCGGTGGTGTGCGGCCAAGGCCTACCGCAATACCGAATGTGACCCCGAATACCAGTGCCTCGACCATCGCCAGCCGGATCAGCAGGGCACTGGCGCCAGGATCGGACTGCAATGCCGATACCGCGCCTCGCCGGTGACGCCAGCCGATGAACCCGAGGGTGAGCAGCGCCACGGCCTTGGCGACCACCAGCCAGCCGTAGGGCGTCGCGAACAGATCGGCGAGCCGGATCCGGACAGCCGCATTGACGATCCCGGATGCGGCCATCGCGATGAAGCACCAGAGCGCGACCGCGGAGAACCGGCGAGCGGCGACGTCGGCGTACTCGCCGCCGCGCAACGCGTGGGCCAGCAGGGCCAGCAGTCCCCCGGCCCACACCGAACCTGCGGACAGGTGGATCAGCATGCTGTTGGTGGCCAGATCGTGCGACCCGCCCGCCGCGGAGTGCCCGGTCAGCGCAATCGGCACCAGCGTCACCAACGCTCCGGCGAACAGCATCGGTGTCCACGACCAGCGCAGCACCATCCGGCCCGCCACCGTGACCACCAGAGCCAGCAGGGCGGTCCAGCGCCAGGCCGAGGCGGTGTCCACCAGTCCGGCGACCCGCCAGATCGCCGCGGGGTTCAGCTGATCCCGCAGCGGAATGCCAGACACGTCGGAGAGCGTCAGCGGCACCAGCAGTGCCGCGCACACGGTCCAGATTCCGGACGCGACGGCAGCCAACCGCAACGACCGATAACCGGCGACGTCCAGCACGCCGCTGTCCTGAGGCGGAGTGAAGAACGCCGCGAACATGAACCCGCCCACCGCGATCACCGCGGCGATCTCACCGGCAGCCCGCACGAACGGCAGGCCCAGCGTTGTCACCGGGCCGGGATCGGGCAGGCCCGTCGCGGTCAGCGCATCGGCGAGCGCCAGTGCCCCGATGCCGGCGGCGATCACACCGGCAACTACGGCAACCGCGGTGAGCACCGGCCACACCACCCGGGTCACCGGCGCAACAATTGAGGTCACCGGGTCAGCGTAGGCGGGATCCCGACCGCTACCCGCGCTCGCGGGCATAGAACTGTTCCCGAGAGAGCTCATAAATGCGTTCCGCGTCCGCGATGATGCCGCGAAGCTCGCTCATGTACGCCCGCCGGCGCTCGCGAAGGTCAGGCGAGGCATCAAACAGCTTCTGATCAGCGGCCGCCTGACGGCCGGTGGCGAACAACAAGGCCGAGACCGACTCGTTGCTGCGCACCAGACCCTGGGCCGCGTACTGGCTGCCCACCCCCAGTGCCAGAGAGGTGAGTTCCTTGTCACCGATATCCGTCGGCGCATCGCAGAGTACGTCGGCCACGATCCCGTATGCCTCGAAAAACGGCCGCAGCATCGCATCGGCCATCAACGGTCGCTTGGCCCGCAACAGCGCGTCGACGGCGTCCGGACCTCCGTCGAGCTGCGACTCCCAGTCATGGTTCCAGGTGAGTTCCTCGGCGATGTTCTCGCGGAAGGTGGCAGAGGGGGCGAAGTAGAAATCGAACTTCAGCAGCGACCGAAGCCGCATCGCCTGAGCCCAGAACGCGTCGAGGCGCTCGCCGTCGGCCGCCCGGGCGGCATGCACCAGCGCGAGCTCCACGATGGAAGTTTCCAGGAACGCGTGAATCAGGGAGTTGCGATAGAACGCCGCCTCAAGCTCCTGTCCCTGTGCGATTCGCCAGACCGGCTCATGGCCGCCGTCGACCCGGGTCACCGGATGGCCACCCGACAGCGCATCGAGGGCGGCGCGCACACCATCGGTCGAGTGCAGTCGCAACGCGCTGTTGGTCATCGGAGTCTTCTTGCGCTCCAGATAGTCCAACGAATCCTGCAGGGTGTGATGCAACTGCCGCAGGGTCAGCGCCCGGCCGCGGGTGCCCAGCAACACCGCCGACGCCAGTGCGGTGGCGTTGACCGGAGTCGCCCGCAGGATGCGCCATGCCACCTCGATCGCCATCTTCTGCAT
>JAPLAO010000043.1:3158-24064 GCA_026393245.1 Mycobacterium sp. | reverse complement strand
ACCGCTGAGCACGTCATCTTCATGGACCTGCCCATCGTGTTCAACATGGATATCGCGATCAGTGGGAGCGGTGGCATGCCGTTCCGCTGGGAGGACGACTACGGTGCCCGGTTGGGGGTGCTACGCCGCGATGATCCGTTCGGCACGGTGCGCTGGTTCGATATCGATCCGTGCTACGTGTTTCACGTTGCTAATGCCTACGATGACGGCAAATCCATTGTCGTGCAAGCGGTTCGCTATCCGGAGCTGTGGCGTAACGATGGCGGATTCGGCGACCGCGCCGTCCTGTGGAAATGGACGATCGACCTCGAGCACGGCACCGTAAGCGAACGCCAACTTGATGACCGGGCGGTGGAGTTCCCGCGCATCGACGACCGGCTGGTCGGCCTTCCGGCGCGCTACGCGGTCTCGGTGGGTGACGCCAGCCTGGTGCGTTACGACCTACAGACCGGCGGTGCCGTCACACACAGCTTCGGTACGCCGGATGCTCCGGGTGGGCCCGGCGAGGCTGTCTTCGTGCCGTCACCGTCGGGGCCCGCCGACGAAAGCAACGGCTGGTATCTGGGCTACGTCTATGACCCGGCCGACGACGCCAGCGAGCTGGTAATCCTGGACGCCTCCGATTTCGCCGCTGAACCGGTGGCGCGGATCCGGCTGCCGCGCCGGGTGCCCTACGGGTTCCACGGAAACTGGATCAGCGCCTGAGCAATCTCACCGGCCGGGAGTCAACCAGATATCGTCGTTGAACGCCGCGGCGGCCGGACCACGGGCCGCACCGCTGCGCAAGGCCACGTCGAAGGCCTCCGATCTGATTCGCGCGTCGACGTAAAGCAGCACCACTACGCCGGCGGCGAATGGTGTGGTGACGATCTGGCCGATCGCCGCTCCGGCGGCCGCAAAAATAGCGCCCAGGATGGTCGGGCCGGTGGTCCCGAGGGAAAAAACTCCTCCGATGATGCTGAATGGCACTGAGACCAACCCGGCCAGGATCGCTGTGATCAGGCCGGCCAGGACACGGATGCCGAGAATCCGCCAAAACCGATGGCGCACAAGGGAAAATGACCGTTCTATCGCTGCCGATATCGGCTTGCATTCCAGAACGATCGCTACTGGAGCGAACGCCAGAACGGTGAACAGGTAGGCCAATGCCGCGATCAGTAGCAGCACCAGTGGAATACCGACCAGGGCGGCGACAACGCCATTCGCGGCCCTGGCCACCCCGACGATCGTCAGCACCGCGCCGCCGGTGAGCAGTACCACCGCGGTGACCTGCAGCACGCCCAGTCCGATCAGGGCCGGCAGTCGGCCACGAACCTTGCCCCAGGCCTCGCCGATGGTGATGGCGGAGCCGAAGACTGCGCGGGCCACGACAATGGTGAGCATCCCGGACAGCAGGATCGTCGCCAAGGCCGTCGGGACCGACCCGATGAGGATGCCGACCAACGCGCCAACGTTGTCACCGTCAGACGGCGCCACGAACTGCAGCAGCAGAGCCAGGGTCGAGGTGATGGCGACGATGACGGTGGTCAGTCCCAGGGTCGCCTTCGGGTTGGCCCGGATGTACCCGATGGCCCCGTTGAATATTTCACTCAACGACAGCGGACCAAGCGGGATCACCCCGGGCTTCCAACCCCAGCCCACGGTGGTGCCGGGCGGGCCATAACCGGGCGGGCCATAACCAGGTGGGGGATATCCCGGTGGCGGGTAGCCCCAGTAACCCGGCGGAGGGTAGGCCGCATACCCCGGCGCGGAATAGTCCGCCGGGTATGCGGGCGGATAGCCGGGGGGTCGACTCGGTGGTTGGCCAGGCCAGTTCGGTGGCGGGCCGGGCAGGGGTGTGGTCACCGGGGGAGTATCTCCGGCGCGGTTGCTCATCGGACCATCTTGTCGAGGGTGCGGGCATTTCTCAAACCGCTGGTATTGCGGGTGCTGGGGTTGTTGTCCTAAGAACGACCTGCGGTTGAATGGTGTCGTCGACTGTGGGAGAAGCGAACGTATGACTTATGTTCCCGTTAAAGGACAACCGTTCACGGTATCCATGGGCCTGCGAACCATGGCTGCCGATCAGTGGATTGAAATCGACGAACATTTCGAGACGGAATTGGCGCAGAAGCGCCAGTTACTCCAGACCAGACGAGCCGAGGTTTTCGGTGCGTTGCCCCGGGGCTTGCTCGCGTCAACGGAAGTCCTGGAGAAGCTAGTCGACTACTTGCCGGTGCGGTTTTCGCAGCGATACGCCGCACCGATCGAGATCGATGATTCGGTGCATCCCCTTGAAGCGGCAAGCCTGCTAGTGCAGGAGGATTTGGCGATCATGAGTCCGCAGGACGGACAGTGGGTACTCACCGCGGCCGCGGTCTGTTTCCCGAGTCGCTGGGAGTTGTCCGCAAAGATCGGTGCGAACATGCATGGCATCCACGAACCCGTGCCGCACTACGAGGCGCGGATAGGGAAAGCCACGGATTCCATGTTCGACAAGTTGACTCCCGACCGACCGGTCTGGCGGATCAACTGGACAGTTCTCGATAGTCCCGAGTTGTTTCAGCCGTCGGTAACAGGACGTAAGGCGCGTACGCATCGGCGGTGGACCGCCGAAGAATTCGGTGCGGCCATGTATTTTCGGACCGAACGTCAAACACTATGCAAACTCCCGAAATCTGGTGCAATTCTATTCACGATCCGCACCTATCGGGAATCGCTGAGCAGTCTGGATCGACGTTATCCCGAATTCCGTGAGCACCTTGGCCAAACTTTGGTCACCACGAGTGCGGAGACGCGACGGTACAAAGGCTGGGCGCCGATGTGGGCTGATTTAATGGAATGGACGGGTCAATCGCATTAACCTCTGCCGCCGATTCCGGCGCCGGGTAATCGTCTCGCGTAGTGTGAGTTTTCATGTCTGAACTGAAAGCACGGCTGCGGTCCGACCTCACCGGAGCGATGAAGAGTCAGGACAAACTGCGTACCAACACCTTGCGCATGCTGCTGGCGGCGGTCCAGACCGAAGAGGTCTCCGGCAAGCAGGCCCGCGAACTCTCCGACGATGAGGTCCTCAAGGTTTTGGCCCGGGAGGCCAAGAAGCGCAGCGAATCCGCCGAGATCTACACCCAGAACGGCCGCGGCGAGCTTGCCGCTGAGGAGCACGCCGAGGGCCGGATCATCGACGAATATCTGCCGACACAACTCAGCGATGTGGAGGTGGCCGACGTGGTCGATACGGCCATGGCGCAAGTGGCCGAGGAGCTCGGTGAGCGCCCGTCGGTCAAGCAGATGGGTCTGGTGATGAAGGCTGCCTCCGCGATCGCTGCGGGTAAGGCCGACGGTTCCAGACTCTCCGCCGCGGTCAAAGATCGGCTCTAGGGGGAATCACCCATGAGTGCGGACACCGCCCGAGGCCCGATCAAGGTCGTGGTGCTTCTGACCTATTTGGCCATGATTGCGACGAATGTTCTGGCTAACGCGCTGCCATTGAACGGCCGGGGTACCGGTGACGTGTCCGACGCCTATCCGAACCTCTTCACGCCGGCCGGTGTGACGTTCTCCGTCTGGGGGGTGATCTACCTCCTCCTCGGGGCGCACGTTCTCTATCAACTCGGACTGTTCCGCGACGGCCCCGACACCGCCGAGCAGACCGCTCTGCTCAACCGGGTGGGCATTCTGTTCGCGGTTTCGTCGCTGGCTAACACGGCGTGGGTCTTCGCCTGGCACTATGACCACATCCCGGTCTCTGCGGTGTTGATCGTGGTGATCCTGGTGTGTCTCGCGCTGATCTCCACCACGCTGCGACAGGCGAATCTCAGCGGACGCCGGCGATGGTTCATCGGTGTGCCGTTCAGCGTGTACTTCGGCTGGACGACGGTGGCCGTCGTCGCCAACATCACGGTGCTGCTGGTCAGTTGGAAATGGGATGGGTTCGGCCTGGCGGAGTCAACCTGGGCGGTGATCATCGTGGGAGTCGCGATGGCGATCGGCACCCTCACCATGGTGCGCAACCGCGACGCGGCCTACGGCCTGGTGCTCATCTGGGCGTTCGTCGGGATCCTGATCCGGCAGACCTCCGCCGACGGTTTCGCCGGTCGTTACCCGACCATCATCGCCGCGGTGATCGCATCACTGGTGATCTACGTCGCCGCCGAGGTGGCGATCAACCGCCGGCGCAAAGCCACGGCCGTATTGCCCTAGCGACAGACTGTCTTTCTGCGGTCGGGGTGGCGGGATTCGAACCCACGACCTCTTCGTCCCGAACGAAGCACGCTACCAAGCTGCGCCACACCCCGCGTGAAGCCACGTCAGCGTATCGCACCTGCGCGCCGCTAAGCCAAACGCCCTCAGGGCATGCTCGCCGACTTCAGCGTGGCCCAGGAGCAGGACTGTTCGAAGCGCACGATCCGGACTGCGACGGTGGTCATCGCTTGGTTACTAGCGGACCAGCGCGGCCGGTGTGGAACGCACCACGGTGCGTATCCGGTCGGGCCCACCGGTCGGTGCGGCCACCAGCGTGAGCAGGGTGGCCTCGGGCCGGCAGCAGAACCGGAAGGGTGCGAACGGGGAGGTGCCGATCCCGGCCGAGACGTGCAGTGCGGTGTCGGCACCCCAGTTCGACGGACCCTTGGCCCGGGAGCGGTCGATATCGCAGTTGGTCACCACGGCGCCGGAGAGCGGCAGACACAACTGGCCGCCGTGAGTGTGCCCGGCCAGGATCAACTGATAGCCGTCGGCGGCGAACCGGTCCAGCACCCGGGTGTAGGGCGCGTGGGTGACGCCGAGGCGAAGATTAGCCGCGCTGTTGGCCGGCCCCGCCACCGTGTCGTAACGGTCTCGGCCAAGGTGCGGATCGTCGACGCCGGCGGCCGCGATGGTCAACCCGGCCACCTCGAACTCGCGTCGGGTATGAGTCAGGTCAAGCCAGCCCCGCTCATGGAACGCCGCCCGAAGGTCCTGCCACGGTAGTGGATTGCCGTGCACCCGGTCGTCACTACCGGTGAGGTACTTCGCTGGATTCTTCAGCTTCGGGGCGAAGTAGTCGTTGCTGCCGAACACGAAAACTCCTGGCACGGAAAGCAAGTCACCGAGCGCCTGTACTACTGCGGGCACGGCTTTCGGATGGGACAGGTTATCGCCGGTATTGACCACCAGGTCGGGCTCCCACTGCGCCAACTCTCGAAGCCATGCCTGCTTGCGCCGCTGCGAGGGCCGCATGTGGATATCGCTGAGGTGAAGGACTCGAAGAGGTGTGGATCCCGGCGTGAGCACCGGCATGGTCACCTCGCGCACCACAAAGGCGTTGCGTTCGATCACCGTCGCGTAGCCCACCGCGAGTGCCGCGGTACCCGCCGCGGCGATAGCGGAAGTTCTCAAGGCAGGAGCAGCCATGTAGGCAGCCTATGCCACCGATTATGGCGGGGGCGATCCCTCCGGCGGTGGCGGTGCGGGCGGGATCATCACCGGAATGGTGATGGGCGGAAGGCCCGGGCTGTCGACGACGGTCGAACCGAATTCCGGCACCCCCGGGATGGGCGGCGGTGGTGGCGGACCCGGCGGTGGTGACGGCGGTGGCGGCGGTGGCGGTGCGACGCCGTTACTCACCAATAGCGTGACGATGATGCCTGGGACGGTCTGCCCACCCGGCGACGTGCCAATGACGGTACCGGCTGAGGCGGTGCTATTCAATGAGTTCACACTGTCGGCCACTTGAAAGCCAGACGCGCGCAACTCTTCTCGCGCGCTGTCCTGGCTCAACCCGTTGACATTGGGCACTCGCGACCCTGGTGCGCCGTCGACGTAGCGCGGGTCCGTCGGCGGCATGCTCACCTCGCCGAAGTCCTCAGCGATCGGGCTCATCGCGGTGAACCACGTCTCGGCCGGTTCCTTGCCACCGAAGAGGTCACCGTCGTAGCACTGCCGCAGCGGGTAGGAACACAAATCGGAGGGGGTGGGCGAGTCGTCGTAGATGTAGTTCACCGCCGCGTACCGGTTGGTGTAACCGAGGAAACCCGACGACCGGTGCGCCTCGGTGGTGCCGGTCTTGCCGGCCATGGGAAGTGACCAGCCGGCTGAACTCGCGGCCGGGGTGGCGGTGCCGTTGATGACGTCCTTAGCCAACGCGTTCGACAGGGTGTTGGCTAGACCCTCGGGCACGACCTGTTCGCAGGGTTCTGCGTTAACGGCGACTTCGTCGCCACGACGGTCGTAGATCTTGTCGATCGGGTTGGGCGGACACCACATCCCGCCTGATGCCAGGGTCGTCGCGACGTTGGCTAATTCCAGCGGGTTGACCTCGAAGGGGCCCAGAGTGAACGAGCCGATGTTCTGCCGTTTGATGAAGTCGGCGAGGCTTTCGTTGTTGTCCGGGTCGTAGCCTCGCGCGGTGCCCGGCTCGGCATAGGAACGCAGGCCCAGTCGGACTGCCATATCAACCGTGCGTTGGACCCCGACTTGGGAGATTAGCTTTGCAAATGCGGTGTTCGGCGATTTCGCCAAAGCGTCGGTGACGCTCATGCTCAGATAGCGCGGATCGCGGTAGTTCTCCACACACCAGGTCTCTTTCGGGCAACCCTTCGCGCCACCCTCGCCGAGTCCCTTGGCGTCGAAACGGCCCGGCACGTCAAGGGTGGCGTTGGTGCCAAGGCCGAGTTCCATTGCGGCTGCCGTGGTGAAAATCTTGAAGATCGATCCAGCCCCGTCGCCCACCAACGAGAAGGGTTGCGGCTGAACGGTTTCCCCGGCATCGGTGTTCAGTCCGTAGGTGCGATTACTCGCCATCGCGATAAGCGGGTGACTGGTCTTGCCGGGCAACAGGACATTCATGACGCTGGCGATTCCGTCGAGGTCCGTCGGCGCAATCGAGTCCACCGACTTCTTGACGTCAGCCTGCGCGTCGGGGTCCAGGGTGGTCTTGATCAGGTAACCGCCCTTGGCGATCTGTTCCTTGCTCAAGCCCGCCCTGGCGAGGTACTCCTGCGCGTAGTCACAGAAGAAAGCGCGGTTGCCGGCCGCGATACAGCCGCGCGGTAATTCGTTGGGCCGCACCAGGATACCCAGCGGCTGCTGTTTGGCTGCGCGTAGTTGGTCAGCCTTATCGGGCAGGTTCTCGATCATTGTGTCGAGGACCAGATTTCGCCGCACCAGGGCGCCGTCAGGGTTGATGTACGGGTTCAGGGTGCTTGTCGATTGCACGATCCCGGCCAGCAATGCTGACTGCTGCCAGTTCAAGTCTGAGGCGTCGACGCCGAAGTAGGTCTGGGCGGCGTCCTGTATTCCGAACGCTCCGTTGCCGAACGACACCAGGTTGAGGTAGCGGGTGAGAATCTCCGGTTTGGTGAGTGTCTTGTCCAGCGTCAGCGCCATGCGAATCTCGCGCAACTTGCGGGCGGGCGTCGCCGCCACCGCCGCACGCTTCTCCGCATCTGTCTGGGCCAGCACGAGCAGCTGGTAGTTCTTGACGTACTGCTGCTCGATGGTCGAACCGCCGCGGGTTTCGAGGTCGCCGGACGCGTAGCCGGCGAGTCCGGTCAGGGTTCCCTTCCAGTCCACGCCGTTGTGTTCGGTGAACCGTTTGTCCTCGATGGAGACGATCGCCAGTTTCATGGTGTTGGCGATCTTGTCGCCGGAGACCTCGAAGCGACGCTGGGAGTACAGCCACGCGATCGTGTTGCCCTTGGCGTCGACCATTGTCGATACGGCCGGAATGTCACCCTCGAGCAGTTGGGTCGATCCGTTGGCCACGATGTCGGAAGCCCGGTTGGACATCAGCCCCAGGCCGCCCGCGACCGGGAACAGCAGAGCGGCAACGATCACGCTGGCCAACAGGCAGCACCAGCCCAGTTTGATGATCGAGGAACCGGCAGGTCGGCGTTCCGACATGGGGTACAGCGTACTGAGGCCGTATGGGGGCTTGCGGTGCCCCGCGCGGCCGGTCAAGATAACGGAGTTCTCCTATGTGCCGGTCGGAAAACCGCTGTTCAAGAGCGGACTGGACGCTTGTGCCAAAAAACCCGTGACCGGACTGTTGCGCAAACGATGCCTGAGCACCTAACTTAAGCAGGCAGTGCGATTCAGGTAACACCGACGTCCAAATGTGGCGTGGATCTCACCGCACCGAATTTGAGTGGAGTCGCCGCCCCCGGGCGGCGCAGACGAAGGGAATCACCAGTGACGGTGACTCGGCCAGCAGCCCGCAGGATCAGCGCAGCGGCAACGATGCAAGGTTCACTCGAAGTGCCGAATGGCGAGGCCCGGATCGCCTGGGTATCCCAGGGCTTGTGCAGATCGACCGACCCTGACCAGTTGTTCGTTCGCGGCGCCGCCCAACGCAAGGCTGCGGTGATTTGCCGGCACTGCCCGGTGATCGCGGAGTGCGGCGCCGACGCCCTCGACAACCGGGTTGAATTCGGAGTGTGGGGCGGTATGACCGAACGTCAGCGCCGAGCATTGCTGAAGCAGCACCCCGAGGTCTCGTCGTGGTCGGAGTTCTTCGCCACCCAGCGCAAGCAGCGCATCGTCAGCTGATTCCGCCTGACCGCGCGGATCTAAATTTCGCCGGTGATCTGATCGGCTATCGCCTGTAGAGCGACGCGGTCCGAAACATCGAATGGCAACGACGGCACCCCCACGACACGAACCTGGGGATTCGCGCCGGTAAAGCGGGACAGCAGCCGAATCTCGCGTTTGGCTGTCTGCCCGCGATCGGCATGGATGCGAAGCACCGCAGCGGCGAGTGCGTCCCCGGCGCCTCCCGGTGCGGTCTCGAGTTCGGTGGCACCATCGAAGGCGCGGTCCACCGGCAGTGGGCACAGCATCGGGTGGGTCCTGTTGAGGATCAGCCCCGCTAGTGGCATGCCCTCCGCGGAGAGCCGGTCGACGAAGAAAGCGGCTTCGCGCAGTGCGTCCGGTTCGGCGGCGGACACCACCACGAACTGAGTGCCGCGTCGCTTGAGCAACTCGTAGGTGCGGTCGGCCTTCTCACGGAACCCGCCGAACGTCGAGTCGAGCGACTGGACGAAAGCCGAAGCGTCGGAGAGCATCTGGGACCCGAGAACAGTCGATATCGCCTTCATCGCCAACCCCATCACGCCGGTCACGAGCCGACCGATGCCGCGACCGGGTCCCAGCATCAATCGCCAGAGCCGGCTGTCCATGAAGCTGCCCAATCTCTTGGGTGCGTCGAGGAAGTCGAGCGCATTGCGCGATGGCGGGGTATCGACCACAACGAGGTCCCAGCGGTCTTCGCCGAGTAGCTGCCCCAGTTTTTCCATGGCCATGTATTCCTGCGTGCCGGCCAGCGAGGTGGCGACCGTCTGATAGAACTGGTTTTCCAAAATCCCTTGTGCACGTTCGGCTCCGGCGTGTTCGATGACCATCTCATCGAATGTGCGCCGCATGTCCAACATCATCGCGTGGAGTTCCCCGGTCACCTCGGGCCCGAGCGGAACCTGCTGTGGGGTGTTGCCCAACTCTTTGATCCCGAGGGCCTGCGCGAGGCGCTTTGCGGGATCGATAGTCAGCACCACGACGGTGCGACCGTACTCGGCGGCCCGCAGTGCCATTGCCGCCGCGGTCGTCGTCTTCCCGACGCCGCCCGCCCCGCAGCACACCACCACGCGGTTGGACCTATCAGACAGGATCGCCTTCATGTCTAGTGCCGGAGGTGTCCCGCTCACGGATGTGTCCTTTTCACTGGTGTGGCGCTGCTCATCGACGTGATTGTTCGTGTCCTCTTCGCTGCGCTCATCGACGTCACTGTTCTGTCCTCTTCGCTGCGCTCATCGGACGCCTTGCTGGGCTAGGACTTCGGCCAACTCGTAGAGGCTGCCCAGGTCCACGCCGTCGGCGATGGTCGGTAGCTCCAGTCGTGCCACCGAGAGTTTGTCTAGCTCTCGGGAACTCTCGGAGTTCGCGCTGATCCTGGTGGCGTGTTCGATCGTCTCGGTGAGCAGACCCGCGAAGTCCGGATCGGACATCTTTATGCCTGCCCGGGAGAGGCCGGCCCGTACTGCGTCGGCATCAATCTGACCCTTGGCGGCCTTGGCCAGATCGCGGGCCGGTAGAAACGGCGGGATGTTGCGGTTGACGATCACGCTGCCGATCGGCAGGTCGAGGCTCTGGAGTTCTTCGATCGCCTCGACGGTTTCTTGGACGGGGAGCGCCTCCAACAGGGTGACAAGGTGGATCGCGGTCTCCTCGGAGTGCAAAAGGCGCACCACGCTCTCGGCCTGGTTGTGCACGGGGCCGCCGGTGGCCAGATCTGACACCGCCCTGGTGACGTCAAGGAACCGCGCGATGCGACCGGTCGGCGGAGCGTCCACCACGATGGCGTCGTACGCGGGTCTTTTATCGGCACCCAACCGAACCACGGCTTCCTTGACCTTGCCGGTCAGCAGCACGTCGCGCAGTCCGGGTGCGATCGTCGTGGCGAACTCGATGGCTCCGATCCGGCGCATGGCGCGGCCGGCGATTCCGAGGTTGTAGAACATGTCGAGATATTCGAGGAAGGCGGCCTCGATATCGATAGCCAAGGCGTTGACGTGTCCGCCGCCGTCGGCCGTGGCGATTTTGGACTCTTTGTATGGAAGGGGCGGAACGTCGAAGAGTTGCGCAATCCCTTGGCGCCCTTCGACTTCCGCCAGGAGCACCTTGCGGCCACCGGCAGCGAGGGTCAACGCCAGCGCGGCCGCCACGGTGGTCTTCCCGGTGCCGCCCTTACCGGTGACGATATGCAGTCGGGCCTCGGTTAATCGGGCAGGCCATCCGACTGCGCTGCTGTCATTCGTTTTGGTCGCCACCTCCCCATGCTAACCAAGCGCGGAGCGGCCCTGACCCGGTTCCGGTCGGAGGATAGGCTTTGGCCATGAGCCAACCAACCACCTGGGAATACGCGACGATCCCGCTGCTGACACACGCAACCAAGCAGATCCTTGACCAGTGGGGCGCCGACGGCTGGGAGTTGGTCGCGGTGCTCAACGGCCCAACGGGCGAGCAGCATGTTGCCTATCTGAAGAGACCGAAGTGACGATTTCGGCCCGGCTCGCCGAGCTCGACATCGTCCTGCCCGCCGTGGTCAAGCCCTTGGCCGCCTACGTTCCCGCGGCGCGCACCGGCAATTTGGTCTACACCTCCGGCCAGTTGCCGATGCAGGCCGGCGAGATGACTCACACCGGGAAGGTCGGAGCAGAGGTGTCGCCCGAAGAAGCCAAGATCGCTGCCCGCACGTGTGCTCTGAACGCACTTGCCGCAATCGACGCACTGGTGGGAATTGACGCGGTGGTTCGGGTCGTCAAGGTGGTGGGCTTCGTCGCCTCGGCGTCCGGTTTCACCGGTCAGCCCGCCGTGGTCAACGGAGCGTCGGAGTTTCTGGGTGAGGTGTTCGGCGACGCCGGTGCGCATGCCCGCTCCGCGGTGGGGGTCGCGGAGTTGCCGTTGGATGCACCAGTGGAAGTTGAGCTCATCGTCGAGGTGAAGTGACCCCGTCTGCGCCGGCTTACGGCGTCCTGCGGCCGGTCACGGAGACAGCCTCGGTCCTGCTCTGCGATAACCCTGGCACTATGACGTTAGAGGGCACCAACACCTGGGTGCTTCGCGGACCGCGCAGCGAAGAGATCGTTCTCGTCGATCCCGGACCAGATCAGGACGACCACATCGATCGACTGGCCGCGCTGGGCCGGATCCCGCTGGTGTTGATCAGCCATCGCCACGGCGATCACACCGATGGCATCGACAAGATCGTCGCGGCCACCGGCGCCACGGTGCGGTCGGTCGGCAGCGGCTTCCTGCGCGGTATGGGTGGTCACTTGAGCGACGGGGAGGTGATCGATGCGGCGGGCCTGCGGATCACCGTCTTGGCCACACCTGGCCACACGTCGGACTCGGTGAGCTTCGTTCTCGATGACGCCGTGTTAACCGCCGATACTGTCCTCGGCCGCGGCACCACCGTCATTGACGATGAGGACGGAAACCTGGCTGATTATCTGGAATCGTTGCGCCGACTCCAGGGGTTGGGCCGGCGTGCCGTCCTGCCCGGGCACGGACCTGAGCTTGACGATCTGAGCGCGGTCGCAACGATGTATCTGGCCCACCGGCACGAGCGACTCGAACAGGTCCGGCTTGCGGCGCGGAGTCTCGGTGAGGATGCCACCGCACGGCAGGTGGTCGAGCACGTCTATACCGATGTCGACGAAAAGCTATGGGACGCAGCGGAGAAATCGGTGCGCGCGCAGTTGGACTATCTGCGCGCGCCCTAGCGCGAGCAGACGCAAACGTCCCCGACACGCCGTTGTTGAGGGACCTTTTGCGTCTGCTCGGCGAATTTCGCGAGGCCTACCTCGCTCGGCGCGCCAGCCGTTCGGAGTCGCAGATCAGCACGCTCTTACCCTCGAGCTTGATCCAGCCGCGGTGGGCGAAGTCGGCCAGAGCCTTGTTGACGGTCTCCCGGGATGCGCCGACGAGTTGGGCGATCTCCTCCTGGGTGAGGTCGTGAGTCACACGCATCGCGCCGCCCTCCTGGGTGCCGAAGCGCTGCGCAAGTTGGAGGAGCTGCTTGGCCACCCGGCCCGGAACATCGGTGAAGATCAGGTCGGCAAGGTTGTTGTTGGTGCGGCGCAACCGTCGGGCGAGCACCCGGAGCAACTGCTCAGCGATCTCGGGCCGGTCGGAGATCCACGCCCGCAGTGCATCGCGGTCCATCGCCACCGTGCGCACTTCGGTGATGGTGGTGGCGCTGGAGGTTCGCGGCCCAGGGTCGAAGATCGACAATTCGCCGAACATGTCCGACGGCCCCATGATCGTGAGGAGGTTTTCCCGACCGTCGGAGGACCGGCGGCCGATCTTCACCTTGCCGGAGATGATGATGTACAGCCGGTCGCCCGGCTCTCCTTCGGCGAATACCGTGTGGCCCCGCGGAAAGTCCGCCGGCTGGAGTTGCTTGGTGAGCGCCGCCACGGCACCCGGATCGACCCCCTGGAAGATTCCGGCCCTCGCCAGGATCTCGTCCACGTCGCATTCCTTAGCTCATCGGATCTTCAAGTGGTCCGCCAACGGAGCCGCCCGCATACTCAGAGTTTCCCGGCTCGGCAAGACGCGATGCTACACCTGATTGGCGTATCCGGTTGGCTGAAACTGGCGATTGGGTCGTGTCGGCAAACCAGGCTCGTCGGCCAGCAGGCGAATGCCCGGTTCGATGCGGGTGGCGAGTTCGGACAGTCCGAGCACCGAAAGCGGCGCAGCCTTCTCGCGGGCGGCCCGGGCCGCCCGCTCAAGTCGGGCGACGACCTCCCCGGCCGCGACGCACTCGTCGTGCAGGATGCTCTCGAGCCGCTGCAGACCGTGCGCCGACAGCATCAGGAGCCCGGGAAAACACACCGCTACCAACCAGGACATAGCGGGGAAGTTAACCGGGGCGAGGTCTCATCGGGATCACGAATTGCCACCGGTCTGTCGGCGGTCGGGAGGACCCCGTCAGTACCCTGACTCTCGTGACGGCAGGCGCAGTGAAAAAAGCGGCGAACAAGACCGGGAAGTTCGATGCCGAAACCCCCCTCGGCCTGGTTCGCCGTGCCCGCCGGATGAACCGGTCGTTGGCGGTGGCGTTTCCCCACGTCTACTGCGAGCTGGACTTCACCAACCCGCTGGAGTTGGCGGTGGCGACCATCCTGTCGGCGCAGTGCACCGACAAACGGGTGAACCTGACAACGCCGGCGCTGTTCGCGCGGTATCGGAGCGCACGCGACTACGCGGCCGCCAACCGCACCGAACTCGAGGAGCTCATCAGGCCGACCGGCTTCTATCGCAACAAGGCGAATTCATTGATCCGCCTGGGTGCTGATCTCGTCGAGCAGTTCGGCGGCGACGTGCCGCGGTCATTGGACGACTTGGTGACGCTGCCCGGTGTCGGGCGCAAGACCGCCAATGTGATTCTCGGAAACGCCTTCGACGTTCCGGGCATCACCGTCGACACCCATTTCGGTCGCCTGGTCCGTCGGTGGCGGTGGACCGAGGAAACCGATCCGGTCAAGGTCGAGCACGCGGTCGGCGAACTCATCGAACGAAGCGAGTGGACCCTACTAAGTCACCGCGTCATCTTCCACGGCCGACGGGTCTGCCACGCCCGGAAACCGGCCTGCGGGGTCTGCGTGCTGGCCAAGGACTGCCCATCGTTCGGCGCGGGACCCACCGACCCGCACGTGGCCGCTGCGCTTGTGAAAGGTCCCGAGGCCGAGCATCTTCTCGCCCTGGCCGGTCTGTAGCGCCAATGAACACCGCACCGAGAATATGAGCACTTCGACCCGTTGGACGCTGGCGGTGCTCGCCGTTATCGCGGCACTAGTCGTTGGACTGAACCAACAACTCGCGAAAGAACCGACGCGACCGACCGCGGGGCCCGCAACGCAGGCCGCACGGGCCCATCGGGACGCCGACACCGCCGAGGCGCTCGCCGGGCCGCGCCGGCGCGCCGACCTCCCACCCTGTCCGTCCGACGGTAGCGGCGCGGGTTCGGTGAGGCTGCGCGACGTGGTGGTGGAATGCGCCGCCGACGGCTCGGATGTGGTGGTGGAGCGCGCCCTGGCGGGCCGTACCGTCGTGCTGAATCTGTGGGCCTACTGGTGTGCACCGTGCGCCGACGAATTGCCCGCAATGCAGCAGTATCAGCAACGCGCGGGAGATGCGGTGACCGTTGTTACCGTGCATCAGGACGAGAACGAGACGGCAGCCCTGATGCTGATGGCGGACCTGGGTGTCCGACTGCCCGTACTGCAGGACGGCCGACGCAGCATCGCCGCCGCCCTGAGTGTGCCGAACGTGATGCCTGCAACGGTGGTTCTGCGTCGAGACGGTAGCGTTGCCGACATTATTCCGCGAGCGTTCACCAGTGCCGACGAGATCGCCGCCGCGGTGGATTCCGTGCTGCAACAAGAACCCAGATGACGTGGCACCACAGGACGGGAGTGGCCGGGTGAGCGCTGGAGGCACTTCTCCCGCCCTGGGAACGGCAGCACTGCGTCCGTCAGCAGGCCCACTGTGGCTGGCGCCACTGATCGACAATGTCGGCCGAGTGCCGGATGCCTATCGTCGACGAGTTCCGCCCGAAGTGCTGACTGCGTTGGCCGGTGCCCGAAGCGCGGCCCAGGCCGCGCGGTCTGACCGCGACGCCGCGGTACTGGTGCTGTTCTCGGGGCCGCATCTCGGCCACCCCGCCGGTGAGGTACCCGACGACGCCGACCTGCTGCTCACGGTGCGGGCCAGCACCCTGCGCCACCACGCCGGGCAGGCAGCCTTCCCGGGTGGCGCCGCCGACCCGGGGGACTCCGGTCCGATCGCGACCGCGTTGCGCGAGGCGCGCGAAGAGACCGGCATCGACCCCACTCGGCTGCATCCGCTTGCCACACTGGAACGCATGTTCATTCCGCCGTCGGGTTTCCATGTCGTCCCGGTGCTGGCCTATTCCCCGGATCCCGGGCCCGTCGGGGTCGTCAATGAGGCTGAGACCGCGGTGGTCGCGCGGGTGCCTCTGCGTGCCTTCATCAATCCGGACAATCGCCTGATGGTGTGCCGCTCAGGTGGTGACCATCGCTATGCCGGTCCGGCCTTCATGCTCAATGAGATGCTGGTATGGGGTTTTACCGGTCACGTGATCTCGGCCATGCTTGATGTGGCCGGGTGGGCTCAACCGTGGGACACCGAGGACGTTCGAGAGTTGGACGAGGCGATGGCGCTCGCCGCCGATAGCAGTGAGGAACGGCTGTGACGAGTTCACAATGGCTGGATATCGCCGTGATCGCGGTGGCGTTGATCGCGGCGATCTCGGGCTGGCGGTCCGGCGCCATGGGATCGCTGATGTCGTTCGTCGGCGTCGTCCTCGGCGCTATCGCCGGCGTGATGCTGGCACCGCACGTCATCAGTCACGTTCATTCTCCGCGCGGGAAACTCTTCGCCGCGCTCCTGCTGATCCTCGCGCTGGTGGTGGTCGGCGAGGTCGCCGGCGTGGTTCTTGGCCGGGCCGTGCGCGGATCGATCCGAAGCGGTCCGGTCCGGACGGTCGACTCGATCATCGGGGTGGTTCTGCAACTTGTGGTGGTGGTGGTGGCCGCCTGGTTGCTGGGCAGCCCGTTGACGTCCTCGGGTCAGCCGGGCCTGGCCTCCGCTGTTCAAGGCTCCCGGGTGATATCCGAGGTCGACAAATATGCGCCGGAATGGCTTCGGACCGTTCCGAAGCGGATGTCGGCGCTGCTGAGTACCTCCGGACTACCGAACGCGTTGGAGCCTCTTGGTCCGGCCCCGACCCAGAACGTGGACCCGCCGGACGCCGCACTGGCCGACAGTCTGGTGGTTGCCCGGACGCGACCCAGTGTGGTCAAGATCCGCGGTATTGCGCAGTCCTGCCAAAAGATTCTCGAGGGAACGGGTTTCGTGATCGCGCCCAACCGGGTGATGTCCAACGCGCATGTGGTGGCCGGCTCCGACAGTGTCACCGTTGAGGCTGAGGGCAAGAAGTATGACGCGACCGTCGTCTCCTACGACCCCGATGCTGACATCTCGATTCTCGACGTTCCCAACCTTCCGCAGGAGCCACTGGTGTTCGCCGAGCAGCCCGCCAAAACCGGAACGGACGCGGTGGTTCTCGGCTACCCGGGCGGCGGCGACTTCGTGGCCACCCCGGCTCGGGTTCGGGAGATCATCGAACTGAACGGACCTGATATCTACAAGTCCACGACGATCAATCGTGAGGTCTACACCATCAGGGGAACTGTGCGCCAAGGCAACTCGGGTGGCCCGATGATCAACCGCGCCGGTCAGGTGATCGGCGTCGTGTTCGGTGCCGCCGTGGACGACAACGACACCGGCTTTGTGATGACGACCAACGAGGTGTCGCGCCAACTGGCCAAGATCGGCAACACCGCAAAGGTCCCCACCGGTCGGTGCGTCAACGGCTGAGCGGTGTCACCGGGGTTTTCATAGGGCGCCGGGTTTCACAAGGCACAGGGGTCAGAGGGCACCGGCGTTTCACAGGGCACCGAGGAAGCCTTGCAACTCCGTGTTGACATCGTCGGGTGCCTCCTCATGTGCGTAGTGGCCGACGCCGGCAACGTGCACGAATCGACCGCGTGGCGCGTAACGCCGACTGCGCTCGACAGGATCGGCGAGCACGTAAGGGTCGGCATGGCCTCGCAGGTGAAGCAGCGGAATATCGATCTGGCGGTTCATCAGTTTCATGAATCGCCTTCCCTCGCTGCGCAATTGGCTGCGTACCGCCCAGCGTTGATATTCCAGAGCTGAGTGCGCCGCACCCGGAATCTGTATTGCTTCCCGCAGGTAGGCGATTGTCTCGGAGAAATCCTGGGACGCTGCCCATTTTTCTGACGCGCGGCTTCGCACCAGAGCGTCCAGGGCCTCAGCGTTGTTTCTGGTAAGAGCACGCTCCGGCCACAGTGGAACCTGATAGCGCAGCAGGCTGGGCAACAGGGCGCGGCGCTGGCCATCGCGGCTGACAACCGAAGCCCGCAGAGCCATCGGGTGCGGCGAACTGATCAGCGCGACAGCGCGAACCATCCGGGAATGCAGCACCGCGGTGGCCCAGCAGACCAGCCCGCCATCGGCATGACCGACCAGGGTGGCCGATGTATGACCCAACGCGCGGATCAAGCCGGCGGTGTCCCCGGCCAGCGTCCAGCCGTCGTAGCCACGGGGTGGCTTATCGCTGCCGCCATACCCGCGTAGATCGACCGCCACGACGCGGGCGCCGGTCAAGGCACGCAGTTGATGTCGCCACGACCACCAGAACGAGCCGAATCCGTGTAGCAGTAGCACCAGTGGCCGGGTGGTCACCGGTATGTCGTCATCGGGGTCGTGCAGTGCCTCGACGCACTGGAACCGGATTCCATTGGCGTGGACGTCGTGATGGCGCCACGGACCCGCGATCCGGGTCACCGAGGGATCAGGCTGGGCCATCACCAACCCGACGGGTCAACGGGCGTCGACTCAGTCGTGGTGATGGTCGGGTTGATGGTCCGGTTGACGGTTGTGGACACCGGGCTTGCCCCGGTCTGTTTGAAGTTGGAGGGAGACAGTGCCGCGGTGGTCTCCCTGACCGATTCGATGGTCTGCTGCGGGCCACGGATCCGGCGCACCTTGCGAAAGCCCAGAAGGGCAAACACTCCCGTTGCGGCCAGCATGAGAAGGAAAACGATCAGGAAAGACGCCCATCGCCACAACCAGGTGTCCAGCAGTTCAGCGAGGAAGAAGAACATGAAGAAGGTCGAGTACAGCAGTACGACGAGGGCGATGATGAAGTAGACGCTGCCGGTGAGGCCCTTCTTCACGTCCCGGGTGATCTCGGCCTTGGCCAGTTCGACTTCGGCCCGGACGAGCGTCGACACCTGGTTGGTGGCGTCTCTGACCAGTTCGCCGATCGACGCGTTGGCGCCCACCGCATGCGGGTCCGCCAGGGGAATCGAGGTCACGGTGTCGGGTACCCCGGTCTTGTGATCCCGATTGCTCACGGTTGTCCTCCCACGTTCGGTCTGGTCGCGACTCATGTTGCCATGCCCGACTCCCGCCCGCGTACTGGTCGCGCTGTTACGCAAGTTACGCATGTGGCCAAGTTAGACTGGGCTTCCGGGTGGGACGTCGATGGAGGTTGCAGTGATCACCGCACAGCGTGTGGTCCAACTCGCGGGGTCCGCGCTCCTGGCACTCTCCGCCGTCCTGCCGGCACCGCAGGCCGCGGCTGCCCCCGACACCATGGTGCCGATCGGCGGTGGCGCCGGCATCGTCATCGACGGCGACACCTACTGCACCCTGACCGCCATCGGCAACGACAAGACCGGTGCGCTGATCGGCTTCACCTCGGCGCACTGCGGGGGCCCGGGCGCCCAGGTCGCCGCCGAGGCCGCCCCCGATGCCGGCGTACTCGGCACGATGGTGGCCGGAAATGACGGACTGGACTATGCGGTGATCCGCTTCGATCCAGCCAAGGTGGCGCCGGTGGCCAATTGGAATGGATTCGCCATCAACGGCATCGGAGCCGACCCCACCTTCGGCCAGGTGGCCTGCAAACTGGGTCGCACGACAGGCTATTCGTGTGGCGTCACCTGGGGACCGGGCGAGGAGCCCGGCACGATCGTCAACCAGGTCTGCGGACGGCCCGGCGACTCCGGCGCTCCGGTGACGGTCAACAACAGACTCGTCGGCATGATTCACGGCGCTCTCAGCGACTCGATTCCCACCTGCATCATCAAACACATCCCGCTGCATACCCCGGCGATCACCATGTCGATCAACGCGATACTCGCCGACCTCGCGGCCAGGGATCGTCCGGGTGCTGGTTTCGTCCCGACGGCGACCCGCGCACCCGGCCCGGTCTAAGGCTTAGCGACTCCGGTCAGGTTTAGAGCGCCGCCTTAGCCGCCGGCTTCGAACCACCGTCCGCCATAGACGGTGCCCAAGATCGGGATCTCTCCCAGTGCGGCTGGATCGACTTCGTAGGGATCTTCACCCAGAATCGTGAAATTGGCGGCCTTCCCGGCGGTGACGCTGCCCAGTTCGTCCTCAAGCCGCCAGGAGAAGGCGGCCTCGGAGGTGACCGCGCGCAGCGCGTCGTGCACGGTGATGCGCTGTTCGGGCGCCACGACCCGCCCGGAGGGCGTGCGTCGATTAACCGCGAATGAGGCGAGTTGTAGCGGCGCGGCCGGGCCCATCGGCAGGTCGGAGTGCAACGACAACGGGATGCCCCGGTTGAGTACCGAGGCGGCTCTGACCATGGAGTCGGCTCGCCCGGCGCCCAGGCCGTGCGCGGCATAGCGGTCTGCGAATCCGACCGGATAGTACGGGTTGGCCGAGACGATGCAGCGCAGCCGGGCGATCCGGTCTACCTGCTCTTCGGTGGAGTTCGCGAAATGGACGATCACCGTGCGGTGGTCGGCGCGCGGATGGGTCGCCGCGCACTCCTCTACGGTGTCGAGCACCAGATCAAGGCCCGCGTCGCCGTTGACGTGAATGTGCAACTGCCAGTCGGCATTCCAGTACACCCGGAAGAAGGCCCGGAAGGTGTCGGGGGGCATCAGCCACTCGCCGTGGTGACACAGGTCCGCCTGCCCGGCATCGTTGAGGTAGGGCTCGCGCATCTGCATCAGCTGGCTGATGATCGCTCCGTCGGCGAACAGCTTGACATGCCTGGGAAGTAGCCGCACTTTCCCCGACGAGGCGCGAGCCACCTGGGCTTCGGCGTCGGCCACCGCCTCGGCCGGGTCCATCCCGGAGTCGGCCTGGCTACGGGCGTCGACAAAAAAGGTTGATCCGAAGGGGGTGTCGTCGGCGCCGAGGATCTGCTGATAGAGATCCCAGGGTTCGACGGCCGACATGATGCCCGGCTCGTTGATCGCGGTGACGCCGTTGGCGTGCAAGTAGTCCACCAACTGATGCAGACCCGCCGTGAGCAGCTGTGGCGCCATCAGCACCGGTGCAAGACTTGGCAGCAGCAGGTTGGTGCCCGATTCCCACCAGTGCCCGGCACCGAAATCGACCATGTTCGACGCCTGGCCGTGCCCGGCCATCCGATCCGCGGTGAGCCCCAGCGCCAAGATGGCGGCGGAGTTGAGGAAGAACTCGTGGCAGGAGCGCTGCCACACCACGATCGGCCGGCCGGCGCTGACCGCGTCCAGGGCGGCACGATCAAGCGGCCCATGCCACAGTGCGTGATAGCCCCAGGAAAAAAGCCATTCGCCGGGATCGGCCATGGCCCGCTCGGCCTCGGCTAGGCGCTGGCGGTACTCCTGGGCGGACTTCGCGGCGGGGAATCTCCGCCGGGGCAGCACCCAGTCCTCGACGGCAATCACCTCGGTCATCAGCGTGGTGGCCCCGAGCAACGGATGCAGGTGCTGATCGATCAAACCCGAACAGATCACCGAATCGGCAAATGT
>JAPLAO010000043.1:1829-3135 GCA_026393245.1 Mycobacterium sp. | reverse complement strand
GGCAAATGTGTCGTCGACCTGTCCGGTGTCGCGCAGATCCTCAAAGGCGCCGACCGCGGTGATCCGGCCGCCCGACACGGACACCGCCGTCGCGTCGGGCAGATCCGGGTCCATGGTGATGACGCGGCGGGCCGGATACACGGTGACTGATCCCGTGAGCGAATTCGTCGTCATCGGGACTCCTCATCACCGAACATGCGATTTAACTGATGAATGCTATCGACCCGTCGCGTATCCGGATGCGATCACCGACGGGACACCCTTATCCTCACATCGTTAACAGCCCCCTGGCGGAACGTGACTTTTGCCAACTCATTAGCCCCCGGAAGGCGATTCTCATCCCATGGCGTTTGCCAGGGCATTTCGAGCACGTTCCAGGGGTTACCCAAATCGTTCCCGCCAGACTCGTCCCACACGTAGCAGTTTCTACCCCTGAGGAAGCCGCACGAAACCTGATTCATTCTCAGTTGGGCATAGAGCTGCCCTCCTGGTTGTAGTATCCCCACGCCTGACGGAGCCCCGTATACCCAGAAGACGTCCCCCTGGCCCAAGCGTGGCTGAATCCTGATGCGGTCATTGATCTGGATGTTTGTGAAAGAGTCGTAATTGGGTGTGCCGTCGAAGACGAAGGGGGCGCCGGCGAAACCTCGGATTATGTTTCCGGCGGTCATCGTCACGCCATATTGGACGAGGTTCATGTCCTTGGGGCTTAGCCAACCGGCTCTCAGGCTGGGCACGTAGAGATCCTTGACCGTGATGTTGTAGTTGGCGTCCTCTTGGTAGTGGAGTGACGTGTTGGGGTTGATCTGGACGCTGACCACCCCGCGGTCGTAGTCGAAACCTAATGGACCGTGAACGATGCGGTGCACGAAGAGCCCGTCGACTACCGTGTTGGTGCCGCCGTTGACGAGGCTGTAGCCGTTGCCCGCCGCCGCACCGGAGCCCCCCTGCAGCACGGTCGTCCTGTAGGCGAAGCTGTTCAGCCCTTCCATCTTGACGGAGTCGTCGGCGGCATGGATGAACGAGTGCTCCATGATCGACCCCTTACCCTGCCAGGAGGGCCCGTCGGCCTGGTTGATCCATGACGCCAGCTGCTTGAAGTCGTAGATCTTGACGGGGCTGTCCTGGAAGGCCGCCTGCGTGTTAGGGGAAGCAAATGGCACAACAATCTTGATCGTGTTGGCCGCCGCCGGGTCGCCGCCGGGGACGCCCTGTTTTATCTCAATGCCCTGGGAGCCAATGTAGTTCGGGGCCACGTTGAGCCGGACCGCGCCGAAGCCCTGCCGCAATCCCCAGCTCACTGTTG
>JAPLAO010000043.1:1368-1792 GCA_026393245.1 Mycobacterium sp. | reverse complement strand
CCAGGTCGATGGCCGCATCGTTGTCGACGTTCGAGCTGACATGGGTGCTGTTGGCAGTCAGAAAGCCGGCCGAGATTCGGTAGAGCGGATCAACATAATTGCCCGGACTGGCGCCGTAATTGTCTCCTAAATTGGCATACTCGCAACCATTTACATAACAACCAGGCTTGACCCACATTGAATAATATGTCAGCGGGGGGTTGCTCCCTACCCAGTTATAGGTTCCCTGGACGCCATAGCCGGAAATCTCCCCCGAACCGTTGATGGACACCCGACCGGTAGTGGTCATAGTGTAGAAATCCCACATTGGCGATGGCCCCCCGTTGGGGGTTTTCCATGTTTGAAGGGATGGGTCGATCGCCGCGAACACTTCCGGAGGCGTGAGCTTGTTAGCGTCGAGGTAGAACTCAGGGGCCTTCGGCTC
>JAPLAO010000043.1:0-1295 GCA_026393245.1 Mycobacterium sp. | reverse complement strand
TTGAGCGTATCGGCGAGATCGAGGGCTTCCTTGGCGGTAAACACCTTGTCGGGCGATCCAGGGACACCCTTGAGGACGGCTACCTCGCTGCTGAGGTTATACGAGCCGGCGCCAGAGCCGGTCTGGTAGTCGGCGTCGATCGTGATCTGGACGTCTTTGCCGTAGCCGCTGGAGTTGCCGGGGTTGGTGATTCCGTTGAGATACATGTAGTTGGCCAAGCCGCCGAAGTAGGCGAGCTTCACAGTCTGGCCGTCTTGATCATAAATCGCCCGCCATTGCGTGTACGCGGTCGTTCGATCCTGATCGGTAAATCCCCCGATAACGTCCGGCCCCGGCGGGGGAATCGGCTTGTCACCGCCATTACTATTGGGAATGCCGACAAAATTGCTCGTGCTCATCGTCAACTGGTCGGTCCGGGGGTCGTACTTCGGTGAAAAAAACACCTCCAGCTGGCGCGTGCCGAAGTCGTCCCCAGAGTCCGCGGGCGAGATGGACAACGTTGCGGGTAGGCCGGTGCCAGCGTCTCGGACAGCTTTCCAATAATTATTGAACCTGGCTAAATGGACGGTATAGCTCTGACTGAACAGACCTCGGTAGACCCGGATGGTCTGATCTCCGAGTGAGACGAAGGCTACTGGGGGCAGAGCCTTCCCCGAGGTGCCAGAAGAGATTTTCACTGTCTGGAACCACGATGGTGCGAAATTGAGACTCGCGGTCTCGACGTACTCGAGCTTCGTGCTGTCGCTTACCCATTGGCTCTCTGTCGTGCTTGGGTCAAGGAAACCCTGGAGAACCACGCGCCACATAGCCGCGCCCGGGGCGTGTCGGGCTACAAGCAGGGTTGCAAACACCCCCCCGGACTTCGACGGTGAAGTCGAGAATCGCCGCCACCGAGTCCGCCGGGTCGACCAGCAATCCCGCCGGCTCACCGCTGGTGATCGTCGCAGCCACCGCTTTGGTATCACGCGATCCATTCACATCCCGGCGGGTGGCCGCCAGCACCGTCCACGCCAACGGCGTGGCCCACGGAACGCCATCACCGGCACCACCGGACAACCACGACAACCACCCCGCACCCAACGAACCCACCACACCTGTGGCCGCCGCTGGAGCCGCCGACATCACCGGCGCAGCCGCAGCCGCAGCCACCGGCACCGCCCCCGCACCACCGGAGACCACCGACGCCGGAACACTCACCACAGACGCCGCCGGCACCGGAGCCGGGGACCTGTTCCCCGATGCTGCCGCCGGCGCGGGACTCACCACAGCCTCAGCACGCCCGCCACGAGGGGACA
>JAPLAO010000270.1 GCA_026393245.1 Mycobacterium sp. | reverse complement strand
GCAGTGCCCCGACGATGCCCGCCACCACCGCCCCGGTGGAGATGGCCAGCACGATCGCCAACGGGTGGATCGACACGGCCCGGCCCATCACCACTGGCTGCAGGACGTGGGCCTCCAACTGCTGGACGGCGATGATGAGCCCGAGCGTGATCAGCGCGTAGATGAAGCCCTTGGCCAGCAGTGCCACCACGACCGCGAGGAATCCGGTGAGCACCGCACCCACCAGGGGGATGAACGCGCCGAGGAATACCAGCGACGCCAGTGGCAGCGCGAGTGGCACGCCGATGATCGCCAGGCCGGCGCCGATGCCGACGGCGTCGACGAGTGCCACCAGGAACGTCGCCCGGCCATAGCCGATCAGCGATCCGAAACCGGCCCGCCCGGCATCGCGAACCCGGTCCCGGGTGTGCGCGGGCACGATCGTGGTCAGGTGCGTGTAGATGTTGCGACCGCCGTACAGCAGGAAGATCAGGGTGAACAGCATCAGCAGTGCACCGGTGATGATCTCGGTCAGGGTGGCCGCGGTGGACAGCGCCCCCGTCGTCAGCTTCTCCTGGTTGTCGCGCAGGGCCGTGATCGCAGTGTCGCCGGCGCTGTCTATCTGCTCGCGGCTCAGGCGAAGCGGACCCTCGATAAGCCACTGGGTGGCGTTGTCGATGCTGCGGGTGACCTGTTCGACAAGACCGGGCAGGCCTGAAATGAATTGGCTGACAACGAAAGTCATGATTCCGCCGAACACTGCGAGCCCGACCAGAAGTACCAGGGCGACCGCGAGACCGCGCGGCACTCCGCGCAGATCCAGCCCATCGACCGCGGGGAGCAGCAGGGCGGTGAGCATGACGGCCAATGCCACCGGGACGACGATCACCCGGAGCTGCCACATCAGCCACAGCAACGCCGCCACCATCGCGGCAATCGCCAGCAGCCGCCATGACCAGGCGGCCGCCTTACGGACGAAAGGTTCAACAGCGTCGTCGGCCGACATGGGGTCAGCCTAACCCGGCCGCTGGCCACATCCCCGGCCGAAACACCCTGCACAGCTACCCTGAGCAGTGTGGCCCACGACGCGTCGTTTGGTTCCGCCCGCGAGGGGAACCACCGCGCCCAGTCCCGGGGAAAGTTTTGGTGGCTGCGTTGGGCGGTGCTCGGCGTCGCACTGATCGTGCTCGCCGTGGAGGCCATCCTGGTCTGGGATCAGTTGGCCAAAGCCTGGATGAGCCTGCTGTCGGCGAACCTCTGGTGGGTGCTCGCGGCGATCGTGGCGGCCATGGCCTCGATGCACAGCTTCGCCCAGATCCAACGGACGCTGTTGCGCTCAGCCGGTGTGACCGTGCATCAGTGGCGTTCCGAGGCGGCGTTCTATGCCGGCAACGCACTGAGCACGACGCTGCCCGGCGGGCCGGTGCTGTCGGCGACGTTCGTCTACCGTCAGCAACGACTCTGGGGCGCTTCGCCGGTGGTGGCGTCCTGGCAGTTGGTGATGTCGGGCGCACTGCAAGTCGTGGGCCTGGCCCTGTTGGGTCTGGGCGGCGCATTCCTGTTGGGCGCCAAGAACAATCCGTTCTCCCTGCTGTTCACCCTCGGCGGTTTCATCGCGCTGCTCCTGCTCGCCCAGGCGGTGGCGAGCCGGCCGGAGCTGATCGACGGTATCGGCGTCCGAGTGCTGGGTTGGGTGAACTCGGTGCGCGGCAAGCCGGCCGACACCGGACTGCACCGGTGGCGCGAGACACTCACCCAACTGGAATCGGTGAGCCTGAGCCGCCGCGCACTGTCCGAGGCTTTCAGTTGGTCGCTGTTCAACTGGGTCGCCGACGTCGCCTGCCTGGCCTTCGCGGCCTACGCCGCGGGCGGGCATCCCTCACTGGCCGGGTTGACCGTCGCATACGCCGCAGCCCGGGCCATGGGCGCGATTCCGCTGATGCCGGGCGGTCTGCTGGTCGTGGAGGCGATTCTGGTGCCCGGCCTGGTGTCGAGCGGAATGACACTGCCGAACGCGATCTCGGCAATGCTGATCTACCGCCTGGTCAGTTGGATCTTCATCTCGGCGATCGGCTGGTTGGTGTTCTTCGCCATGTTCCGCACCGAGGGCGCGCTGGATCCCGACCCGCTCACACCATGACGACCGACAGCCCACCCCGGGCCCGGGCGCTGGCCGCGTTCACCGCCGATCTGGCTTTCATCGCGCTGTTCGCCGCCGTGGGTCGCCGCAATCACGCGGAGGGGTTGAGCATCGGCGGTGTCGTCGAGACGGCCTGGCCGTTCGTGGCCGGGACGGTCATCGGGTGGTTGATCTCGCGGGCCTGGCGCCGGCCGACAGCAGTGGTTCCGACCGGCATCACGATATGGGTATGCGCCGTCGCGGTGGGAATGTTGTTGCGCAAAGCCACATCTGAGGGAACCGCGGCAAGTTTCATCACGGTGGCAACCCTGACCATCGGGCTGCTACTACTGGGCTGGCGGGCCGCCGTCACGAGGGTGAGCGGCCGTCGCCGCTAGGGCGAGGGGACGTCGAGGTCGTCGGATTGGCCGCAGCGGGCCTTCAGATCCACCAGTGGCTGGCGGATACCCGCCAGATCCGTCCGCACCGACGGATTGGCATCGAGGTACTGCCGCACCGAATCGCGCAGTGTGTCGCGCGGCGTGCCTTCCAAACCGGTGAAGAAATCGTTGACGTCGGGGTTCACGAACAGGTACGCCGATGTCCCGGCGGAGACACCCGCCGCCACACCGGCGAGATCCGCGGCGGTGCAATTCGGGGGCGCCGCGAGCGCCGACGGCGCCATGCCGACGAGAAGGGCTCCGGCAACGGCGCCTGCACCGATCGAAACACTCATCGCGCGACCGACCTGACGGGCAGTGATCATCTTCGGACTCCCTCACTTGACGTTGGGATCATCGTAGTGCGTCATGCCGGATCTCGACCCGAATGACGCCAGCGGCGCTGCGGTAGGCTCGCAGCACGCACTTCGGGGCAATGCGGGGAGACCACCATCCAGCAGTTCATGATGCGCCTGAGCGGCAGTCTGCGCAGACATCGATGGCTGGTCTTCGCATGTTGGCTGCTGGCGCTGCTGCCGTCGATATACCTTGCGCTGACCCAGTCCAACCAGCTCACCGGCGGTGGTTTCGAGGTGGCCGACTCCCAATCGCTGCAGGTTCAGACCGAACTCGAAAACCATTACTCACAGCAGGGTTCCTCGCCACTGGCTCTGGTGGCGGCGCCGCGAGCCGACGCGACCTACGACGATATGGCTGCGGCCGTAGCCGAACTCGAACAGGCGGCCGGGGGTGTTTCCAGCGTCGAGGTGGTGGCCAACCCCGCGCAGCCCGAACCAGCGCCGGACCGCCCCTACGTGCTGTCGTTGAAGCTGGGTTTCAACAACAGCGGCGCGGTCGACATCGCCCGGCAACTGCGGACCACAATCGGTGTCGACGGCACCCGGCCCGGCACGACCGACAACGGCCGGGTTCGCCTATACGTCATCGGGCAGGGCGCCCTCGGCGCGGCCGCGCAGAGCACAACCAAACATGACATCGCCGCCGCCGAACGCTGGAACCTGCCGATCGTCCTGATGGTGTTGGTCGCGGTGTTCGGCTCGCTGGCCGCCGCCGCGATACCGCTGGCGTTTGCGATCTGCACCGTCGCCGTGAGCATGGGCGTGGTCTATCTGCTGTCGACGGTGACCACGATGTCGGTGTTCGTGACGTCCACGGTGTCGATGTTCGGCATCGCCCTGGCGATCGATTACTCGCTGTTCATTCTCATGCGGTATCGGGAGGAGTTACGCGCCGGACGCGACAGCGATCAAGCCGCCGACGCCGCCATGGCGACATCGGGTCTGGCCGTTGTGCTTTCGGGCCTGACCGTGATCGCCTCACTCACCGGCATCTACCTGATCAACACCCCGGTGCTGAAGTCCATGGCCACCGGGGCGATCCTCGCGGTGGCGGTCGCGGTGCTGACGTCGACCACGCTGACGCCGGCCGTACTGGCCACCTTCGGGCGTGCGGCGGCCAGACGCTCACCGCTGCTGCATTGGTCGCGCCGGCCGGAGTCGACCCAGTCGCGGTTCTGGACCCGCTGGGTCGGCACAGTGATGCGGCGGCCCTGGGCGTCGGCCCTCGCGGCTGCGACGTTCCTGTTGCTGCTGGCCGCACCGGCGTTCTCGATGACGCTCGGCAACAGCATGCAACGACAGTTCCCGTCATCGCATGAGATCCGGGGTGGTGTGGCTGCCGCCGCCCAGGCGTTGGGCCCCGGTGCGCTGGGTCCGGTGCGGGTGCTCGTGGGGTTCCCGGGTGGCGAGGCGTCCAACCCGGGCAACACCGCGACACTGGATGCCGTCGCCGCAAAGATCTCCGAGGCACCCCACGTCATCTCGGTGGCGCCACCGGTGTTCGCCGACGACAACAGCAGCGCATTGATCTCGACGGTGCTGTCGGTGGATCCCGAGGATCTGGCCGCGCGCGACAGCATCGACTGGATGCGCGCACAACTGCCGACGGTTGCCGGTGCCGCCCGGGTGGACGTCGGTGGCCCCACCGCGCTGATCAAGGATTTCGACGACCGGGTGTCGCAGACCCAACTCCTGGTGTTCGGTTTCGTCTCGCTGATCGCCTTCGTGATGCTGCTGATCTCGATCCGGTCGTTGTTCCTGGCACTCAAGGGTGTCCTGATGACCATCCTGTCGGTGGCCGCCGCCTACGGCAGCCTGGTTGTGGTGTTCCAGTGGGGATGGCTGGCGGACCTCGGGTTCGAACCCATCTCGTCGATAGACAGCACCATCCCGCCGTTGGTGCTGGCGATGACGTTCGGCCTGTCGATGGACTACGAGATCTTTCTGCTCACCCGGATCCGGGAGCGGTACCTGCAGTCCGGCGATACCCGCGACGCGGTCGCCTACGGCGTGGCCACCAGTGCGCGCACCATCACCAGTGCGGCACTGATCATGATCGCGGTGTTCCTCGGCTTCGCCTCCGCGGGTATGCCACTGGTCGCCGAACTCGGCGTCGCCTGTGCGGTGGCGATCGCCGTCGACGCCACCGTGGTCCGACTGGTCATGGTGCCCGCACTGATGGCGATGTTCGACCAGTGGAACTGGTGGTTGCCCGGTTGGCTGGACCGGATCCTGCCGTCGGTGGACTTCGAGAAGCCGCTGCCCAAAGTCGATCTCGGCGATCTGGTCGTGATCCCCGATGAGATCACCACGGTGGCACCCCCGGCAGCCGACCTCCGGATGGTGGTCAAGAGTGCGGCGCGGCTCAAAGAAATGGCGCCCGACGCCGTCAGCGTGGCCGATCCGCTGGCCTTCAGCGGCTGCGGTACCTCAGCGGGCCGTAGCGCGAAGTCCGGCCGCGGCTCCCGAACCGCGACACTGCGTCCGGTGCATCCCGTGACGATGTGGCGGGGCCGGCTTGCGGTCGCACTCGACGCGCTGGAAACCGAGACCGAGTTCGAGCGTCGCAGCCCGGTCGAGACCACCAATGTGCAACTGCCCACCGGCGACCGGTTGCAGATACCGACCGGGGCAGAGACCCTGCGTTTGAAGAGCTACCTGGTGCTGTGCCGGAACAGCCGTGCTGACTACGCAGACCTCGCCGACCTGGCGGACGCCATGGACGTGGAGAACGCCGCGACCGTGCTGGCCGGGATCGACGGGTACTACAGTTCTGGGCAACCACACCGGCAGTGGATCGCGACGCAACTCGTCCGCAGGCTGGCTGATCCGGTTCCTACCGAGGCCGCCGACGACGAGCGCTGGTCTGCCCCGGACGCGACGGCGGAGTGGGACGATATCCGGACGCGGTGCCTGTCGCTGGCTGTGGCGACACTGGAGGAAGCGGGTTGACGGTGGCCATCGACGACACACCCGTCGAGTTCTGGCCTACGTCGTCGATCCGCTCGGCGCTGGAGACAGGCGATATCAGCATCTGGCAACGCATCGTCGTCGCTATCAAACGTGATCCGTACGGGCGCACCGCGCGCCAGGTCGAGGAAGTACTGGAAACCGCTGCGCCGCAGGGAATCTCCAAGGCGCTCAACGAGGTTCTGGTGCGCGCCCGCAGCCACCTGGAAGCCAACGAGCGCGCCGAGGCGGCCCGCCATGTCCAGTTACTACTGGAGCGATCCGGCCTCGGCGAGCAGGAGTTCGCCTCCCGGATCGGCGTTGCACGAGGAGACCTTTCGGTTTATCTCGACGCCTCGGTCAGCCCGCCCGCATCATTGATGATCCGGATGCGCCGGCTTTCCGACCGGTTCGCGAAGATCCGAGCCCAACAAGCCTCCAGCGACGATACGGGGCCAGACGACGAGTATCCCGAACCCGAATCTGGCTGAGCCGCAACCCAGTTAGGCCGCAATCCCCTAG
>JAPLAO010000260.1 GCA_026393245.1 Mycobacterium sp. | reverse complement strand
CCCTCGGCGTCAGACATCGGTATCGACATCGAGCGTGACAGGCACGTCGGCCTGCGTCGTCCTGGACAGCTTGGCGAACCGCGGCTCGCTGTCCAGGTTTTCGCTCAAATCATCGATCACATCGACGTCGGGCAGCAGCGGTGCGATATCGGGCAGTTCGGTCAGCGATGACAACCCGAGTCGCTCCAGGAAGAGTTCCGTGGTGGAGAACATCGTTGCGCCGGTATCGGAGTCATTTCCGGCCTCGGTGATCAACCCGCGCGCCACCAGCGTCCGGATCACCGCGTCGACATTGACACCGCGAACCGCACTCACCCTGGCCCGGGTGACGGGCTGGCGGTAGGCCACCACCGCGAGTGTCTCCAGCGCGGCTCGGGTCAACTTGGAGCGCGAACCGTCGAGCAGCAGCCGCTCGACGTAGGGCGCGAACCGGGCCCGGGTGTACATCCGCCAGCCGCCGCCCATCTCACGGATATCGACACCGCTGCCGCGATCCGAAAGCTCCTCGGCCATCCGGTGCAGCGCGTCAGTGATCCGATACACCGGTTGCTCGGTGGCCGACGCCAGCGTCTCGGCACTCACCGGAGTGTCGACCACCAGCAGCAGCGCCTCCAGCACCCGGCGCAGATCGTCGTCGTCGAGTTCCTCGAGATCGGCAGGTATCTCGTCGGTGACCGTGTCGTCGGTCGTTACCTCTTCAGTCACCGATTCAGTCACCGATTCAGTCACCGAACTCACTCTTCCCACTCAGCCCGGACCAGGTCCTCATTGATCACCTGGTCGCCGGTCCACGAAACCTGCAGCACACCAAGCGGTTCTGACTGGTCGAATGCTACCGTCCGGGCCCGGTACAGCTCGAGCAGCGCCAGGAAGCGCCCGACGCTCTGGATCGGTTCCGAACAGTCCGACACCAGTTCGGAGAACGACGCCCAGTGCCCCACGCCACGGCTCTGGAGAAACGCCAGCAGCCGCTCGGCCTGCTCGGGCACCGACACCCGCGACACGTGCAGGTGATCGGTGGACACCACCGGAACCGGGCGCGGGATGAATGTCGCGGCGGCGATCTCGGCGAAACTCTGGGCGTCGACCCCGATCATCACCTCGGGTAGCAACTCGGAGAACTGATCCTCCAGTGCCACCGCACGCGGATAGCTGCGCAGCGCGGCGGCTTCAAGTTCGGCGAACATCTCTGCGACGTGCTTATAGGCCCGGTACTGCAGCAGCCGCGCGAACAACAGGTCGCGCACCTCTAGCAGCGCGAGGTCTTCCTCGTCCTGAACCTCACCGGCCGGCAGCAGTCGCGCGGCCTTGAGGTCGAGCAGGGTGGCGGCGATCACCAGGAACGTGGTGGTCTCGTCGAGACACGGGTGTAGGCGATGAACTCGTCGGTCACCGTGTGCAGCGCTACCTCGGTGACGTCGAGGCGGTGGGCGAAGATCAGTTGCAACAACAGATCGAACGGACCATCGAAGTTGCTCAGCGTGACGTGGAAGCCGGAATTCTTTTCGGTGCCGGTGTCGGCCTTCTTTTCTGCACTGTTCTCTGCGCCCGTCTCGGGCACTACCTGGGTGCTCACTTGCCGAAGCGGTCGATGACCTCGCGGGCCAACGCGCGGTAAGCCTGTGCGCCACCAGATTTCGGCGCCCAATTGATGATGGGTTCACCGGCGACGCTGGTCTCGGGGAACCGGATGGTGCGGGCGATCACGGTGTCGAACAGCAGATCGCCGAAACGCTCCAGCACCCGGGCCATCACCTCGCGGGCGTTGACGGTGCGATTGTCGTATCGGGTCACGACGATTCCGCTGATCTCCAGCTTCGGGTTGAGCCGTTCGCGGACCTTCTCGACGGTATCGGTGAGCAGTGCCAGACCGCGCAGCGAGAAGTACTCGCACTCGGTCGGGATGATCACACCGTCGGAGCACGCCAGCGCATTGACGGTCAGCAGGCCCAACGACGGCTGGCAGTCGATCAGCACATAGTCGTACCGATCGAGCACCGGCCGCAGCGCACGCCCCAGGGTCTGCTCGCGGCCGACCTCGTTGACCAACTGGATCTCCGCGGCCGACAGATCGATATTGCTGGGGATCAGGTCCAGGCCGTCGACCCGGGTGTGGATCAGCACCTCCTCGATGCCGACCCGAGGTTCGATCATCAGGTTATGCACCGTGTGCGCGAGTTCGTAGTGCGGCACACCCAGTCCGGCCGACAGCGCGCCCTGCGGGTCGAGGTCGACCAGCAACACCTTGCGGCCGTATTCGGCCAGTGCGGCGCCGAGGTTGATGGTGGAGGTGGTCTTGCCCACCCCGCCCTTCTGGTTGCACATCGAGACCACCACGGCCGGGCCATGGCTGCTCAGTGGCTGGGGATCGGGGGTAGCGCGAGGGGGACGGCCGGTGAGACCGATCGGCGCTTCGTCGTGCTCGTCGGTCACGCGGCCGCCATCCGGGTCGGGTGCAACAGCGGCGTGGCGAACATCGGCGCAAAGTCTAGCCACCGGGGAGGCCTACTGTGGCCGCATGGCCCTCAAAGTACGAATACCGCTGCTGCGCTGGTCGGTCTGGCGGCTGGCGATCGGGGTGCGAAATATCGCCCGGACCGGACAGATCGGTGACGGTCGCGAGGCCGCGGCAGTCGAATACGTGCTCGCCAACGCCCGCGCCGGCGACATCGACGACGTGATCGCCACCATCGACCGTTTCGCCTATCAGGAGTCCATCCTGATCAATGTCGGCGACGAGAAAGGCCTGCTCCTCGATGCCGCGGTTCGCCGGGCGAACCCCGATCTGGCGCTGGAACTGGGCACCTACTGCGGGTACGGCGCGCTGCGGATCGCCCGGGCCGCGCCGACCGCCCGGGTGCTCTCGGTGGAACTGGCGGAGGCCAACGCCGCCAACGCCCGCCGGACCTGGGCCCACGCCGGCGTGGCAGACCGAATCACCTGCGTGGTCGGCACTATCAATGACGGCGGGGCCACCCTGGACGCCCTGGCGCGTGACCACGGACTTGCCGCCGGCGCGCTGGACTTCCTGTTCATCGACCACGACAAGGCCGTCTATCTGGTCGATCTGCGCAGCATCGTCGGCCGTGGCTGGCTGCATCCGGGCAGCATCGTCGTCGCCGACAACGTCCTGGTGCCGGGCGCCCCGAAGTACCGGGCCTTCATGCGCGAACAGCAGGGCACGACCTGGAACACCGTCGAACACAAGACCCACGCCGAGTACACCTCGGTGCCGGATCTGGTGCTGGAGTCTGAGTACCTGGGGCCCGGGGGTGCGCGCCCGCCCACACCTCGCGCAGGGCGGTGACGGTCACCAGCGTGTAGATCTGGGTGGTCGTGACCGAGGCGTGGCCGAGCAGTTCCTGCACCACGCGCACGTCGGCGCCGCCGTCGAGCAGATGGGTGGCGAACGAGTGCCGCAGCGTGTGCGGTGAGACCGCCGAGGTGATCCCGGCCCGCTCAGCGGCATCCTGCAACACCTGCCACGCGCTCTGACGGGATAACCGGCCGCCGCGGGCATTGAGGAAGACGCCGCCCCCCGGGGCAGGAGCGAAGCGACCCGGGGAGGACCCAGCAGAGCGTCGCTGCGCCAGGCCCGGCCGGCCGCGCACCAGATAGGCATCCAGTGCCGCGATCGCCGGCCTGCCGATCGGCACCAGTCGCTGCTTGCCGCCCTTGCCGCGCAGCAGCACCGACCGGGCGTGGGTGTCGATATCGTCGACGTCCAGGCCGACGGCCTCCGATATCCGGGCGCCGGTGGAATAGAGCAACTCCAGCAGTGCGCGGTTGCGCAGCGTCAGCGGGCCGTCGCTCTCGGCGTCACCGCCGGCACCGTCCAGCAGTGCCAGCACGTCGTCCAGGGACAGGCTCTTGGGCAGCCGACGACTCGGGGTGGGCGGTTTGACCGCACGGGCCACATCGACGTCGATGATGCCCTCGGCGGAGGCAAATTTGTGTAGCCCGCGCACCGCGATCAGCGCGCGCGCCGCGGACACCGCCGACAGCGGCATGGCCCCGGTGTCGGTGTCGCCCTTGCGCAGTGCGACGAGGAACTCACTGACATCGATCTCGCTCACGTCACGCAGATCGTGGATACCGCGCGGATTCAGGTGCTCGCTGTAGCGGCGCAGATCGCGGCGGTAGGAACTGATGGTGTTGGCCGCGACCCCACGCTCGATGGTGAGGTGATCGAGATAGCTGTGCAACTGGCCGTCCAGTGCGGTGACTTGGGCTGTCGTCATGCTCGCCGCCTCGCGGCGAAGGCAATCGGTCGGTCCGGCCACGGCGCATCCACCGGCCGGGTGGGCCTGCCGTCGACGACCGCCGCATACGCCGCCAGCACACCCGCAGCAGCGGTGGCGTTGACGATCTCACCGGACAGCACCTGTTCGACAGCCTGCTCGAGGCCGACCCGGTGCACTGTCATATCCGCCTCTTCGTGAGCGGCCTCCGGCCGACCGACCTCGCGTAGACCGCGCGCGAGATACACCCGCACGGTCTCATCGCAGAAACCCGGTGACAGTGCGACGTCGATCAGCACCCGCCAGTCATCGGCCACCAGACCGGTCTCCTCGCGCAGTTCGCGCGCGGCCGCAACCTGCGGCGCCTCGCCCGGTTCGTCAAGCAGTCCGGCGGGAAGTTCCCACAGGCGACGCCCCAGTGCGGTGCGGTACTGGTACACCAGCACCACGCGGCCGTCATCGTCGACGGCGGCCACTCCGACGGCACCGTAGTGTTCGACAACCTCGCGGATCGCCGTGCGGCCGCCCGGCATCCGCACCTCGTCGGTGCGCAACGCGAGAATCTTTCCGCGATACACGGTTTCCGACGACACCGTCTCGAAGACGTGATCAGCCACGCGTGTGTTCCGACAACGGCTGCGCACCGGAGTCGCCGGCGAGTTCGTGGCCGTTGGAGTGGTCGGAGCCGCCAGAGTTTTCGAGGCTGCCGGAGTGCTCGGGGATTTCCACCGGAAGCCGTTCGGCCGCCTTGTAGTCGATCGCCGCGCCGACGAACGCCACGAACAACGGGTGCGGGCGCGTCGGCCTGCTCTTGAGTTC
>JAPLAO010000258.1 GCA_026393245.1 Mycobacterium sp. | reverse complement strand
GACGAGGTCGCCGGTGGACAGCACGTCGGCGCGAACCCACCGCGGCAGTGGGTCGAGTACCGGTGCTGGCCCGGCCCATGCGAATCGCCGCATGGTTTCCGGGGGTAGCACCGCGACGTCCCGTGGGTCGGCGTTGATTCTGGCCGCCACCGCCGTCCAACCCTGCGGATAGTGGATGGGGACGATTTTCCCGCCGACGCCCCAAGCGAGGTCGGGTAGTGCGGGGTTACCGCGACTACCGCGGCGGCGCACAGCACCGCACTGATGCCCGGTTTCATCCAACGGCGCAAGGTCAGTACGGCACCGGCGCCGGCGAGTGCGTAACCGGGCATTGCGCACGCCACCCATTTCTGACCGTCGCGCAGCACCGCCAGTCCCGGCACCGCCTCGACGAGTGTGCGCAACACTGCCATCCCCGGCCCGGTGGCCATCGCGGCGACCAGCAACACGCTGACCGCGGCGAGAACCAGTAGTGGCTCCGCCCCGGGCCGGCCCAGCAGTGCGGGAATGCCGCACACCACCACGGCCAGCAGGACCACGGTGGCCACCAACGCGAATAGTGTTGTGCGGGAATGCGGTACCGCCTCGGCGTTCCAGATTCCACCCAGGCCGGCCAGGCTGCCGAGGGTGCCCAGGCCCGGTTCGGCGCGGGCCGCGAACGGCGCCAGACCTGCGGTCTGGGAGTCACCGAGACCACTGCCGATCGCCGATGCGGTCAGCCACGGCAGTGCCGCCAGCACAGCGATCACCAACACTGCTGCACCACAGCGGATCCGGCTTAATCCCGTCCCGGGGGTCGCGACGCACACCAGTGCGACGATGGCCGCCAGCATCACCCCGGTCGGGGTGAGCCCGGCCAGCGCGATCCAGAACACCATCGGCACCCAATCGGCGCGCTCGGCCGGCCCTGTTCTCAACCGCACCACGGCCGCGGCCACCCAGGGCAGGGTGCCGTAGGCCAGCAGCAGACTCCAATGACCCTGCAAAAGGCGTTCGGCGACAAAGGGATTCCACACCGCGACCGTGGCGGCCACCAGTTGGCCGGCGAATCCCGCGTCGGGCAGCAGTTGCGCCGCGAGCCTTGCCGCACCCCAGCCGGCCAGGAACATTGCGGCGATCAACACCGCCTTGACGACCACGCCGCCGTCGATGGCCGCCGACAGCACCGCCACGGCGGCGTCCTGCGGCACCGCGCGTGGAGCGGATTCACCGAGACCGAGGGCGGCGTCGGACAGATAGGACCGGGGGGTGGATACCGCGTCGCGCACCAGCAGGTAACCCGGAGCCAGCAGTGGAGCGGTCACGGCAAGACTCAGTGCCATGGCGTAGCCGGGTGCTGCGTAGCGGACCGCGCCGTGCACGGAGACGTTCACCGCTGCGCGGTCGGGGACTCCGGTCGCCGGGTGGGGATCTTCTCGGTCGGCGCCTGGGCGGCGGGCATCGGACCGGTCTCGTCCTTACCGAAGATTCCCAACTCGATATCGTCCTCACCCGGTTCGGCCAGTGCCG
The DNA here is from genome assembly GCA_026393245.1 of Mycobacterium sp. Classification (GTDB taxonomy): domain Bacteria; phylum Actinomycetota; class Actinomycetes; order Mycobacteriales; family Mycobacteriaceae; genus Mycobacterium. The sequence continues at coordinate 3,348 of JAPLAO010000258.1, read as the reverse complement.
ACTCGACGCGAAGGCTGAACGCACCCAGCAGGGCGGCACCGATCAGGGCGACAAGACCCGTCGCGGCCAGGCTGATCGGCAGGACCCGCGACCACAGTGCCAGCCGGTCACGCTCGTCGCGGGCCGAGGCCACCTGCAACTCGACGGTCTGTTCGGTGGACGTCACCTTGTAGTCGGCCAGTGCCATCTCGGGCTGCAGCGGATCGCGTGCGTAGTAGTGGTTGGCGTGCTCTTCGGCCTTGACCACGGTGCCCGTCACCGGGTCGACCCAGAAGGTGCGCTGCGCCGCGTAGAACCGGGTCATGGTCACCGGCTCGTAGGGATCGCCGGGCAGGCCCCACAGTTCGGCCCGAGCGGTGACCTCACCGTCTTCATTCTTGTCGTAGAGCGAGGCGTATTTGATCGGCTCGACGAGCTTTCCGTCCGCGTCATAGCCGACGTTCTGGGTGAACCGGTAGGTGGTCAGCCCGTTGACGTCGTCCTCGCCGTCGTAATTGGCGTCGAAGGGTTTCTGCGCTATCGGATCGAAGAACGGATACGACTTCTTCTCGGTGTCGAACGGGAACCGGAAGGCCAGGCCCTCGTGCGGCAGAGCGATATTGGTCGACGGCTTGTCGTCCTCCATGGTGCGGGGCTTCTGTACTGATCCGCCGGGGCGCTCATCGTCGGACACCGCCTCGGCAGTGTGTCGATTGAGCGTGACGGTGTCGACCATGGCCAACAGCAGACCGTTGTCCAGCTGCTTGTCGGTGCGCCGGACGGTAGTGCCGACCTGGAAGGTCACGACCTGTGCGTTGGCCGGGGTCTCGACGGTGACGGCCTGCTGGGAGACCAGCGGGATGTTTTTGTCGATGACGAAACGCGTGGCTTGCAGCGACGCCGGATCCAGGGCTGTGCCAGAGCCGCTACTGACCAGTGACTTGTCGATATTGAGCGGGATCTTCTGGATTTTGCCGGCGGTGTAGGTGGTCAACAGCACGGCGGCGGTCAGCAGTGCAGCCCCGAGACCCATGATGGTCAACGCCGCGAGACGCAACATGCTTGCGCGATTCACGCTGCCCTGGCCTCCTCGGTGTTGTCCGTCAAAGATGTCCGTCAAACCCGATTGACCCTAACAGCAGACCCTAAAGTGGGCCTTCTGCTGCGGGGATTCCGCGCACCCGCTGCCGCAGGCGGCCGACGCACGGGCAGACTGGACAGCTATGAAACCCGTGACCGATCAGGTCGGTGGCACCCGGAGCTTCCTGCCGGCGGTCGAGGGTATGCGGGCGTGCGCGGCCATGGGTGTGGTGCTTACCCATGTGGCATTCCAAACCGGGACCTCGGGCGGTGTGGTGGGGCGTCTGCTGCACCGGTTCGATCTGGCCGTCGCGGTGTTCTTCGCGTTGTCGGGCTTCCTGCTGTGGCGCGGTCACGCGGCGGCCGCGCGCGGGCTGCGTCATCGGCCCGCCACCGGTCACTATCTGCGGTCCCGCCTGGTGCGCATCATGCCGGGCTACCTGTTCGCCGTTGTGGTGATTCTGACTCTGCTGCCCGAGGCCAACCGCGCCAGTCCCACCGTCTGGCTGGCCAACCTGACCCTGACCCAGGTGTACGTACCGCTGACACTGACCGCCGGGCTGACTCAGATGTGGAGCCTGTCGGTGGAGGTCAGTTTTTATCTGGCGCTGCCGATCCTGGCGTGGGCGGCCTATCGGCTTCCGGTCCGCGCTCGGGTACCGGCGATCGCGGCGGTGGCAGTGCTCAGTCTCGGGTGGGGGCTGCTGCCCATCCACACCGCCACGGGCGTGAACTTTCTTAATTGGCCACCGGCGTACGCGTCCTGGTTCGCGGCCGGGATGCTGCTTGCGGAGTGGACGGTGAGCCCGGTCGGCTGGCCGCACCGGCTGGCCCGCAATTGGCCGGCCATCATGGCGATCGCACTCGTGGCCTATCTGGTCTCGGCATCGCCCCTGGCCGGGCCGGAGGATCTGGTTCCGGCCACCCTCAGCCAGTTCGTGGTGCGGACCTCGATGGGCGCCATCGTCGCCGGCGCACTGCTTGCCCCGCTGGTGCTCGACCGCCCCGATACCCCGCACCGCATTCTGGGCAGTCCGACCATGGTGGTTCTCGGCCGCTGGTCCTATGGATTGTTCGTGTGGCATTTGGCCGCACTGGTGATGGTCTTCCCGATGGTCGGCAAGTTCATGTTCACCGGAAACTTCTTTGTGGTGTTGGCCCTGACAACGGTGCTGGGTTTCGCCATGGCGGCGGTCAGCTACGCGCTGATCGAATCGCCGTGCCGGAATGCGTTGCGCCGCTGGGAATATCGGCGCGGCCGACGCGATGGTGTGCTGCCGCCCCCGCTGGACAGCTCAGTTACTGACGCGCCTGAGCCTGTGGTCGCGCGCTGACGTCAGCGCGCTTGTACCTGCAGCCGCGCTATGACCTCATCACGGACCGCCGTCCGCCTGGCCTTTCCTGCGTCATCGCGCAGTGGTGTATCGACGAACTCCACGCTGCGCGGCACCTTGTAGTCCGCGAGGCGTTCGGCGACGAACGTTGCGACGGCCTTGTCGTCGAGGTTGTGCTCGGGCGCGGTGTGCACCAGTGCGTGCGGAACCTGGCCGAGATCGGTGTGCGGAACGCCGACCACCAGACACGACAGCACCGCCGGATGTTCGGACAGCGCATTCTCAATCTCGGCCGGGTAGACGTTGCGCCCGCCGACGGTGAACATGTCGACCCGGCGGTCAGCCAGATACAGATAGCCCTCGCCGTCGAACCAACCGAGGTCGCCCAACGAGTCCCAGGCCCCCAGTGCGTCCGGGCGGCTTTTCGCAGTGCTGCCGATGTAGCGATAGGTCGGCTGGCTGCCGGGACGCGGACGCATGTAGATCTCCCCGACCACACCCGGCGGGCATTCGACGCCGTCGTCGTCGAGCACCTTCATCTCGCCCGACACCACCCGGCCGACCGATCCGCGGTGCGCCAACCACTCGGCGCCGCTGATGAAGGTCAGCGCCTGAAGTTCGGTGCCGCCGTAAAGTTCCCACACCACCTCCGGGCCGAGGATCTCGATCCATGCCTCCTTGACGGTGGGCGGACACGGCGCGGCCAGGTGCCACCACCGCCGCACCGATGACAGATCGAAGCTGTCCGGTTCGGCCCGGTAGACCGGCAGCAGTCGCTGCATGATGGTCGGCACGGTCGCCAGGTAGTTGACCCGGTGTTCGGTGATCAGTCGCAGAAACGATTCCGGGTCAAACCGCGGCATCAGCACCAGGTGCTGGCCGGTGGCCAGTGCGATGGTGGCCGAGGTGAAGCCGGTGTTGTGACTCAGCGGAACTGACACCAGTTGGGTATCGG
>JAPLAO010000216.1 GCA_026393245.1 Mycobacterium sp. | reverse complement strand
GTTCGCCTTGTAGCCGGCCTTGAGCATGGTCGGATTGGCGGTGTCGAGCAGGGTGGCGCCCACGATCCGGGCGATCGGACCCAGCTTGGCGATCGCACCCTCGAGATCGGGTGAGTCCATATCGAAGGTGTATCCGGTCTCCTCGGCCACCGCGGTCAGGAACTGCTCGACGGACTCGGTGAGCACCAGGGGGAACTGGTGGCTGCCGATCCGCGCGACCGCCGACGCGATCGCGGTCACCGCGTTGTCGTCATGAATCATCGAGCCATGCCCGGCCCGGCCGCGCGCGGTCAGGCGCATCCATAACAGGCCCTTCTCCGCGGTCTCGATCAGGTACAGCCGGCGATCACCGCCGTCCTTGCGCGGCACCGTGATGGAGAATCCACCCACCTCGCCGATCGCCTCGGTGACACCGGCGAAGAGATCCGGGCGGTTGGCCACCAGCCACTGCGCCCCGTACTTCCCGCCGCTCTCCTCATCGGCGACGAACGCGAACACCAGATCGCGCGGCGGCACAATACCGGCGCGTTTGAAGTGCCGGGCGACGGCGAGCATCATGCCGCACATGTCCTTCATATCGACCGCGCCGCGGCCCCACACATAGCCGTCGGACACCGCACCGGAGAACGGATGCACGCTCCAGTCGGCGGCCTCGGCCGGCACCACGTCGAGATGGCCGTGAATCAACAGCGCTCCACGGCCCGGGTCGGCCCCGGGCAGTCGGGCGAACACGTTGCCGCGGCCGGGCGCACCGGACTCCAGATACTCCGGCTCGAAGCCCGCCTCCCGGAGTTGGCCGGCCACCCACCGGGCGCACTCCGCCTCCCCGTTGGTGGTCTCCAACTCGCCGGTATTGGAGGTGTCGAACCGGATCAGGGCGCTGACGAGCCCGACCACCTCGTCTTCGGGAGCCATCACGGTTGCATTCCTACCATTGACCCTCGCCATGAGCAGTGCGTGCGGTCGGATACCACATCTTTACCTCAAACCACATTTACAACACGCGTCCCATGGGGTTCTATTTACCGATGACCCCTGGGCTACCCGCCGTCGCCGCCGCGCTCTGCCTGTCGACCGCGGCGCTGGTAACCGCTGGCTGTGCAACCACCACCTCCGGAACCGCGGCTCCGGCCCCAGCACCCCCGATCACCACCGCTGAAACGCTACCCGCGCTGCTGCTGTCCGCCGCCGACGTGGGTTCGGCGCTGTCCGGCAGCGATATGGCAGTCACCAGCGATGTCACCAAACCCTGGAACGACAGCGCACATTTCACCGCCGATTCCGGCACGGCCGGGTGTTTGGCGGTGGCCGGGGCCGCACAACAGGGCGTCTACGCCGACAGTGGCTGGACCGCGCTGCACGGCCAGGTGCTCCGCGAACCGCCTACCGCGCAGGCATGGTCGCATTATGCGGTGCAGGCCGTGGTGTTGTTCCCGTCCACCCAGGCCGCCGCCGACTTCTTCGCCAGGTCGAAAGACGGCTGGGCCGGGTGCTCCAACCGGGAACTGGCCTATGCCCAACAACTGGCGCCCGACCAACTCTGGTCGATCGGCCCCACAACCACCGACAGTGGCGTGCTTGCCATCTCCCGGGTTCAGCGCGGCCCGCAACAGTGGTCCTGCCAACGCGCGCTGACAGTGCACGGCACGGTGGGCGTCGACGTGGAGGCCTGCAGCCTCGACGGGCCGACCGCGGCCGCTGCCTCGATCGCACAGGCCATCGCCGGCCGGTTACCGGACGCCTGACACAGGTTTGGGCCGACGCACGCCGATCCGTTAGCCTGAACTGCCCGCTGATCAGTGGGCGAATAATGTCCGAGTGGCGGAATGGCAGACGCGCTAGCTTGAGGTGCTAGTGCCCTATTAACGGGCGTGGGGGTTCAAGTCCCCCCTCGGACACCCTTAACTCTTCACCCTGCCACGGGTGCGCAGGAGGCTCGCGACCGTGGTGATGACCAATACCGCGCCGATCACGCTGATCGACATCGCCGTCGATATCTCCGGTACGTCCACGTAGTTGCCGTTGTTGATGAACGGCAGCGTGTTCTTGTGCAGCGCGTGCAGGATCAGCTTGACCCCGATGAAGCCCAGGATGATGGACAGCCCGGCGGACAGATAGATCAACCGCTCGAGCAGCCCACCGATGAGGAAGTACAGCTGACGCAGACCCATCAACGCGAAAGCGTTGGCGGTGAACACGATGTAGGGCTCTTCGGTGAGGCCGTAGATGGCCGGGATGGAATCCAGCGCGAACAGCAGATCGGTGAAAGCAATGGTGGCCAGCGCCAGCATCAGCGGCGTGACCATCGTCCTGCCATCGACGCGGGTGACGAACTTGTCGCCGTCATAATCGTCTGTGGTGGGAACGAAACGGCGCACCAGCCTGATGACCCGGCTCTCCCGCTGTTCCTCGGCCTCGCGCTCATGGCCGCTCTCCCGGGCCAGCTTGGCCGCGGTGAGGATCAGGAAGAGTCCGAACAGATAGAAGACCCAGCTGTAGGCGTTGATAGCGGCAGCGCCGAGGGCGATGAACCCCGCCCGCATCACCAGCGCCATCACGATGCCGATGAGCAACAGCTTCTGCTGGTACATCCGCGGCACCGCGAACGAACTCATGATCACGGTGAAGACAAAGAGGTTGTCCACCGAGAGCGCCTTCTCGGTGACGTAGCCGGCAAAGTATTCACCGCCGAATTCACCGCCCCACTGCCACCAGACGAAGAAGCCGAACACCACCGCAATGGTGATGTAGACCGTCGACCAGATCGCCGACTCCCGCAGGGTGGGTTCGTGCGCGACCCGAACGTGTGCGAAGAAGTCGAAAACGAAGAGCCCCAGAATCACCATGCAGGTGATCACCCACACCTGCATGGATACATCCATAACCAGCATTATCCAGACGGTCCGAGACTGCCAGGTCACGCCACTGTCGTAGGTTGGTCACGTGCCCAAGGTGCTGTTTTCGATGTTCTGTCGCGCGATCATCCCAACGATCCGCTGGTCGACGTCACCTTTCCGGATCCGACCCGCTATGACGTGATCGTGCCGCTGGGCGCCCGGTGGTCGGTCTATGACGAACGCCTGAGTTGGGTGGCCGGGGAAATGCAGATGGTTCGCGATGGCCTGGCTGCGGGCGTCGGGGTGCTCGGGGTGTGTTTCGGCGGGCAGTTGGTGGCCAGCGCACTCGGCGGCACGGTGGCGCGTTCACCGGAGCCCGAGATTGGCTGGTGCGACGTCGCCAGCACCGCCCCGGACCTGGTGCCGGACGGGCGATGGTTCCAGTGGCATTTCGACCGTTTCACAGTACCGCCGGGTGCGGTCGTGGTAGCCCGAAATTCCTGTGCCACACAGGCTTTCGTTCACGGCCGGGCGCTCGGACTGCAATTCCACCCGGAGGTCGATCTGGCTCTGCAGGAGCAGTGGATCGCCGAGGACCACGGCGGCGACATCGGCCGGCTGGGATTGCAGGCCGACGACGTGCGCGCCGCTGCCGAACTCGACGACGCCGCCCGACGGCTACGGCTGCTGGTCGGTGGATTCCTGAGCCTGCTCGATGTCAGAGCACCCCGGGGGCCGGATCGTGGCCGAGTTGGTGGGCCAGCGCGTCGGTGACGGTCGTGGAGCGGAACCGGTGCCCCAGCGCGTCCAGCCTGCCCGGCCGGACCCGCTGATTGGCTTCGGCCAACTCCACGGCACCCTGCTTTCCGAGCAGCAGTCGGGGTCCGAACGACGGCACCGGCAGCAGCGCCGGACGGTGCATCGTGGCCGCCAGCGCCCTGGTGTACTCGGCGTTGCGCACCGGTTCGGGCCCGACGGCGTTCACCGGGCCGGTGAGCCTGGTGTCGTATAGCGCGCGGTAGTAGACATCGAGCAGGTCGTCGATGCCGATCCAGGACAGCCACTGTCGCCCGCTGCCGAGCCGACCACCCAAACCGGCGGCGAACAGTGGCCGCAGCAGTTTCAGCGTCCCGCCCGCTGACGACTGCACGATCCCGGTGCGAACAGTCACCACCCGCAGTCCGGCGTCGGCGGCCGGCGCGGTAGCGGCCTCCCAATCGGCTACCACGTCGGCGAGAAACCCGTCCCCGCGTGGACTGTCCTCATCCAGAACGGTATCGCCGCAGTCATAGCCGTAGAAGCCGATCGCCGAAGCGCTCACGAAAGTACGCGGCCCGCCGCCGGCAGCGGCGGCGACCTCGGCCAGCCGACGCGTCGGTTCAATCCGGGAGTCCCGGATCGCCCGGCGGTGGGCATCGGTGAATCGGCCCGCGATCGACTCCCCGGCCAGATGCACGACGGCGTCCACTCCGTCAAGCAGATCGGCAGCGGGTTTGCTTGGCTCCCAACGTCTTTCATCGGCAGTGTGCGGATCGCGCCGAACCAGACGGATTACCCGATGACCGCCGGTGGACAGAAACGCCGCCAGTGCAGTGCCGACCAGTCCGGACGAACCGGTCATCGCGATCACCATCGGCTTCGCTCCGGCGTTTGCCGCGTCCCGATGGGCGGCAAGATCCTCGGCGAGTTGGCGGTGCCGGTAGGCGAATGTCGAACGCAACATTGCACCCGGAACGGTGGTATCGACCTCGTCGTGCATACCGGTGGTGCCGTCGCCGGCATCGCTGAACCGGTGGGTGTGCCGCCACCACCCGATGATTCGGGGCGGCAGGGTCATCAGGCCGTCCGAGGACAGCACATCGCGGAACTGGCGTGGTGGTTCATAGGCTGCCGGATCATGGCGGGCGATCCAGCGCAGGCCGGCGGGCAGACCGAGGATGGCGGTGCCGTCGGCCAGCGATTCGGTCTCCTTGACGACTCTCATGGGCTGCCACGGCGGCACCAGCCTGCGCATCGCGCCGGGCCGGGTGTGCCAGGCGAACACCTCATCGATGGGGTGGTCGAGGATGCTCGCGTACTTGATGCCCACAGGTTTGCTATCTACGGCTTCAGGCCGTGCCGACGCGGATCACCGGTCGTCGCGGTCGTAGCCAGTGTCGCCGTATTCGATCACGGCAGTGGAATCCCCGTGGTTATCCAGCTGGAGGTCGTCCAACTGCGAGTCATCCGACTGCAGCACGACTATCTGATCATCGACGGCAGGGTCAGCTGGGCTCTGCTCGTCGACGATATGAATGGCGGACTCCTCAGCCGACGCCGCGAACTCCGGTTCGTCATCGCTGGGCAGGTCGTACTCCGGTTCGTCGTGAACCAGTTCCTCGGGATGATCCTCAGCGACGATCACCGGAGCCACGAACACCGGAGCCACGAACACCGGATCGATGATCTCGGTCCGCCCATCGGTTTCGGTTCGCCCATCGGTTTCGAGGACGGCGGTGTGGTCGTTGTACTCAACGAATTCGGCGTCATCGGCGGAGTCGTCCTCATCGTCCTCATCAGCCTCAGCGGCCAGTGCAGCGAGGCGACCGTGCGCGCGCTCGCGGACGGCATCGATGATCAGTAGCACCACACCCAGCGCACTGGCCGCGATGCACACCCACGCAACCACTTCATTGCTGGTGACGACCGCAGTGATCAGCGCTGCCAGCCCGATCACCGCGAGCACCAGTGCGACGATCAGCATCGAGCGGCCTCCCGCGGCGGGTGTTCGGATGATTCCATCAGCGCCAATCCCCCATCACCGGGGAGTCTAGTGGCAGCCCTACTGGTACTGCCCGTACCCGCCTTCGCCGGAGTCGACCGGCGCAGCCGAACCACGCTGACCCAATTCCTCGAGCTGCGATTCCAGATAGGTCTTCAACCGGGTGCGGTACTCGCGCTCGAAGGTGCGCAGTTGCTCCAGTCGACCCTCCAGCACGGTGCGCTGCTGGTTGATGGTGTTCATGAACTCGGAGTGCTTGCGTTCGGCGTCGGCCTGCAGGAAGTCGGCCTTCTCGTAGGCCTGCCGAAGCTGCGACTCAGAGCGGTTCTGAGCGTCGGTGAGGGTGGCATCCGCTCGCTGCTGAGCCTCGGTAACCGTCGTCTCGGCGATATAGCGCGCCTCGGACACGATCTGCTCGGCACTGGCGCGGGCATCGGCGACCATCTTGTCCGCGTCGGCGATGGCCGTGGAGGTAAGCCGGTCGGCGGTATCCTGGGCGAGGCTGAGCACGCGGGTGGCCTTGAGGGCCTGCTCCTCGCTGAGTTGCGGGCTGCGCTCCTCGATGACGACGGCGAGCTCCGGCTCGGGCTGATAGAGCGGGATCGCCTGGGTGGACTGCACCCCGCCGGCCCGCGCCGATGCCAGTTCGGAGTCGAGTTCGCCCACCCGTTGGCGCAGGTCCGCATTCTCCTCGACGAGCCGGGAGAGTTCAGTCTCGATCAAATCGAGGAAGGCGTCGACCTCGTCCTCGTTGTAACCACGCTTGCCGATGGGCGGCTTGCTAAACGCCACATTGTGAACGTCGGCCGGTGTGAGTGGCATGGTCTGCCCCTTCCGATCTTGGACAGCGGGATGACCCGCTTGGCAATGGCGGACGCGCCGCGCGTCCTCCAGATCCGTACTGTAACTGCCGCCCATCCTGTCACACCAGACCCGCCGGTTGCATACGACCGCTCAATTAAGAGGCGATGAGCGGCTTCGGCCACCCGATCAGGCGGCCGCCCCGAACGCGAACTGCATGCCGATGAAGGCCAGTAGCAGCAGGATCATGATGGAGAAGTCCAGCCGCACCGAACCTATCGTGAGCTGCGGAATGACCCGCCGAAGTAGCTTCACCGGCGGATCGGTGATGGACATGACGACCTCGAGGATCACGACGGTGACACCCCGGGGGTGCCAGTCCCGACTGAAGGACCGGATGAACTCGACGACGATCCTGGCGATCAACAGCAGCCAGAACAGGAACAGCGCGAAACCGACGATCTCAAATATCAGCGCCACCGAGGGACGGTCCTTACTTACAGCGGATGGGACGATTACCGAGCATGGTCATCCCAGACCAGCAGCGGCTTTCGACAAGCCTACCGATACCCCGGCGAGCACCGCCCGAGCCAGCGGCAGCCGTCACTGATAGCTGTAGAAACCGGCCTCGGCGATCCGGCGACGCTCATCGGCACTGACGTCGACGTCCGGCGGCGCCAGCAGGAACACCTTGGTGGCGACCTTGTCGAAGGACCCGCGCAATGCGAAAGCCAGGCCCGCGGCGAAGTCCACCAGACGCTTTGCGTCGGCATTGTCCATCGAGACCAGGTCCATGATCACCGGTTGACCGTCGCGGAAACGTTCACCGATGGTGCGGGCCTCGTTGTAGTCCTTGGGCCGCAGCGTGGTGATCCTCGACAGCGGGCTGCCCTCTTCGAACAACATGGCCATCCGGCGCGGGTCCACCGCCAGCGAGCCGCGGGTCGAACCGCGTAGCGCGCCCAAGCGGGCCGACCGCGGCATCCCCTCGACATCGCGCGGCCGGCTGCGCGGCTCGTCGCCGTAGCCGACCCGGAAACCACCCGTGGGCGGGTAATCGGGGGCGCGGTCGTCGCTGTATGAACCGAAGTCGCGGGGGTCGCGCTCGTCGTAACGGCCGCTCTCGTGGCCGGCCTCGTAGCCACCCTCGTAACCACCCCCGTAGCCGTCGGCGGCGAGTCGCTCATCGCGCCGCGCGGGCCGGGGGCCCCGACCGGTCTCCCGGTCATCCTCGAAGTACTCGTCGTCATAGTCGTCCATCGGCGCCATGCCGAAGTAGGCCTTGACCTTATGCAGAGTGCTCATCCGTGTGACCCTTCCGGAGCTGAACTTCGGTGTCTGTGGTGTGAAACAAGTGTGAAACGTGTGACTGGAGTGACTACTTAGGGAGACGTTAAAGGACGTCGGCCCATTAACGCTGTACCGACACGCACACACGTGGAACCGTGTCGCACAGCGGCTTCAAGGTCGTCGGACATCCCGGCAGACAGTCCGGTCGCGCCGGGATGGCTGCGCAGCACGCGGCGGTGTTCGGCCGCCAATGCGGTGAATGCCGGGTCGGGGTCGGCGCCCAGTGGCGGAATCGTCATCAACCCGACCAGGTCGAGGGCTTCGGATTCGGCGACCTGCGCGCAGAGTCGGTCCACGGCAGCCGGGTCACCGATATCCACTCCGCCGCGGCCGGGATCGCCGTCGAGACTGATTTGGACGAATACCCGCATCCGACTCTGCCGCCCTTCTGCCATCGCCACTTCCGTCGCGCGCCCCAGTGCCGACACCACCTTTTCGGTATAGACCGAGTGCACCGAATCCGCCCAGCGTGCAATGTATTTCGCTTTATTGCTCTGAATCAGGCCGATCATGTGCCAGCGTGCGGGTCTCGCTTCCGACTGGTCGCCGACGAGGGTGTCGAACTCCGCGATCTTCGCCGAGGCCTCCTGCTCGCGGGACTCCCCGAATGCGCGGCAGCCCAGCCGCCAGAGGATCGCCACATCACTGGCCGGGAAGAACTTGGTGACCGGCAGTAGCGCAATGTCCTCGACCGCGCGACCGGCGGCGTCGGCGGCGCGAGCAAGCCGGGCTCGCGCGGCCGCCAGCGAGGTGGTCAATTCCGCGACCCGGCCGTCGGTGCTGTTCACTGCATCGGTCATGTCATCCCGCCCGGTCATGTCATCCCGCCCGGTCCATCCGCCCGGTCATGTCATCCAAACCAGGGACGCCAGCCGTCCGGTGGGAGCGTCCCGGCGGTGCGAGAACAGTGCCCGGTCGGCGACGGTGCAGCGCGGGTCGATGTCGATCGCGGTCACGCCGGCGTCGATCAGTTGCCGCGCTATGCCGGCCCGCAGGTCCAGTGCGGGCGCGCCGGCCGGTGTGCTAGTGCGGCTGCCCGGCAGCCTGGCCTCGACGTCGGCCGCCATCTCTTGCGGCACTTCGTAATTGGGTCCGCTGACCGCGGGGCCCAGCAGTACCGAGATATCCGCTGCCCGCGCGCCCGCGGCGAGCATCGCCTCCAGTGTCCGCAGCACGACACCATTGGCCGCCCCCACTCGTCCGGCGTGCGCGGCGCCGAGCACGCCGGCGTCGGCATCGGACATCAGCACGGGCACGCAATCCGCGGTCACCACGGCAAGTGCCAGTCGCGGCGTAGTGGTGACCAGAGCGTCGGTGGCGTCGAAGGCGGCCACGCGGGCGCCGTTGACGAACTCGACATGATCACCGTGCACCTGATTCATCCACACCACCCTCTCGCTCGGCAGTCCGATCGCGGCGGCCAGCCGGTTGCGATTGGCCACCACTGCCGCCGGATCGTCACCGACGTGGTCGCCGAGATTAAAGGTGTCGAACGGCGGCAGCGATGCCCCGCCCGCACGAGTGGTGGTGACGCGACGGATACGAACGGTCACAGCACCGGTTTTGCGCGGTGGATGATCAGTGCCGCATGAAGGGTGGCACGTCGACGTCGTCGTCATCGTCGCCGTATGCCGATGAGCCGTTGGTGTAGACCGGCACGCCCACCGGCTCCCGCGTCGCAAGAGAGTCAAACAACGGCGCACTCAGCTGGCCCACCGTCGCCGGCGCGATGGTGTGCGTCGTGATCACGGTCGCCGAGTCGGCGGCCGTGGTGGTGCCGTTGCCGATGATGATCGGCTTGCGGTTGGCGCCGTTGGCATCGAAACCGGCGGCGATCACCGTGACGCGCACCTCGTCGCCGAGGGAGTCGTCGATCACCGTGCCGAAGATGATGTTGGCCTCCGGATGGGCGGCGTCCTGTACCAACGAGGCGGCCTCGTTGATCTCGAACAGTCCGAGGTCGCTGCCACCGGCAATCGACATCAGCACGCCCTGAGCGCCTTCCATCGACGCCTCGAGCAGTGGGGAGTTGATGGCGATCTCAGCAGCCTTGAGCGCGCGACCATCTCCCCTGGCGGCACCAATACCCATCAGCGCGGTGCCCGCCCCGCTCATGATGCCCTTGACGTCGGCGAAGTCAACATTGATCAGGCCCGGGGTGGTGATCAGGTCGGTGATGCCCTGGACACCGTTGAGCAGGACCTCGTCGGCACTGCGGAAGGCATCCATCAGCGAGACGCCGGCGTCGCCCATCTGCAGAAGACGGTCGTTGGGGATCACGATGAGGGTGTCGCAACTCTCGCGGAGTGCGGCGATTCCGGTCTCGGCCTGATTGGATCGGCGCTTGCCCTCGAAGGAGAACGGACGTGTCACCACACCGACGGTCAGGGCACCCATCTTCCGGGCGACATTGGCCACGACTGGCGCGCCACCGGTGCCGGTGCCGCCACCCTCGCCGGCGGTCACGAAGACCATGTCCGCCCCGCGCAGAAGTTCCTCGATCTCGTCCTTGGCGTCCTCGGCGGCCTTACGGCCGACGTCGGGGTCCGCGCCGGCCCCGAGGCCACGGGTGGAGTCCCGACCGACATCGAGTTTGACGTCGGCATCGCTCATCAACAGCGCCTGGGCATCGGTATTGATGGCGATGAACTCGACTCCCTTGAGTCCCTGTTCGATCATCCGGTTGACGGCGTTGACGCCGCCACCGCCGATGCCAACGACCTTGATAACGGCGAGGTAGTTATGAGGTGGGGTCATCGGCGTGGTCTTCCTCCGTGGTCGGACTCGGGCTGGGACGACCCTGGTGGCAAACCCTCAACCTCAACCAGAGGCTTAGAGTTATGTCAAGTTGTCGTGTACCCAGAACGGTAGAACCGGCGGGCGTGGGATTGGGGAGGCGCGCCCGCGTGTCGTTCGCAAAGTTTCGGCGCCCGAGTTATTTCACCGTCGGCAGATCGGGACTCGACACGTCGTATACCCGGCCGGGCTGGGTCAGCAGGGCGGCCAGTTTCTCCGCCTTCTCGCCGGTGCGGTCGGTGGTCCCCCACACCACGGTCCGGCCGTCGGTCAGGGTCAGGGTGATCGACGACACCGAGGGTGCAGCGACCCGACCCACCTGCGCCACCACCTCGGGTCGCAGTGCCGTCAGCACGTCGAGTGCGGCCTTGGTCGACTGATCGGATGGACCCGGACTGTCCGCGTCGATATAGGGCAACCCCGGCGGTGGCGGCGCGGTCGCGAAGTCCACGCCGTCGCGGTCATAGAGGTGCGGACCGTCCGGAAAGTCCTTGACCACGACTGGAATTCGCTCGACGATCGCGATCCGCAGCGTCGAGGGATATTCACGTTGCACCCGGGCACTGGCCACCCGGCGGATGCCGGCCACCCGATCGGCCACCTCGCCGGTGTCGATCTGCAGCAGTGGTGTGCCCAGTCGCACGGCTGCGACGCCGAGCACTTCCTCCTGCGTTACCGCGCCGACCCCGGTCACCACCACAGAGCGTGCGGACATCGCCGGCGTGAAGTACAGCACCAGGGCCAGCACGACGCTGACAACGCCGAGTACTACCGACCAGATGATCAGCCGCAGACCCTTGACGTTGCGTGTCGAGAGCCGCTTCGGTTCCTCGACGAGTTGACCGCGGGCCCGGCGCTTGGCCTCGCGGCGCGCTTCCTCGATCGCGGTGGCGCGCTGCTGGGCCGCGCGGCGCTCGGCGCGCTCCCGGCGCTCCCGCCGACGGGGGCTCTCGGTTTTGTGTTCAAACCTGTCACCGATCTCGCCGCCGGCCTCGCCGTCATCTCCCGGCGTGTCCTCGGCTTCGTCGGGCGCTTCGTCGGGCGCTTCGTTAGCGGTGGCTTCCCCGAGCGCCGGCTCATCGAATGGCGACTCCCCGAGCGGCAGCCCGGAAACTTCGTCTTGTCCAGCGGCACCGGCTTGTCCAGCAACACTGGCACTTTCGCGATCCAGCGGTGGTTCGCTCACGGGAGCCTCCGCGCCTCGGCCTTGGCACGCAATGCCGAGATTATCTCCGGGCCGAGCAGTGTCACGTCGCCGGCACCCATCGTGACCACCACATCGCCGGGCCTGACCGCCGCCACCACCCGTTCGGCGACGGTCGACAAATCCGGCAGATAGTGCACCAGGACGCCGACGTGCTCGGCGACGGTGACACCACTGATCCCGGCAAGCGGTTGCTCGCGGGCACCATAGACATCGAGCACGAACACCTCATCCGCGGCGTCGAGGGCCGCACCGAACTCCCGGGCAAAAGTCTTTGTCCGCGAATACAAGTGGGGCTGGAAGACCACGATGCTCCGGGCTCCGGTTGTTGCCGGCCGACCGGCGGAATCCTGCCCGACGATCGCGCGCATCGCCGTCAGTGCAGCCCGAACCTCGGTCGGATGATGCGCGTAGTCATCGAAGACCCGTACCCCGTCGGCGGTACCCACCAGTTCGAACCGGCGGCGCACACCCTCGAACCCGGCCAGTCCGTCGAGCACATCGACTAGGGGTGCGCCGGCCTCCGCGGCTGCCAGGACGGCCGCCAGCGCGTTCAAAGCCATGTGCCGGCCGGGCACCGCAAGCCGCATGGTCCGCGGTTGGGTCTCACCGGCCAGCAGGATGTCCGCCACCGCGCCGGTGCCGTGCTGTTCCCAACCCACCAGGGCGCCGGCCAGTCCATCGGATGGATCGCTGCCGTAGCGCAGAACCCGGATCCCCAGCGCCGCAACGCGTTCGGCAAGTGCGGCCGCACCCGGATCATCGGCGCACACCACCAACGCTCCCCCTGGCCGCAGCCGACCGACGAAGGCGTCGAACACCGCGGTGTAGGCCTGCGGACTGCCGAAGAAGTCGAGGTGATCGGCCTCGATATTGGTCACCACGGCGACGTCCGGGGTGTATTCCAGTAGCGAACCGTCGCTCTCGTCGGCCTCGGCAACGAACACCTCGCCACTGCCGTGGTGGGCGTTGGTTCCGGCCTCGCCCAGGTCGCCGCCGACGGCGAACGAGGGATCGAAGCCGCTGCGTTGCAGGGCAACGATGAGCATCGACGTGGTGGTGGTCTTGCCGTGGCTTCCGGTCACCAGGACCGTGCGGTAGCCGGTCATCAGCGTGGCCAGCACAACCGGGCGCAGGATCACCGGAACCGCACGGCGGCGGGCCTCCACCAGTTCGGGATTGGTCTTGGGGATCGCGGCGTGGGTAGTGATGACCGCGCTCGCTCCGCCCGGCAGCAGGTCGAGGTTGGCCGCATCATGGCCGATGCTGATCACCGCACCCCTGGCCCGCAGTGCCGCCACACCGCGCGATTCCTTGGCGTCCGAACCCGAGACCATCCCACCGCGGTCGAGCAGGATGCGGGCGATTCCGGACATCCCCGCCCCGCCGATGCCCACCATGTGCACTCGCTGCAGTTCCGGCGGCAGCGCCTGAGCGGGGTTCGTCGACGCGCCGGGAATCATCGGCGCGCCGTCCGCTGAGTCCGAGCCACATCCAGGACGATCTCGGCGACCCGGCGCGCGGCATCCCGGTGGCCCACGCCGGCGGCCGACAACGTCATTCCGGCGAGGCATTCGGCGTCGCCGAGAATCCGCACCACCTCGGTGCCGATGTAGCCCGGTGTCAGGTCTGCATCGTTGATCAGGACACCGCCGCCGGCCTCGACCACCGGAAGGGCGTTGAGACGTTGCTCGCCGTTGCCGATCGGCAGCGGGACGTAGACCGCGGGAAGGCCCACCGCGGACACCTCGGCGACCGTCATCGCGCCGGACCGACAGATGGCCAAATCAGCTGCGGCATAGGCGAGATCCATCCGGTCGAGGTATCCCACCGCGACATAGGGCGGGTCACCCGCACCCGGCGTGGGCAAGTCCAGGGTGTTCTTCGGACCGTGGGCGTGCAGCACCGAGACGCCGGCCGCGGCCAGATCAGCGGCGGCGGCCGACACCGCCCGGTTGATCGACACCGCACCCTGGGAGCCGCCGAACACCAGCAGCACCCGGGCGTCGTCGGCGAAACCGAAATGCGCCCGCGCCTGCGCGCGCAGGGCCATCCGGTCCAGGCCGGTGATGGACGCGCGCAATGGCATGCCCACCACCTCGGCGCCACGCAGCCCCGAACCCGGCACCGCCGCCAGCACCCGGCGGGCGATCCGCGCACCGACCCGATTGGCCACACCCGCGCGAGCATTGGCCTCGTGGATCACGATCGGCACCGGCCGCGAACGCCAACCGCCGCGCCTCGCCGCCAGATAGGCCGGCACCGCCACGTATCCGCCGAAGCCGACCACCACATCGGCGGCAACGTCGTCCAGCACGGCCCGAGTCTGCTGGATCGACAGACGAATCCGCCACGGCAGGCGGAGGAGATCGCCATTGAGCGTGCGGGGTAACGGCACCGGGGTGACGAGTCGCAACGGGTAACCACGCTCGGGAACCAATCTGTTCTCCAAGCCGCGGGAGGTGCCCAGTGCGGTGATGCGCACGGTGGGATCCAATGCCGTCAGCGCGTCGGCGACGGCCATGGCGGGTTCGACATGCCCGGCGGTTCCACCACCGGCGACGACGACCGAGAGGGTTTCATCCGGGGGTCCTCCAGGGCGCCCTTCAGGGAGTCCACCGTGCCCGGTACCGCCCCCGCTAGCTGAGTCGCTGCGGCCCGATCCGCCTTCGACCCCAGAGACACTCACCCGTAACGCTGACCTTCCAATGTGCGGGACCGTCGCGGCTGGCCGCTCCCGTGCTGCGCCTTTCGGTTCGCGGCCGCGGCGCGGCGCGACCCCGAGGCGCCTCCATGTTGCCCCCCGGCGCCCGAGGCGGCGCCTCCATGATGCCCCCCGGCGCCCTTGGACTTCACGTTGGCTGTCGGGGTGACCCGCGCGCGGCGCTTCTCCGGACGGGGCGGCTCGGAGTTGCGTGACGCCCGCTTCGGTGGTTTCGCCGGCTTCTTCGCCGCTGCGCCCGCCCGGGCCGATTTCTTACCGGCGGCCCGCTCCGGTGCGCGCAACCGGTCACGCAGCGCTTCGGTCCGGGTGGGAAGATACGGTTCGGGCAGTGGCAGCCGAAGCAGGCGGTTCATCTTGTCGTCCCGGCCGGCCCGCAGCGCTGCAACCGCGGCAGGCTCGTGCCGAGCCGCGTTGGCCATCAATCCGACCATGAAAAGAGTTGTGGCCGTTGATGTTCCGCCTGCCGAAATCAACGGCAGCTGAATTCCGGTGACCGGTAGCAGTCCGATCACATAGCCCACGTTGATGAACACCTGACCGATCACCCATGCGGTCGCGGTAGCCGTGAGCAGACGCAGGAACGGGTCGACCGATCGCTTCGCGATCCGCATGCCGGTGTAGGCGAAAAGCCCGAACAACGCCAGCAGGCCGGCGGCACCGATGAAGCCGAGTTCCTCGCCGACGATCGCGAAGATGAAGTCATTGTGGGCATTGGGCAGGTAGTTCCACTTCGCGGTGCCCTGACCCAGACCATCGCCGAAGACGCCACCATTGGCCAGCGCGAATTTCGCCTGCCGGGCCTGATAACCGGCGCCCTGGAGGTCGGCGCTGGGATCCAGCCAGGACCGCACCCGGTCGGAACGGTATCCCTCGGAGACCGCCAGTATGGCGGCCGCCGCCATCGCCGCGAGCAATGAGCTGACGAAAACCTTCAGTGGCAGGCCGGCGAACCAGAGCAGGGCAAGCAGGATGATGCCCAGCGACACGGTCTGACCGAGGTCGGGCTGGACGACGATGAGTGCCAGCGCGATCACCGCCGCCGGAAACAACGGCACGAGCATCTCGCGTAGCGAGGCACGCTCCATCCGGCGCGCGGCCAAAAGGTGCGACCCCCAGACGACGAACGCAATCTTGGTGAGTTCGGAGGGCTGCATCGACAGCCCGGCGACCACGAACCACCCGCGGGTTCCATTGGCCACGTGACCGATCCCGGGAATGAGCACCAGGACCAGCAGCACGATGGTGACCGAGAACGCCAGAAATGCCGTGCGGCGCATGAAACGAACCGGGAGACGCAGCGCGAACCAGCACGCAAACACGCCCACCGCCGCCCACAGCAACTGACGGAAAAAGATCGACCACGGCGAGCCGTCCTCGTCATAGGAATGCACACCGGAGGCCGAGAGCACCATGATCAGCCCCAGGGTGGTCAGCAATCCCGCGACCGAGACCATCAGGTGGAACGAGGTCATCGGCCGGGCCAGCCAGGAACCGACCTGGCTAAACGGAGCGAACTTCGGCTTGGCTCGCGCCGGCGCCGCTTCGGTCACGCTTTTGACGGCCACACCGTCTCCTGCGTCAGGTGTCCCGGTATCAGCGGTATCGCTCGAATCGGCGCCCCGGCGCCGTAGCCGGGACAACAGCGTGGCCACGCCTATCGTGCCGCTGCGCGAACAGCGGCCGCGAACGCATCACCGCGGTCGCCGTAGCCGCTGAACTGGTCGAACGATGCCCCTGCCGGAGCCAACAACACCGTGTCGCCGGTGCGTGCAAGGACGGCGGCAGCGGCGACGGCCGCGGTCATCACCCGCAGGCCCAGGTCGGAGCCGGACGCTTCGATCACGCGAGTCCCACCAGTAACACCTGACTCGTTGGTCTCATGCATCACAGCATCCTCCCGCGTCACAACCTGGATGACCGGGACATCGGGCGCGTGTCGCGATAACGCCTCGGCGAACACCGCGCGGTCACGCCCGATCAGCACCGCACCGGCCAGCCGATCTGCCACCCGGGCCACGGTGTCCTCGACGGATGCACCCTTGAGCAGGCCGCCGGCCACCCAGACCACCCGGGGGAAGGCCAGAATCGAGGCCTGTGCGGCGTGCGGATTGGTGGCCTTGGAGTCGTCGACATAGCGCACGCCGTCGATGACACCCACCTGTTCGGCCCGGTGCCGGCCGACCTGAAATCCGGCGAGCGCGGCGGCGATCGCCGCGGCGGGGACATCCACCGCGCGGGCCAGGGCGGCCGCCCCGAGGGCGTCGAGGATTCCGACCGGACCGGCCACCGGGATCTCCTCGACCGATACCAGGGCCAATTCGTCGGCGAATGCGCGATCGACGAGCAGACCGTCACGGACCCCGAGTTCACCGGCAGCCGGGACGCCGAGCCGAAAGCCGGCCTTCACCGCAGCCGCGGCGCCGGGCAGCAACGCCGACGCCGCCGCATCGTCGAGACCCACCACCGCCACCCGACCGTCGAGCGCGCGGGCCTTGGCCGCTGCGTAGGCCGCGAAACCGCCGTGCCAGTCCAGGTGATCCTCGGCCACGTTGAGCACCACACCTGCCTCCGGTCGCAGCGACGGTGCCCAGAACAACTGGAAGCTCGACACCTCCACGGCCAACAGATCCGAGGGCTGGTCCAGCACGTCGAGAACCGGATCGCCGATATTGCCGCACAGCACGGCGGACCGACCGTCGGCGATGAGCATGTCGTACAGCATCGAGGTCGTGGTGGTCTTGCCGTTGGTCCCGGTCACCACCAGCCACCGCCGCGGCGGTCCGTAAAGCCCGGCCGCGTCGAGGCGCCAGGCGAGTTCGACATCGCCCCAGATCGGAATACCCGCCCCCGCCGCCGCGGCCATGACCGGTGTCGTCGGCGAAAAGCCCGGGCTGGCGATCACCAGGTCGAAACTCCCGACCTGCGCGATCACCTCCGCCGGGGAGAGTCCCGCATCACCGGCCAGTGCCCGCGTCGCGGCCAGATCGTCGTCGCACACCGTCACCTCGACGTTCCGGGACGACAACGCGCGCACGACCGCGCGACCAGTGACCCGCGCACCGGCCACCAGGACCCGCGCGCCCGGCGCCAGCGGCGACAACTCGGCCGGCATGTCAGTCACCGATGGCGGTCAGCCATTCGCTGTAGAACAGCGACACCCCGAGTCCGCATGCGATCGCCGTCAGCAGCCAGAACCGGATGATCACGGTAGTTTCGGCCCAGCCGGCGAGTTCGAAGTGATGATGGAAGGGAGCCATCCGGAACACCCGGCGCCCGGTGGTTCGGAAGGCCAGGATCTGCACCACCACCGAGGTGACCTCGGCGACGAACAGCGCGCCCAGGACCACGGCGAGCACCTCGGTGCGGCTGGTGATGGACAGTCCGGCGATGATGCCGCCCAGCGCAAGCGACCCGGTGTCCCCCATGAAGATCTTCGCCGGAGCGGCGTTCCACCACAGGAATCCGATGCACGCCCCGGTGGTGGCGGCGGCGATCAGTGCCAGATCAAGCGGGTCCCGGACGTTGTAGCAGCCCAGCCCCGGATGGGACGCGCAGGCGTTGCGGTACTGCCAGAAGGTGATCAGAACGTAGGCCGCGCTGACCATGGCCATACACCCGGCCGCCAGGCCGTCGAGGCCATCGGTGAAGTTCACCGCGTTGGACCATGCGCTGACCACCACGATGACGAACACCACGAACAACGCCGGCGGCAGGGCGACGGTGGCGATCTCGCGGACGTAGGACAGTTGCGGGCTGCCCGGGGTGAGCCCGTCGGGATTGCCGAACTGCAGCACCAGGATGCCGAACAGCAGTGCCGCGGAGATCTGGCCGACGGTTTTGGCGGTCTTGTTCAAGCCGAGGTTGCGGGATTGGCGGATCTTGATCAGGTCGTCGAGGAATCCCACGCCGCCCAGTGCCGTCGCCAGTCCGAGTACCAGCAGCCCGGACACCGAGGGGCCCTGCCCATCCATCACCAAGCCCACCAGGTGGGCGCCGAAGTACCCGGCCCAGATTCCGGCCAGGATGGCCACCCCGCCCATCGACGGGGTCCCGCGCTTGGTCTGATGACTGGGCGGGCCGTCCTCGCGGATCTCCTGGCCGAGGCCCTGCCGGGTGAACAACCGGATCAGCGTCGGGGTGAGCAGGATCGCCACCGCCAACGAGATACCGACGGCGACGAGGATCAGTCTCATTCGCGGCCGTCCCGCAGCAGGGCCTCGGCCAGTGCGCCGAGTCCGGCCGCGTTCGATGCCTTCACCAGGACTACGTCACCGGGTTCCAGTTCGGATCGCAAGAGCGCCAGGGCGGCGTCGGCATCGGGCACCAGGACCGACTCCGACCCCCAGGACCCCTCCATGACGGCCCCCTGGTGCATAGCGCTCATAGGCCTTCCGGTTCCGACGACGATGAGTCGACTGATATCTAAGCGCACGGCGAGTCGGCCGATACGGTCATGCTCCGTTATCGAATCCTGCCCCAACTCGCCCATTTCGCCGAGAACCGCCCAACTGCGCGCGGCCCCGGCTGATTTCCGAGCCATCACCGCAAGCGCCTGCAAACCGGCCCGCATCGAGTCGGGGTTGGCGTTGTAGGCGTCGTTGATGACGGTGACACCGTCCGGGCGGGAGTGCACCTCCATACGGTGCCGAGACGCCGGGGCGGCCGCGGCCAGTGCCGCCGCCACCTGCTCGAGGGTCGCCCCGCATTCCAGCCCAACCGCCGCCGCACACAGCGCATTGCCGACCTGGTGCTCGCCGTGGACCGCCAGTCCGACCCGGATCGCCTGACCGCCGGCGTGCAGGGTGAAGCTCGCTCGAGCCAGTTCGTCGAGTTCGACGTCGTCGGCCCGAATATCGGCCGCCGCGGTTCGCCCGAAGGTGACGACCCGCGCCGGGGTCTGGGCGGCCATCGCGGCGACGACGGAATCGTCGGCATTGAGGATCACCACACCCGAGGCGGGAACCGCTTGCACCAGTTCGGCTTTCGTTGCCGCGATCACCTCCCGCGAGCCGAACTCACCGAGGTGTGCGGTGCCGACATTGAGCACCGCTGCGATGGTCGGCGGGGCAATCCGGGCCAGCGCGGCGATATTGCCGGGGTGCCGGGCCGACATCTCCAGCACCAGGAGGTCGGTCTGCGGAGTTGCCCGCAGCACGGTCCACGGGTGGCCGAGTTCGTTGTTGAACGACCCCGGCGGTGCGACCACATCGCCCAGCGGTCGCAGCACGGCGGCGATCAGGTCCTTGGTGGAGGTCTTGCCCGAGGATCCGGTGATGCCGACGATCCGCAACCCACCCGCCACCAGTTCGGCGGCCACCACACCGGCGAGGGTGGCTAACGCTGCCAGCACGGCCGCACCGGAGCCGTCGACGTCGTGTTCGAGCACACCGGCGCCTGCGTCCGGCGCGGGCACGGGCGGCACCACGATGGCGGGCACGCCCACCGGTCGTGCCGCCAACACCACGGCCGCGCCGGACTGCACGGCGGCCGCGGCGAAATCATGGCCGTCGGAGCGCGCCCCGGGCAGGGCCAGAAATATCCCACCCGGTGTGACGGCCCGCGAATCGAACTCGACGGTGCCGGTCACGTGCGTCGCTTCGGCATCGCCCGCGCTGATATCGGTCAGTTGGCCGCCGACAATCTCGGCTATACGGGCGACGGTCAGGGTGATCACGCGGTGCCAATCCGGCTTTCCAGGGCGCGGCCGAGTTCGTCGCGGTCATCGAACGGCCGGGTGTGCCCACCGCTGGTCTGCCCGGTCTCGTGGCCCTTACCGGCGATGACCACCACGTCGCCGCGGCGGGCCCAGGCGACAGCGTGGGCGATCGCCGACTCGCGGTCACCGATCTCGATGATGTCCGCACCGCCGGATTCGCGCCGGGCGCCAGCCATGATGGCGGCTCGGATGGCGGCCGGATCCTCGTCGCGCGGGTTGTCGTCCGTGATCACGACCAAGTCGGCAAGTTCGGCCGCGACCGCACCCATGGGTTCGCGCTTGCCGGCGTCACGGTTGCCACCGGCGCCGAACACCACGGCCAGCCGCGTCCCCGGGCGCCGCAGGGTCTCCAGAACCGCGCGCAGCGCACCGGGTTTGTGGGCATAGTCGACGACGGCCAGGAAATCCTGGCCACGTTCGATCACCTCGAGACGGCCCGGAACCGACGCGGTGCGCAGGCCGGGTGCGGCCTGTTCGGGTGACACCCCGATGGTGTCCATCATGGCCAGCGCAAGCAGTGCGTTGGCCACGTTGTAGCGCCCGGGTAGCCGGATCCGAAGCCGGTGGTGCACACCGGCCGGGTCGACCGCGCTGAATTCCTGCAGCCCGCCGCGCGGATCCCCGTCGAGGGCGACGATGTCCTCGGCGCGCCAATCCGCCGCGCCCTCTGGGCGCAAATCAGCCGCCGCGCCCTCTGGGCGCAAATCAGCCGCCGCGCCCTCTGGGCGCAAATCCGCCGCCGCGCCCTCAGCGCTGACGGTGACGGCGTGCGGCGCACGCAGTGCCATCGCCCGGCCAGCCTCATCGTCCACACACACCACGGCCCGCTGCGCGCACAGTGGCGAGGAGGGTTCGAACAGCCGGGCCTTGGCATCGAAGTACGCCTGCATCGTCGGGTGGAAGTCCAGATGGTCGCGAGAGAGATTCGTGAAACCGCCTGCCGCAAAACGGATTCCGTCCACCCGGCCGAGTTCGAGTGCGTGACTGGAGACTTCCATCACCGCGGTGTCGACGCCGCGTTCGGCCATCACCGCGAGCAGGGCCTGCAGCGCGGGCGCCTCCGGTGTGGTCAGCGCACTGGGCACATCCTCCCCGGCGATCCGGACGCCGACGGTGCCGATCAGCCCCACCGTCCGGCCCGCCGCGCGCAACCCGGCCTCGATCAGGTGCGCGGTGGTGGTCTTGCCGGACGTTCCTGTTACGCCCAGCACGGCGACCCGATCCGACGGGTGTCCGTAGACATCGGCGGCCAGTGCCCCCAGGATCGAACGCGGGGCGGGGTGCACCAGCACCGGCACCGGTGCCGGATCGCCGAGCAGTCGATGGATCACCTCCAGGCCGTCAGCATCGGTGAGCACCGCGACCGCGCCGGCAACGAGGGCCGCACCGGTGTATTCGGCGCCATGTGCCGAGGCGCCGGGCAGTGCGGCGAACAGGTCGCCGGGAACCGCGTCCTGGGCGCGCAGTGTGACCCCGGCGATGCGGAGATCGGGTAGGTCCGTACCGCCGGCGGGAGCCGCTTCGACCCGGGCTGCCAGCAAGGGCAGGGCAAGTCCCGGGGCGGACCTGGGCCGCAGGGCACCGGACATCACCGCTCACCTCCCGTCGGCTCGGACGGCTAGAACCCTACCGAGCAAACGTGCGCGGACGCCTCAGGCCGCCTGCAGCGTCAACGGCGGGCCCGGATCCGGCGAGAGCGGCACATTCTCGCGCTGCAGCAGCCAACCGGTGAGGTTGTGGAACAGCGGCGCCGCCGAGTGGCCGGGCGTGCCGTCGGCATTGCGGGACGGGGCGTCCATCATGATGCCGATGACGTAGCGGGGATCATCCACCGGAGCCATCCCGGCAAAGGTGATCCAGTAGACGTCGTCGTAGTAGCACCCGCAGCCCGGGTTGATCTGCTGGGCGGTGCCGGTCTTGCCGGCAACCTGGTAGCCGTCGACGGCCGCGGCCGGCCCAGTGCCCTGCTGGGTGCCCATCGGGTCACGCTGGACCACCGCCCGCAGCATGTTTCGCACCGTGCGCGCGGTCTCCGGAGTCACCACCCGGATACCGCTGGATTGCGGCTCGTCGGTACGGGTTCCGTCGGCGGCGATGGTGGACTTAACGATCCGCGGCGGAATTCGCAGGCCGTCGTTGGCGATGGCCTGGTACATGCCGGTCATCTGCAGCAGAGTCATCGAAAGACCCTGTCCAATAGGCAAATTGGAGAAAGTGCTACCCGACCACTGGTCGATGGGTGGGACGATTCCGGAGCTCTCCCCCGGCAGGCCCACGTTCGTGCGCTGGCCGAGTCCGAACTTACCAAGCATCTCGTAGTAGCGCTCCGGGCCGATCCGCTGGGCGAGCATCAGGGTGCCCACGTTGGACGACTTCCCGAAAACACCGGTCGTGGTGAACCCCGTCAGGCCGTGACCCCACGCATCGCGGATATTGACCCCGCCCATATTGATGGAACCGGGAACCGACAGCACTTCATCAGGATTGGACAACCCGTACTCGATCACCGATGCCGCGGTGACGACCTTGTTCACCGAGCCGGGCTCGAACGGCGATGTCACCGCCAAGTTGCCGATCTGCCTGTCGGTCTGGCGGCCGATGTCCTGGCTGGGGTCGAAGGTGTTGTCATTCGCCATCGCCAGCACCTGGCCGGTCTTGGCGTCGAGCACCACCGCGGAGACGTTCCTGGCGCCCGAGGCGTCCCTGGCCATCTGCACCTGCTGCTGGACGTAGTACTGAATGTCGTTGTCGAGTGTCAGTTGCACCGTCGCACCGTCGACGGCGTCGTGGCGGTTGCGGTAGCTGCCCGGGATCACCACGCCGTCGGAGCCGCGATCGTAGGTCACCGCCCCATCTGTTCCTGCCAGCACCGAATCCATCGATTCCTCGAGGCCCATCAGCCCGTGACCGTCCCAGTCGATACCGCCCACGACATTGGCGGCCAGTGAGCCGCCCGGGTACTGCCGGATGTCCTGTCGCTCGGCACCGACCTCGGGGAACTTCTTCGTGATGGCCGAGGCGATCCCCGGGTCGACGGCACGAGCCAAATAGACGAAGGTTTCGTTGCTGCGCAACTTCGCCAGCACGCCGGCGTAATCGGGGGTGTTGTTCAACTTGCCCGAGACATCCCTGGCGATCTCCATCAGCCGCTGATCCGGATCCGGTGCCTTCGGAGACTTCTGCTTGGCCTCAGCGAGTTGCTTGCGGATCTTGGCGGGCTGGAAGGTCAGCGCGCGGGCCTCGGTGGTGAAGGCCAGCTTGCCGAGGTTCCGGTCGACGACGCTGCCGCGCACCGCCTTCTCAATGTCGGTGACCTTAAGTTGGCCTGCGGCCAGGGCGCGCAGACCAGCCGCCTGGGGTACCTGCAGGTTGAACAGCTGCGCCGCCGCCACCAGGAGGGCGATGAAGATGACGACATTTCCCACCCGGTAGCGGTAGACGAAAGACGAACTGGCCGAATCGATCTCGGTCACCGCTCGGCTGCGACGGGCCTTTGCGGAGCGGCCTTCGCCGGCTGTCACCGGTTGGCCGGCAGCCGCTCGGACCCTGCTTTTAGACGCCGGTCGTGCACCCGATCTGTCCGCTCGACTCACTGGGCCGGTCCAACAGGAGTGACCCCAGCAGCAACATCAGGCGCAACAGGCACAGCAGCCACTGTAGGCACTGGAAGTACCACCGGTGCGGCAGGCATGACCGCCAGCGTGTCACCGGCGGGCAGGGTGATCACCGGTCCCGGCAGTGGCGGCGGACCCGGAATCGTTGCGCCGACGGGTGCGTGCGCGACTCCCGGAACTGTCACCGGCGCAACCGGCACGGGAACCCCCGGCCCGGCCGGGGCGGGAACGCCCGCCGATAGTGCAGCCCCCGGCAGCGACGGCGTGATCCGCCTCGGCACCTCAATAGCGGCTCCCGGTTTGGGCGCGGCGGAGGGTTTGGGCGCGGCCGGCTTGACTGGCGGTGCCGGCGGAGCCGGATCGGGAAGCTTGATGTTCAGCGGCGGCGGCGGTGCGCCCTGGGCGGGCTTGGGTGTGCCCACGACCACCCAGTTGCCAGCCGGATCCTGGATGAGGTGCGCGGCGTCACGCGACGGGATCATGCCAAGATTCCGGGCCGCGTCGGCCAGTGCGGGCGCCGATTGCGCCTCCAACACATCGCGCTCGAGGGCTTCCTTCTGCTGGCTCAGCGCATCGTTGACGGTTCGAGCACTGCCCAATTGGTAGGACCGCTGTGCGGATGCGGTCGACAACCACAGCGTGATGCCCAGCCCCAGAGCGAGCGCTCCGATCACCAGCATGACGAATGGGATCCTGGCCAGTAGTGCCCGGGGACGAAGATCGACCCCTTCCAATCTCGCAATCAGCCGCTCGCGCAGCGACGGCCGGATAACCTTGGGCGCCTTGGCTTTTCGGGCATGCGCACGCGCCTTTGCCTGAGTGGTGGTCTTGGGTCGCGCCGACCGATCCGCGGGACGCGGAGTCGGCGCGGTCGCCGGACCCTGACGCTGGCCGCGCGGCTCGCGGGATGGACGGGTCGATGTTGTCGCGCGCGGTCCGTCGGCGGTCCGACGCTTGCGGGCCGGTCCGTCGTGCCCGCGGCTGCGCGCGGGTGCACGCTTGCGGGTCCTGGTCTCATCCAGACCGACGGGGCCATGTGACTTGCGCCCGACCTTCATCAACGGTCCTCTCCGTGGTTGACGGTGTTCGCGCGTTGGATAGCGCGCAAGCGAACCGCGGTACTCCGCGGGTTGCGGTCGATCTCGGCGGTGTCTGCACGCTCCGCCCCCCGGGTGAGCGCAACGAACAGCGGCTCATGTCCGGGAAGTTCCACCGGCAGACCCTCCGGCGTACGCGACGCGGTGGCCGCGGCGAAGACGGTCTTGGCGATGCGGTCCTCGAGGGATTGGTATGCCATCACGACGATCCGCCCACCCGGGCGCACAGCGCGCAGTGCCGCCGGCAGTGCCGCCGAGAGCGAGTCCAACTCGGCGTTCACCGCGATCCGCAATGCCTGGAAGGTGCGCTTGGCGGGATGTCCGCCGGTCCGTCGGGCCCCGACCGGAATCGCGTCGTAGAGGATCTCCACGAGTTCACCCGTCCGGGTCAGTGGTGTGCGCGCGCGCCGTTCGACGATGAAGGCCGCGATCCGGGAGGCGAATTTCTCCTCGCCGAAGCGCCGCAAAATATCGGTCAGCCCGGCGCGGTCATAGGTGTTGAGGATCTCGGCCGCGGTCAACTCGGCGTCCGGGTCCATCCGCATATCCAACGGCGCATCCTGGGCGTAGGAGAAGCCCCGTTCCGGACGATCCAGTTGCATCGACGAGACGCCGAGATCAAACAACACGCCGTCCACCGAATCCGTTGCGGCAAGGCCGGTTTCGGCCAACGCTGCCGCGATTCCGTCATATCTGGTGCGCACCAGGCTCACCCGATCGCCGAAGGACTCGAGTCGCGCCGCCGCAATCGCCAGCGCCGCGGGATCGCGGTCGAGTCCGATCAGGCGCAGGCCCGGGAACTCGCTCAGGAATCGCGCGGAGTGCCCACCGGCCCCAACGGTGGTATCGACCAGCACCGCGCCGGATCCGTCCGCGCCGTGCGCGGTCAGTGCGGGGGCCAGCAGTTCCACGCAGCGTTCCAGCAGTACGGGAACGTGCCCATGGTCCCGGGTCGGCTGATCTGAGGGCGCCACGGCGGATCCTCCGGGTCGGTGGGGCGCGGACGGCGCTTCGTCAATTGCCAGTGGCACAGCCCCTGCTCCGAGGTCCCTGTCCGGTTGGCCGAACCTGGCGTCGGGGAAGTACGCCAGGGTCGGTTCGGACAGGGGCCACGGGGCACGAGCGTGCGGCGGCGCCGCGGGCTCAGATAATGCCGCTGAGGGCGTCATCGCTGGCCGCGGAGAAGTTTTCTTCGTGCATCTGCTGGTAGTCCTGCCACGCCTGGGCGTCCCAGATCTCGAGGAAGTCCACCGCCCCGATCACCACGCAGTCCTTCGAGAGATGTGCGTAGCGCCGATGATCGGCGGATAACGTGATCCGGCCCTGGGTGTCCGGGTGCTGTTCGTCGGTGCCCGCCGCCAGGTTGCGCAGGAATGCCCTGGCCTCCGGGTTGCTGCGGGACGTTTGCGTCGCCTTCTGCGCGAGTTGTTCGAATTGGGCGCGGGGGTAGACCGCGAGGCTGTGGTCCTGGCTTTTGGTGACCATCAACCCTCCTATCAGCGCGTCGCGGAACTTCGCAGGCAGCGTCAACCGGCCCTTGTCGTCCAGCTTGGGCGTATAGGTGCCGAGGAACATGCCGCGCATATCTCCTTGCCCCTGGTGTTGGGTTTCAAAGCCCCCGGAGTGACCGTCACCCCGCTATGCGCCACAATACCCCACATTGCCCCACTTTGCTCCATCATCTAGGCGCAAAGTGTGACTTTCCCCCACTTTTGGCCTGGTTACCCGAGCCAGTCACGGATCGGACCGGCAGATGGACGCCGAAACACCAGCTCAGCGCATAGTGGGGCCAGGTGGGGGAACACAAAAAAGGCAGCCGAACCGGCTGCCCTGGGGGTGGTGGTTGCGCGACTTACTCGTCGCAGCGACGGGGAAAGTTATTCGTCGAAACGACGGGGAAAGTTATTCGTCGAAACGACGGCGGAAGCGGTCTTCCATGCGGCTGGAGAACGACCCGCCGGCGGCCTTGCCCCGACGAGCACCGCCCGGCGCGGGTCCGCGGTCGCGGCCGCCAGCGACCTTTGGACCGGTGATCGCGAACACAACAGCGCCGAACATCACGATGAAACCCAGCAGCGACAGAACCGGGAAGCCACCGATCATGGTGGCCTTGATCGCCACGCCGGCAACGAGCATCGCCAGTCCCAGGACGAAGATGCCCACGCCCTGCAATCGCCTGCGCGCGGAGGGTGCTCGGAGATTGCCGCCGCGAACGCTGGATGCGAACTTGGGGTCCTCGGCGTAGAGAGCACTTTCGATCTGATCGAGCATCCGCTGCTCATGATCGGAGAGTGGCATCCGTCCCTCCTTGCCCCGGCTCAGCCGGTATTTCCTCGTGAAGTAGACCCGCCCCGGCGGAACCGCGGGTGAGTAACCAAATGATACGAGGCTGAAGTGCCCCGCACCACCCAGTTCGACCACCCATTTGTCCGCCCGGGAAGTCCTCGCAATTGTAGCCCGGCCCACCGGCTCGTCGACAGCGGTCACGACGACGTAAGACGATGGTCATGACCGGGCCGGGCGCCCTGCCGAATCGGCACCGTCATGGGCGCCCTGCCGAACCGGCACCGTCATGGGCGCCGTGCCGAATCGGCACCGTCATGGGCGCCGTGGCGGGACGGCACCATAATGGGCGGTGAACCGACCTGGCCCGGTCCGGACGTCGAAAGGGGCCCCACGGCGTTGACAAACTTCCTGATCGACCTGTCGCCGCACGATATGCAACGTCGTCTGAGCGACGCGTTGAACGTCTACGTCGATGCCATGCGCTATCCGCGCGGCACCGAGGATCAGCGGGCGTCGATGTGGCTGGAGCACACCCGACGGCACGGCTGGCGAGCGGTGGCGGCGGTCCAGGCCGACACCGAAACAACGGAGCCTTCCGACGCGGAGCTACTCGCTGCCGCACCGCTGCTCGGGGTGGCTTACGGATACCGTGGTGCGCCCGACCAATGGTGGCAGCAGCAGGTGTCCAGGGGTCTGCACCGGATCGGGTTCCCCCGCGACCAGAGCGCACGACTGATGAGCGACTACTTCGAACTGACCGAACTGCACATCCACCCCAGCGCGCAGGGAAGAGGACTGGGCGAGGCGCTGGCACGCCGGCTACTGGCCGATCGCGGCGAGGCCAACGTCCTGCTGTCCACGCCGGAGTTGAACGGCGAGGCCAACCGCGCCTGGCGGCTCTACCGGCGGCTGGGGTTTGAGGACATCATCCGCGACTACCACTTCGCCGGAGACCCGCGAGCCTTCGCCATCCTGGGTCGAACGCTGCCCCTGTAGTGCGTTTCTGGCACGATGACCCTCGTGCGTTCTCCCGTGCAGGATCTGAGCCGGCGGCGGCGACTGCGGGTGTCGGCATTGCTGATGCTGTTCATCGCGCCCCTGATGGCCGGATGCCTGCGCGTGAACGCCTCGATCACCGTGTCCGGCGACGACGCGGTATCCGGCGAGATCACCGCGGTCACCAAAGCGCGCGACGACCAGGACAGGGGACCCCAGTTCGACGAGAACCTGTCCTTCAGCCAGAAGGTCGACGTGTCGTCCTACCAAGCGGACGGCTATGTCGGCTCGCAGGCCACCTTCTCCGATCTCACTTTCGCGGAGCTACCCCAACTGGCCAACCTCAGCCGCGACGCCGCGGGCGTGGACATCACGCTGCGGCGGGCGGGCAACCTGGTGATCCTGGAGGGCCGCGTCGATCTGACCAACATCACCGACCCGGACGCCGAGGTGAAGTTCAGTGCCGCCTTCCCGGGCGAGGTCACGTCGACCAACGGCGAGCGCGTGGATACCGGTGTCGTCGAGTGGACGCTCAAGCCCGGCGTCGTCACCACCATGAGTGCCCAATCGCGGTACACCGACCCCAGCACGCGTTCCTTCAATGCCGCTGCCCTCTGGCTCGGACTGGCCGCACTCGTCGTCACCGGACTGATCGCCGCCCTCGCCTGGCGGGACCGCGACACCTCCCCCCGGTTCACCGCCGACGGGCACGACGACGAGAGGGCCCGGCGCTGAACGTTCACGCTGGAGCACCGTCGGCAGTCGAGTTGTCCGGCGCCATCACCGAACAACTGCGGGAGTACCTGGCCGCCCGGCGCGCCGAAGCCGGCTACATCGGCACCGCGTACGACGGTTTGATCGGCGTACTCGAAGACTTCGTTCTACGCGGCGGGAAACGGCTCCGGCCGGCCTTCGCCTACTGGGGTTACCGGGCAGTGACTGCCGGGCCCGCGGATCCTGTCGACGAGCAGACCCTGCTGCTGTTCTCCGCACTGGAACTTCTGCACGCCTGCGCGCTGGTTCACGATGACGTCATCGACGACTCCGCCACGCGTCGCGGATGGCCGACCGTGCATATGCACTTCGCCGAACTACACCGGTCACGGGATTGGCATGGCTCAGCCGAACAGTTCGGACGCTCTGCTGCCATCCTGCTCGGCGATCTCTCCCTGGTGTGGGCCGACGACATCGTGGCTGCGGTAGATCTGTCCGCCGACGGTCGCCAACGGGTCGGAGGGGTTTGGTCCGATATCCGCACCGAGGTCCTCGGCGGTCAGTACCTCGACATCGTGGCGGAGTCCAGTGGCGCGGAATCCATCGAGTCGGCGATGAACGTGAACACCTACAAGACAGCGTCGTACACAATCTCGCGGCCGCTTCAGTTGGGCGCGGCCGCCGCGGCCGACCGCCCGGAAGTCCAACGCATCTTCGGTGACTTCGGCACCGACCTGGGCGTGGCTTTCCAATTGCGCGACGACGTCCTCGGCGTTTTCGGCGATCCCGCGGTCACCGGCAAACCGTCCGGCGATGACCTGCGCTCGGGCAAGCGCACGGTGCTGCTGGCCGAGGCGATCACCCGGGCCGGCGAATCCGACCCGGCCGCCGCCGAACTGCTGCGCACCGCGATCGGTACCGACTTGACCGACGTCGAGGTCGGCGAACTGTGCGCGGTGATCGAATCGGTCGGAGCCCTGCGGGCCGTAGAGAATCGCATCGACATGCTGACCGGGCGTGCCCTGTCCGTCCTGGCCGACGCACCGATAAATGCACCGGCCAAGGTCGGTCTGACCGAACTCGCCGGATTGGCCGCAAACCGGTCCGCATAGCCGATGGCAGCCAGCGCACCCCCGGCCAGCACACCCCCGGCCAACACACCGACGGCCACTGCGCCAACCGGACTGCGTCGGCTGATCGCGTTCGCCCGGGCTGACGACGGCCGGCCGGCTCTGCTGGGTTTTCTGGGCGCCGCGTTGATCGCTATCGGCGGCGTCGGCGCCGGCAGCACCCGCCAGCGCGATCCCCTGCTGGAATCGGCCCACCTGTCCTGGCTGCGATTCGGCCACGGACTGGTTGTCTCCTCGGTACTGGTGTGGCTGGGCGTCGCGCTTGTGCTGGCGGCATGGCTGTGGCTGGGCCGCCGGGTGGTCGACGGCGAGAAGGTCAGCGAGTACACCATGATTGCGACGACCGGATTCTGGTTAGCCCCACTGCTCCTCAGCGTCCCGCTGTTCAGCCGCGATACCTACTCGTATCTGGCCCAGGGTGCGCTGTTGCGCGATGGTTTCGATCCGTACGTCGTGGGTCCGATCGAGAACCCGAATCCCCTACTGGACAACGTCAGTGCGGTCTGGGTGACCACGCCGGCACCCTATGGACCGGCGTTCATCATGGTCGCCAAATTCGTGACCCTGGTCGCCGGCGACAACGTGGTGACCGGGACCATGCTGCTGCGACTGTGCATGCTGCCCGGTCTGGCGCTGTTGATCTGGGCCGCGCCGCGGATCGCGCGCCATGTCGGCGCCGACGGTGCGGTGGCGCTGTGGATATGCGTGCTCAATCCCCTGGTGATCGTGCACCTCATGGGTGGAGTGCACAACGAGATGCTGATGGTCGGGCTCATGATGGCCGGCATCACGCTGACGTTCTCCCGACATCACGTCGCCGGAGCGGCGTTGATCGCCATCGCGGTCGCGGTCAAGGCCACCGCGGTGCTCGCACTGCCATTCATGGTGTGGGTCTGGATGCGGCATCGCGGCGGAAATCGACTGCGGGCTTTCACCATTGCCACCGCGGCATCGGTGGCGACCTTCGTCGCGGTGTTCGCGGTGCTGTCCGGTGTGGCCGGGGTTGGCCTCGGCTGGCTGACCGCACTGGCCGGTTCGGTTCGGATCATCAACTGGCTGACAATCCCGACCGCGGTGGCAAACCTGGCCAATGCGATCGGCGGGTTGTTCATGCCGGTCAACTTCTACGCCATCCTCGACGTCACCCGCACTGTCGGCATCGGCATCATCGGAGTGTCACTTCCCCTGCTGTGGTGGCGTTTTCGGCATACTGACCGCGAGGCGCTCCAGGGGATCGCGTGGGTGATGCTCGTCGTCGTGCTGTTCGTGCCCGCCGCGCTGCCGTGGTATTACACCTGGCCGCTCGCGGTGGCATCAGCGCTGGCCCAGTCGCGGCCGGCGATCGCCCTGATCGCGGGATCCTGCACCTGGATCATGATCATCTTCAAGCCCGACGGCGCACACGGTATGTATTCCTGGCCGCACGTCCTACTGGCCACGGCCTGCGCAGTGGCGGCGTGGCACTGGCTGCGCCGCGTGAACGATCCGAAGCCGGATCAGTACGCCATCGCCTGAGCCCGCCGCAGGACCTCGCGGGCCTGATGGGCGTGCAGGGCATCGATCGGACGTGCGTTCGGAATCGTGTCGCGCACCCCGTCCCGGGACACCGTCAGCGACGGGTCGGCGGTGAACAGCCAGCGCAGGATCTCGGTGTCCCCGTAGCCGCCGTCGCGGAGCACCGCGAGCAGACCGGCAAGCGACTTGGTCACTTCCCCGGCCTCAGTGAAGAACAACTGCGGCACCACCATGATGCTGTTTCGCCGCACCGCCACCAGTTGGCCGTCCCGAAGGCGCTGATGCACTTTGGTCACCGGGATACCGAGCAGTTCGGCCACCGTCGGCAGGTCGTAAACGGGTTCGTCGGGATCCAGGACATCATCGCCGGCGGGAATGTTGCTCACGGAAGTAAGTGTAGGACCGTGGCCGACCAGGACACGCGCGGCGTTCAGTGGAGCATCGTCGTCACAGCCCATCGACGACCCGGCGACTTAGGATGGTGCGGTGAGGCCGGACCCGCTCGTCGGTGCGTTACTCGACGGTCGGTATCGCGTCGAGGCCAGGATTGCCACCGGCGGAATGTCGACGGTCTATCGCGGGCTCGACGTTCGACTCGACCGGCCGGTCGCACTGAAAGTCATGGACGCCCGCTATGCCAGTGACCACCAGTTCCTTACCCGGTTCCATCGCGAGGCCCGGGCAATCGCAAGCCTGAAGCATCCCGGCCTGGTGGCCATCTACGACCAGGGCAACGACCCCGCACACCCGTTTCTGGTCATGGAACTCATCGAGGGCGGCACACTGCGCGAACTCCTGCGCGAGCGCGGCCCAATGCCACCGCACGCCGTCGTCGCCGCGCTCCGCCCCGTGCTCGGCGGACTTGGAGTCGCCCATCGGGCCGGCCTGGTGCATCGCGACATCAAACCCGAGAATGTGCTGATCTCCGATGACGGCGAGGTGAAACTCGTCGACTTCGGTTTGGTGCGAGCGATCGCCGAGGCGGGCGTCACCTCCACCAGTGTCATCCTCGGCACAGCCGCCTATCTCTCGCCGGAGCAGGTACTCGGTGCCGACACCGAACCGCGCAGCGATGTGTACTCGGCCGGCATCATGGCGTTCGAACTTCTCACCGGCGCAACACCTTTCAACGGCGATAGCGCGATCACCGTCGCCAACCAGCGCCTCGAACAGGACGTGCCCCCACCCAGTTCGATGATCGACGGGGTGCCCGAGGAGTTCGACGCATTCATCGCCCGGGCGACGGCGCGCAATCCCGATGACAGGTTCGCCGACGCCTCGGAGATGATCGCCGAACTCGACGCGATCGCCGAGGATTTGGCCCTGCCGCAATTCCGCGTTCCGGCACCACAGAACTCCGCGCAGCACTCCGCCGCGGCCGTCACACCACCGGTTCGGCGCCCGACCCGTCAACTGACCCGCGGACCGGGTGACTGGCAGCCCGTCGCGGTCTCCGACGACGACGCCGAGACCGCACTGGTCCGAGGTGACGAAGTCGACGAACCCGACGAATACGATTCCCCATCAAGGCAATTCGCGGGAATCAATATCGACGAGTTCGCGTGGGCACGACAACGCTCCCGGCGCATCCTGGCGTTCTGGGTGCTCACCGTGTTCGTGCTCACCGGCCTGGTGGCCCTGGCGGGGTGGGAACTCGGACTCAACTTCAATGCCCTTATCGGCCGCTGATACTCGCTGGGCAAACGCGAATCCCACATATCTACCGGAGCAGACGGACTCTGATGGGGAGATCGAGTTGGGACCACGCGCGATCGGCAGTCAGAACTTCAGGAGGCGTGCTGCGCACTGCCAGGGCGAGGCAGCAGCGATCGCCCAACGACAGCCCACGTCCGCCCGCCAGGGTCCGCATGACCCCGGCGAGTTCGGCATCGGCTTCAGTCACCGGCTCGATCGTTACGCCGGCGGCGGCCAGTAATTCGCGGACGCGACTCACATCAAGATCGGCGTCTACCAGCTTGCCGATGACTTCCGCGAGGTTCGCTGCACCTAGTGACGCAGACTGCAGTTCGGCTGCGACCTGGTCGGCGCCTGGTTCGTTGTGAACGAGGGCCAGCACCGCAGACGCGTCCAAGACCGTCATTCGGCCTCAGCGGCCAGCCGTCGGTCTGCGAGCAACTCCTCGACCAGCGAGCGGTTCTTCGGAACTTCCGCTGCCAATGCCCGTAGTTCAGCCACGGCATCCTGCTGTCGTTCAAGCACCAGCCGTCGACCAGTCACATGCAGGTGCACGCGATCGCCGGGAGCCAGGCCCAACGCGGTCCGGATGGATGCCGGGATCACAAGCCGACCTTGCTGGCCCAATACTAGTGTGGCATCCATCGTCTAATCATGCCACATATTGCACAGGTATGCCACGGTTCCGCTAATGCCTACTCGCGGAGCATCTCCGCTGATGCCTACTCGCGGAGCATCTCCGCTGATGCTGATGCCTACTCGCGGAGCATCTCCGCTGATGCCTACTCGCGGAGCATCTCCGCTGATGCCTACTCGCGGAGCATCTCCGCTGATGCCTACTCGCGGAGCATCTCCGCTGATGCCTACTCGCGGAGCATCTCCGCGACCAGGAACGCCAGCTCCAGGCTCTGCTGGGTATTCAGCCGTGGGTCGCAGGCTGTTTCGTAGCGACCGGCCAGGTCGGTATCGGAGATGTCCTGGGCGCCGCCGAGGCATTCGGTGACGTTCTCCCCGGTGATCTCGACATGGATCCCGCCGGGGTGGGTGCCCAACGCCCGGTGCACCTCGAAGAAACCCTGCACCTCGTCGACGATGCGGTCGAAGTGGCGGGTCTTGTATCCGGTGGAGGACTCATGGGTGTTGCCATGCATCGGATCGCACTGCCAGATCACCTGGTGTCCGGTGGCCTGAACCTTCTCGATGATCGGTGGCAGCAGATCGCGCACCTTGTGGTTTCCCAGCCGCGTGACCAGTGTCAGCCGTCCCGGCTTATTCTGCGGGTCCAGGCGTTCGACGTATTCGACGGCCAGTTCCGGTGTCATCGTCGGGCCGATCTTCACCCCGATCGGGTTCGCGATCACCTCCGCGAAGGCGATATGAGCGCCGTCGAGTTGACGTGTGCGCTCCCCGATCCAGACGTAATGCGCCGACAGGTCATAGAGACGGGGCTCACCAAACTCCTCGGAGAGCCGCAGCATTGCCCGCTCGTAGTCCAGCACCAGCGCCTCGTGGCTGGCGTAGATCTCGGCGGTATCGAGGTTGCGGTCGTTGACCCCGCAGGCCGCCATGAAGCGCATGCCGCGGTCGATCTCGCCCGCCAATGCCTCGTACCGCGCCCCGGCCGGTGAGGTGCGAACGAACTCCCGGTTCCAGTCGTGCGCCAGGTGCAACGACGCCAGACCCGAGGAGGTGAGTGCCCGAACCAGATTCATCGCGGCACTGGCGTTGGCGTAGGCACGAACCAGACGGGACGGGTCGTGCTCGCGGACGGACGCCTCGGCGGCGAACCCGTTGATCATGTCGCCGCGATAGGATCGCAGACCCAGCGCGTCGATATCTGCTGAGCGCGGTTTCGCGTACTGGCCGGCGATCCGGGCCATCTTGACCACCGGCATGCTGGCGCCGTAGGTCAGCACCACGGCCATCTGCAGCAGGGTGCGGATATTGGCACGGATGTGCGGTTCGGTGTTGTCGACGAACGTCTCCGCGCAGTCGCCGCCCTGCAGCAGAAACGCCTCCCCGCGGGCCACCGCGGCCAGCTGACTCGAGAGCTTCTCGACCTCGGCGGCCACGGTCACCGGCGGCACGCTCTCCAGCACCGTTCGTATAGCCCTGGCCTGTTCGACATCCCAACTCGGCTGCTGGGTGGCGGGTTTGGCCAGCGCCTCCGCCAGCCGGGCACGCAGGTCGACCGGCAGCGGCGGCAACGCCGGCAGTTGCTCGATCGGTACGTCGACGGTCCAGTTCACCCAGCTATCCTAACCGGGACACTTCGGGTTCCTCACCACCGCCGACGGTTCCTACCTGCGCCGAATCCGCGCTCGGGGTTCCCGGGCCGAGATCGCGGCCGGTCATGATCAGCTCATGGCGGCGCCGATTATGCCGAGCGTCGACCAGGGCGTCGTGGGTGTCGGACGGCCGCTGCGGCATCCGCGGACTGCCGTGCTCCTCCCACAGTTGCCGCAGCTCGCGGGTGAACCGCGG
The DNA here is from genome assembly GCA_026393245.1 of Mycobacterium sp. GTDB lineage: Bacteria > Actinomycetota > Actinomycetes > Mycobacteriales > Mycobacteriaceae > Mycobacterium. Next base: position 3,778 of record JAPLAO010000216.1, on the reverse strand, counting down.
GATCTGCGGCGGCAGGCTGGTCATCGGTCCCCACAGCTGACACAGCGCGACATGGTCGTATGCGCCAACCCAGGCCCACAGTTCGATGGGTTCGGCCTCGATCTGCGGGTCGTCGATACCGAAGAAGTCCTCGAGGCCCTCTCGGATCTGCCGGCGCGACCGCCATAACGGCGACGCCGGCGACGGCAGCTTGGGCAGCACGTTGGTACGCACCCAACGACCTGCCGACTCCGGGTCGAACTCCGTGGATACCGCGTAGAACTCGCGACCGTCGTCGGCGACGACGCCGATCGAGATCAGGTCGATGAGCCTGCCGTTGTCGATGAACTCGGTGTCGTAGAAATACCGCATCAGCTGGGTCCCGATCCCGCGACCGCGGGTTGGGCACTCGGCGGTGCCGACTGTGCCGACTGATCCGGCTGTGCCGGCTGTGCCGACTGATCCAGCGGTGCCGACTGTGCCGGTGGCGGTGCGGCATGGACCTCGCGGTCGAGTTCGGCGTCCACCTCGGCCGCGGCCGGGAACCGGGGCTCGCCGGCGATCACATGCTGCAACCAGAGGTTGGCCTGGACGAACGGCCGGCGCAGGTAGCGCTCGCGCTCCATGGCGCGGTGCATCTTGCGGGGTTCGTCCTGGTAATGCCAACGCGCCCACGGGGCGTGCGGCCGGGACAACCGGATCGCGCCGAAGAACAGCAACGGTGTGATGAACATGCCCACCAGTCCGGTCCACAACTTGCCCTTCAACAACACGACGACCGCGAGCGCCAGGATGAATACGGCCATCAGCACCACCGTCACCCGGGCCAGGACCGAAGTGTCGTCGCGCCAGATGCCGATGTCGAAGAACGACAGCGGGTTGAATCCCATCACCAGCAGGCCTGCCACTGCGACCGCGACAAACACCGCGTCGACTGAGGTGCGGCCGTCTTCGGACCAGTAGACGTCCTGCAGGTGCAGAATCAGCGCGAACTCGTCGAGCACCAGGGCGGCTCCGATGCCGAAGACGATTGCGGCCGCGGTGAATTGGTGGATGGTGCCACCCTGGGCCAAGGTCACCATGGCGACACCGGCGGACAGCGACAGGATGACCCCGAACACGGCATGGTGGATGTGCATCCCCCCGCCGCTGCCGCCGGCACTGCCGCCGTCTTTGGACGAGACGGAGATGTTGTGCGGCTGCCACCATTTGCGCGGGCCGGTCCGGCCGGCCGTCGAACGGATGTAGCGGGTGATCGTCCGGGTCACGAAGAAGGTCAGGATGAACGCGATCAGGCACCACATCAGCGGGACCCGTCCGGGGGCGATGACGTCGAAGTGCACGGCGGCTGGCACGCCTAGGGAACTTACGCCCACGACTGCCCCGGCGCCTCGGCCGGATAGTCTGGTGGGGAGATGAGCAGGTGGCGGTCGCCCGAAGGGGGCAGTTTTCTCGGGCGGCACCCTGCGGACCGCCCGCCGACCGGCCTGTGGAGAGCCGCCGACGCCGTCATTGCGATCGCGATCGGTGTGGCCGTCGGCTATGCCGGCTGGCACCTCTTCCGGCAGCTGCCCTACCTGATCGACACCGACGTCTACCGAATGGGTGGGCAGGCCTGGTTGACGGGTCGGCCGCTGTACGCCGACGGCGCCGTATTCGCCACCCAGGGCGGACTGGATCTGCCCTTCACCTATCCCCCGCTGGCCGCGATCGTGTTCAGTCCGCTGGCACTGGTGTCGCTGCCGGTGGCGAGTGTGCTCTTCACGCTCATCATCTGCCTACTGCTGGTGGTGTCGATCTGGATCGTGTTGGGCCGCCTAGAGGTTCCGGCCGTTCGCCAGGGCGTGGCACCGCTGTGGCTGTGGCGCGGTTGGCTGGCGGCCGGTCTGGTCGCGCTGTCGATGACGTGGCTCGAGCCGATCCAGGCGAACTTCCACTTCGGCCAGATCAACGTCGTCCTGATGACCCTGGTGATCGCCGACTGCGTACCCCGCCGGACTCCATGGCCCCGGGGCCTGCTGCTGGGTATCGCCATCGCGCTGAAGCTGACGCCGGCGGTGTTCCTGGTGTACTTCGTGCTGCGCCGGGACATTCCTGCCGCGCTGATCACGTTGGCCTCGTTCGCGGCCGCCACCGGGCTCGGGTTCGCCCTGGCATGGCGCGACTCATTGGAGTACTGGACGTCCACCGTGGCCCACACCGATCGGATCGGCAACGCAACTCTGAACACCAACCAGAACGCCGCCGGGGCGTTGGCCAGACTCGGTCTCGATCCGAGCACCCACTTCGTGATGTGGACGGTGAGCTGTCTGCTGGTTCTCGCGCTGACCGTGTGGGCGGTGCGGCGCGTGCTGGCCGCCGGCGAGTCGACGCTGGCCGTGCTGTGCGTGGCGATGTTCGGCCTGGTGGTCTCGCCGGTGTCCTGGTCGCACCACTGGGTGTGGGCGTTGCCGACGGTCATCGTCACCGCGGTGCTCGGCTACCGGCACCGCAGTGCCGCTCTGGCGGGTGTCAGCGCCGCGGGGACTGCGCTGATGGTGTGGACGCCGATCGAACTGTTGCCCGAACACCGCGAGGCCTCGGCGGCATGGTGGCGCCAACTGCTCGGGATGTCGTATGTGTGGTGGGCGCTGGCGGTGCTCATGGTCGCCGGCCTGGCGCTGGTCCGTCCGGGCGTTAACCCGCCGCGGACTCCGGAATCCGCGCCGCCGGCGGACCTGGCACATCGCCGGTGACCGAGTCGCCGGCCTGCTTGAACGTCGCGGCATAGATGTCGACGTACTCCTGACCGGACAGATTCATGAGTTCGTACATGACCTCGTCGATGACGGCCCGTTCAATGAATCGGTTCCCGGCCAGGCCGTCGAAGCGGGAGAAGTCCATCGGCTTGCCGAACTTCACCGTCACCCGGCCGAACCGCCACATCTTCGACCCCGGCGGGTTGACGACGTCGGTGCCGATCATCGCGACCGGGATCACCGGCACACCGGTCTCCAGTGCCAGCCGAGCCAGGCCGCTCTTGCCCTTGTACAGGCGACCGTCCGGGGAACGGGTGCCTTCGGGGTACATGCCGAGGAGCTTGCCCTCCTCGAGCAGCCGTCGCGCGGTGTCAAGGGCCGCCTGTGCGGCATCGGCGTCGCTCCGGTCGATCGGCACTTGGCCGGCGACGCTGAAGAACCAGCGTTTGAAGGCCCCCTTCAAACCCGCGCCGGTGAAGTATTCCGACTTGGCCAGGAAGGTGATCCTTCGGCGTAGGACGAGGGGCAGAAAAAAGCTGTCCACCACTGCGAGGTGGTTGCTGGCCAGGATTGCCGGCCCGGACCGCGGAACGTGTTCCAGGCCTTCGACTTTCGGCCGGGTCATGAATGAGAGCAGGGGGCCCATGAAGATGTACTTGAATAACCAGTACCACATATGCCCCTCCTCACCGGCTCCCGCGTGGACGTTGCTCGGATCTGACTCTACCGAGCCATGGCCACCGGAACCACTCCAGCCGCGCTGTTCACGGCCAATCCACAGGCGCGACGATCACTCCTCAGCGGTGACCGTCTCGATGGTGATCGGGATGTCGTGGTAGCGGCCGTCGGACCCCGCCGGGTCACCGTTGCTGCGGGAATCGGGCGCGCCGTCCGGGTCGCCCGGCGTCGGTTCCGCGGCAGCCGTCTGATCGCCGGTCATGGCCCTGATCACCGTCAGCAGCGCCACGCTGTTATCGGCGATGACGGTCAGCAGGGGGTGCTGCTCGCCGTTGACGAGTGCGGCCAGCGCGCACACCGGACACCACACCTGCTGACAGCGT
>JAPLAO010000241.1 GCA_026393245.1 Mycobacterium sp. | reverse complement strand
CGATGCACGATCTCGCCGGCCGCGGTTGGCGGCTTGCCGGGGTGACCTCCGATATCGCCCTCGCCGCCTACCTGGTACGCCCCGGCCAACGCAGCTTCGCCCTCGATGACCTGTCGGTGCGTTATCTCAAGCGCGAACTACGGGCCGAAGAAGTTGAGCAGCAACAGCTTTCGCTCCTTGATGACGATGACGGTATCGACGAACAGGGCGTGCAGACGCTGATCCTGCGGGCGCGCGCCGTCACCGACCTCGCCGATGCACTGGATGTGGAACTGGCGGCCATGGAGTCGTCGGCACTGCTGAGTGACATGGAACTTCCCGTCCAGGTGGTCCTGGCCGGGCTCGAAACGCGCGGTATCGCGGTGGATCTCGGCAAGCTCGAGGAACTGCAGAGCGAATTCGGCGATCAGATCCGCGACGCCGCACAGGCCGCCTACGCGGTGATCGGCAAGGAGATCAACCTCGGTTCGCCCAAGCAGCTGCAGGTTGTGCTGTTCGACGAACTTGAGATGCCGAAGACCAAGAAGACCAAGACCGGCTACACCACCGACGCCGACGCTCTGCAAACGTTGTTCGACAAGACCGCGCACCCATTCCTCGAGCATCTGCTGGCGCATCGCGATGTCACCCGACTGAAGGTCACCGTCGACGGTCTGCTGAAGTCAACTGCCGCCGACGGCCGCATCCACACCACGTTCAATCAGACCATTGCCGCTACCGGGCGGCTGTCGTCGACCGACCCGAACCTGCAGAACATCCCGGTCCGCACCGAGGCCGGCCGCCGTATCCGCGACGCATTCTGTGTTGGTGACGGGTATCCGGAGTTGATGACCGCCGACTACAGCCAGATCGAGATGCGGATCATGGCGCACCTGTCCCAAGACTCCGGACTCATCGAGGCGTTCCGCACCGGGGAGGATCTGCACTCCTTCGTCGGGTCACCGCCGAGTTGCGCCGCCGGGTCAAGGCGATGTCCTACGGCCTGGCCTACGGGCTCAGTGCCTATGGCTTGGCCGCGCAACTCAAGATCTCCACCGACGAGGCCAAGGAACAGATGGATCAGTACTTCGCCCGGTTCGGCGGAGTGCGGGACTACCTGGAGGGCGTTGTCGAGCAGGCCCGCAAGGACGGCTTCACCTCCACCGTTCTGGGCCGGCGGCGCTACCTGCCCGAACTGGACAGCAGCAACCGTCAACTCCGGGAGGCCGCCGAACGCGCCGCGCTCAACGCCCCGATCCAGGGCAGCGCCGCCGACATCATCAAGGTCGCCATGATCAACGTCGATACGGCCATCACCGAAGCCGGGCTGAAATCCCGGATGTTGCTGCAGGTGCACGACGAGTTGCTGTTCGAGGTGGCGCCGGGGGAGCGCGAGCCCCTTGAGGAGCTGGTCCGCGAGAAGATGGGCAGCGCCTACCCGTTGGATGTGGCGCTGGAGGTTTCCGTTGGTTATGGCCGTAGTTGGGATGCGGCGGCGCACTAACGCGGTGGGGCCCTGCCACCTGGCCTCGCGACTGCCCGACTTAGTAGTGGTAGCGCGCCTGGATGATCTCCACGCTGTCCGTGGTGACGCGGTAAACCAGACGATACTCATCGGTGATGCGGCGCGACCACGCGCTGGCGAGGCCGTACTTGAGCGGCTCAGGTTTTCCGATCCCATCGTACGGGGAGCGACGAATCTCCTCGATCAGCCGGTTGATCCGCCGGAGGACTGTGCGGTCAGTGGACTGCCAATGCTGATAGTCCTCCCAGGCGGGCGGGGAGAAGACGACCTTCACTCTGCGGTGTCGAGCTCAACCTGCAGACCTTGGCCTGCATCCAGCGCGGCGGCGGCATCGAGCAGTCGGCGAGCGTTGGCCGGGGAGCGAAACAGATAGGCGGTCTCCTGCCAGGCTTCCCACTCGTCGGCAGAGATCAACACCGCGCGACCGTTCTTCGAGGTGATCTCGACCGGGGCCCTGTCGTCGTTCACCTTCTGAATTAAGGGGAACAAATTCTTGCGGGCCTCACTCGCCGTGATTGCCATGACAGACCTTCCTAGTGGTACGGGAAACGGTACCATAGCGAAAACCTCTTCACCGCCGATTACTGCCGCCGGTAGACGTTCGAGCGGTGCTCGACGCGGTGAACCCAGATAGTCGCTGTCGGGTCGTCGATGCGGTAGAGGAGTCGGTAAGGCCCGCGCCGGGCGCTGTACTGGCCTTCTAGCTCGCGGCTCAGCGGTTTGCCGACTCGTCGGGGTTGGCGCGCTAGGTCACCGAAGGCGAATGTGATGACCGCACTCAGAACGCGCGGCGGCAACCTGTCGAGGTCGCGCTGGGCCGTGGCAGTGAAACGTGTCTGGTAGCCGTCATCCGTGGGGCTCACGTCAGTGAAGTCGCCCGGGAACCTGGTAGGCGGCCCGGATTTCGTCCTCGCCGTAGGTGCGTCCGGCAGCGATGTCCGCCTCGGATTGACTGATCGATTCGAGGATGCCGGGCTGCGACAGCCAGTGCAGCGTCTCCTGAATCGACTCCCATTCGTCGACGCCGATCAGCACCGCGGCCGGCGCGCCGTTTTTTGTGATGGTGATCTGGTCACGCGTCTCACAGACAGCGTCGACGTACTCGTTGATCTTGCTCTTCAGCTGAGATATCGGCAGAATCCTCATAGGGCTACTATAGACCCAAATTTGGAGCTGGGATAGACGCTAATTTAGGTCGCGCACCGGAAACCGGTACCCGCCAAGCTGATACAACGCCGGCCCGGCCGCGGCGCGCGCGATCATCACCCGGTGCGCCTCTTCGTTCTGTAGCGCGAACACCCGCTCGTCACCGAAACCCCGATCGATCCGGTCCCGCACATAGGCCAGTTCGACCACCTGCAGGGCGAACCTCTTCACCGCTGACGCGGCCGGGCGCCCGCCGAACCGCAGTGCGGCCGCAACGGCCATCTTCCGCGACTTCAGTGAGCCCAGCCAGGTCGCCTCAACCGGCGTCAGCATCGCGGTGGCCACCATGTAGGGGAGTTTGTCGGCGACGATCCGTTGCTCCCGACGCCGGGAGTTGACCGCCAGCACGATCGCCAGCGCGAAGACCGGCATCATCCACAGCACATAGACACCCAGGTAGGTCTTGGCGCCCAGCAGTGCCGAGCCGTTCCACAGCCCATGCATGACGACGGCGCCGAGATAGCCCAGCAGCACACACCCCATCCGGGCGATCAGACTGCGCTGCTGCAGGGCGAAGTACACCCCGATCCCGGTCATCGTGGTGAACAGCGGATGGGCGAACGGCCCGATCACCAACCGCATGCCCGCGATGGCCAACGAGCCGGGCAGCGTCTCGGCGCTGGCGATGTAGAAGATGTTCTCCAACCAGGCGAATCCGGCCGCGGTGAAACCGGCGTACACCAGGCAGTCGGTCAGCGTGTTGAGCTCGATGCGCCGGCGGCCGGTCAGCATCAGTAGCAGGAACAGGCCCTTTGCCGCCTCCTCGACCACCGGGGCGCCGATCGCCACCGTCGTGAAACTGACGTCCTCCTGGCCGGCGCCGAAGGTCTGGTCGACCACGTGTTCCAGCGCCACCGACAACAGCACGGCCACCGACGCACCCCACAGGAAGGCCATGATCAGCAACCGTGGCGGCTCCGGTTCCCAGCGGTCCAGCCACAGGTAACACGCCAGCACCCCGGCCATCGCCACGGTGGACAGCGCGAAGCCCAGGGCGGTGCCGGTGGGGTTGACTGCGGTCAGCAGGCTCAGGATCAATCCGGCGAGCGTGCCCAGCGCAATGATGGCCGCCAAGGGGGCGCCGACTTTGCGGACCGGACTCGGATACGGCGGCACTGTGACGTAGGACGCCAACACGGGAGCGTGGGACACCAGAGCAGACTAGCTGCGGGCACACCCGGGTTTGTCCAGGTTGCGCCCTGTCGAGTAGGCTCTGCCGGTACCCGCGTGCAGGAAAGCGGGCTACATCCCAACCGAAATCGTCCCTACGACCGACCCTGTCCGGAGCAACCCAACAATATGCCCAGTCCCACCATCACCTCGCCGCAAGTAGCCATCAACGACATTGGCTCGGCCGAGGACTTCCTCGCCGCTATCGACAAGACCATCAAGTACTTCAACGATGGCGACATCGTCGAGGGGACCATCGTCAAGGTGGATCGGGACGAGGTCCTGCTCGACATCGGTTATAAGACCGAAGGGGTCATCCCTTCCCGCGAACTTTCGATCAAGCATGACGTCGACCCCAGTGAAGTGGTGTCCGTCGGCGACAAGATCGAAGCCCTCGTCCTCACCAAGGAGGACAAGGAAGGCCGTTTAATCCTGTCCAAAAAGCGCGCACAGTACGAGCGCGCCTGGGGCACCATCGAGGCACTCAAAGAGGCCGACGAAGCCGTCAAGGGCACCGTCATCGAGGTCGTCAAGGGCGGCCTGATCCTCGACATCGGCCTGCGCGGATTCCTGCCCGCCTCCCTGGTGGAGATGCGCCGGGTCCGCGATCTGGCGCCGTATATCGGCAAGGAGATCGAGGCCAAGATCATCGAGTTGGACAAGAACCGCAACAACGTGGTGCTGTCCCGTCGCGCGTGGCTTGAGCAGACTCAGTCCGAGGTGCGCAGCGAGTTCCTCAACCTGCTCGTCAAGGGCGCGGTCCGCAAGGGCGTGGTGTCCTCGATCGTCAACTTCGGCGCATTCGTCGACCTCGGTGGCGTCGACGGTCTGGTGCACGTCTCCGAGCTTTCCTGGAAGCACATCGACCATCCGTCCGAGGTGGTCGCCGTCGGCGATGAGGTCACCGTCGAGGTTCTCGACGTCGATATGGATCGCGAGCGGGTCTCGTTGTCGCTGAAGGCAACTCAGGAAGATCCGTGGCGGCACTTCGCCCGGACGCATGCGATCGGGCAGATTGTGCCGGGCAAGGTCACCAAGCTGGTGCCGTTCGGCGCATTCGTGCGGGTCGAAGAGGGCATCGAGGGTCTGGTGCACATCTCTGAACTGTCCGAGCGTCACGTCGAGGTTCCCGATCAGGTGGTCGGTGTCAACGACGACGCGATGGTCAAGGTCATCGATATCGACCTGGAGCGTCGCCGGATTTCGCTGAGCCTCAAGCAGGCCAACGAGGACTATGCCGAGGAGTTCGACCCGTCGAAGTACGGCATGGCCGACAGCTACGACGAGGCCGGCAACTACATCTTCCCCGAGGGCTTCGACTCCGCGACCAATGAATGGCTCGAGGGCTTCGACACCCAGCGCACCGCGTGGGAGGCCCGGTACGCCGAGGCCGAGCGCCGGCACAAGATGCACACCACGCAGATGGAGAAGTTCGCCGCTGCCGACGCCGCCGCTGCCGAGGAGAATCCGACGTCGAGTTCGACCTCGTCGAGCACCAGCTCGGGCGCCGGTGACGATTCCGCCGGCGGATCGCTGGCCAGTGACGCCCAGTTGGCGGCGCTGCGCGAGAAGCTCGCCGGCAACGTCTGACCCTAGACGGCGTGGAGGTTTGCGCCATGTTGCGCATCGGCCTGACCGGGGGGATCGGCGCGGGAAAGTCGACGGTGTCGTCGACCTTCGCCGAGTGCGGCGGGGTGATCGTCGACGGCGACGTGATCTCCCGCGAGGTGGTGCAGCCGGGCACTGAGGGTCTGGCGGCGCTGGTCGATCATTTCGGCCATGAGATCCTGCTACCCGATGGTGCGCTGAACCGCCCGGCCCTGGCCGCCAAGGCTTTTGGCGATGAGCAGCAGCGCGCCGCGCTCAACGCGATCGTTCATCCGCTGGTGGCGACGCGCCGTGCTGAGATCGTTGCGGCGGTGTCCGAGGATCAGGTGATCGTGGAGGACATCCCGCTGCTGGTCGAATCCCAGATGGCCCCGCTGTTCCCGTTGGTCGCGGTGGTGCACGCCGATCCGGAGCTTCGGCTGAGCCGTCTGATCGGTATTCGTGGCATGGCCGAGGCCGACGCCCGGGCTCGGATCGGCGCCCAGGCCACCGAGGAGCAGCGCCGCGTGGTGGCCGATGTCTGGCTGGACAACTCCGGCACCGAGGGCCAACTCGTCGAGCAGGCCCGTGAACTCTGGTACGGCCGGATCCTGCCGTTCGCGCACAATCTCGCCACCGGCACGCCTGCTGCGGAATCGGGCCGCCTGGTGTCGCCGGACCCGGGCTGGGCCGCGCAGGCCACGCGTATCCGGGCCCGGCTGAACACCACGTGTGGTCACCGGGCGCTGCGTATCGATCACATCGGGTCGACCGCGGTGGCCGGGACGGATGCCCGCGATGTCATCGATATGCAGATCACCGTCGCGTCGCTGGAGATCGCCGACGAACTCGCCGATGATCTGCTGCGGGCCGGGTATCCGCGGATCGAATCCGTCACCAGCGATGTCAGCTTTGATGCGGCCGCCGATAATTCACTGTGGCACAAGCGTTTTCACGCTTCAGCTGATCCCGGTAGGCCCACCCACATCCATATTCGAGTGGATGGTTGGCCCAATCAGCGGTTCGCGTTGTTGTTTGTCGACTGGTCGAACGCCAACCCGGGCGTGCGTGCCGACTATGCGCAGGCTAAGCGAGCGAACACGACGCAGCAGTGGTTCGGTGACGCGCACCCGCGGGCCTGGGCATGGGCCGAGGCGACCGGGTGGTCGCCGGTCAGTTAGGCGCTACCGACGCAGTTGCCGGCGCCGGTGCGCTGAAGTCGGTCGCGGGGACGTCTGCGGCTGGGATTTCGGTTGTGGGGGCCCCGGTGGCGGGTGCGTCTGTCGCGGGTACGTCTGTCGCGGGGATGTCCGTCGCCGGAATGTCTCCCGGCGCGAGTGGGCTTCCGGTGGCATTGCTCAACGGCGCGCCACAGTTCATGGCACCGTAATCGGGATCATCCTTGGCCGGCGTCAGCCGAGGAGCGATGAACTGGTCGGCCTGGATGACGATCTCGTCATCCACCAGGATCTCGCAGTGCAGACTTGCCGAGTACGGCCACTGGATCGAGATCCGCATACCGGCCTCTTTCGGGTCGGTCAGGATCCCGGTGGCCTCAAACGTCCGGCCCGGCAGCATGGTCGGATTCGCATTGTTGATCTGGGTATCGGAGATCCGGAAGCCGATCAAGGCGCCACGGGCTATCCCGGTGATGCGGGCGCGGTAGGTGATGTTGTGCTGCACGATATCGTCGGCCGTGGCCACGCCGGCGACGGGTAACGCGGCCGCCGACAGTGCCACAAGGGCACCGAGGGTTACCGAGTGTCTCATCCGTCCCACGGGTGACGAGGGTACGCCTACCGCCAGGTCACGTGCACATCGAGGCTGGACAGCCAGGCGTTCAGATCGTGACCGTGGGCGGCGAGGCCGTCCACCGCTGTGACCGCGGACCGCAGTGCCGCCTCGGCGGTCTCAGTAGTCACCAGACCGTGGGCATGGGCTTCGAATAACTCGTCGGCATCGACCAACTCGGTGCCCTGTCCGGTGCGCACCACCAGGTCGATGTAGTGATCCTCGGTGTGCCAGCGATCCGGGCCGACGCTGATCCGCCCGATGTCGAGATAGAAGTCCTGATCCCGCTCATTGCCCGGGGTGAAGTGGAAGACGCTGGCCCGCAGACCCAGGTCCGGCAGCAGCCACGACTCCAGATAGTGGAATTGGGCCCGGCCGGGTGTGGGCCGGGCCATATAGAGGCCCCACGGTTGCACCCGGTATTCGTCGATCTCACGAACGATCCCCTTGGGATCGGTATTGGTGCGTGCGACGAGGTCGAAGGTCTCACGCTTAGGCGGGTGGATGTGCGGCGGGTGGATAGGCGGCGGGTGGATAGATCGAGCTTACGGGGTATCGGTAGGTGTCGGGGCTGTCCGTAGCCGGGCTTACCCTGTAACCATGGCCTTCGCTTCCGAACACCCGGTGGTGGCGCAGTCGGAGCACCGGGCGGTCGAGGACGCGGTGCGCACCGGTCCGCAGTTCGAGGTGATCAGCGAGTTCGAGCCGGCCGGGGATCAGCCCGCCGCTATCGCCGAGTTGGAACGCCGAATCCGGGCGGGGGAGCGTGACGTGGTCTTGCTCGGCGCCACGGGCACTGGGAAGTCCGCCACCACCGCCTGGCTGATCGAGAAATTGCAGCGGCCCACCCTGGTGATGGCGCCCAACAAGACGCTTGCTGCGCAGTTAGCCAACGAATTGCGGGAGATGTTGCCCAACAACGCCGTTGAGTACTTCGTGTCGTACTACGACTACTACCAACCCGAGGCGTATATCGCGCAGACCGACACCTACATTGAGAAGGACAGCTCGATCAACGACGATGTCGAGCGGCTGCGGCACTCGGCCACCTCAAACCTGCTATCGCGGCGCGACGTGGTGGTGGTGGCGTCGGTGTCATGCATCTACGGCCTCGGTACGCCGCAGTCCTATCTCGACCGCTCGGTGGAGTTACAGGTCGGCAACGAGGTGCCGCGCGACGCACTGCTCCGACTGCTCGTCGACGTCCAATACAGCCGCAACGATATGTCGTTCACCCGCGGCTCATTCCGGGTGCGCGGCGACACCGTCGAGATCATCCCGTCGTATGAGGAACTGGCCGTCCGCATCGAGTATTTCGGTGACGAGATCGAGGCGCTCTATTACCTGCACCCGCTGACCGGCGATGTGGTGCGCAAGGTGGACTCACTGCGGATCTTTCCGGCCACCCACTATGTCGCCGGCCCGGAGCGGATGGCGGCGGCCATCTCGACCATTGAGGAGGAGCTCGCCGATCGTCTCGCCGAACTGGAACGGCAGGGCAAACTGCTGGAGGCCCAGCGGCTGCGGATGCGCACCAACTACGACATCGAGATGATGCGTCAGGTTGGGTTCTGCTCCGGTATCGAGAACTACTCCCGGCACATCGACGGCCGCGAGGCAGGCTCAGCCCCGTCGACGCTGCTGGACTATTTCCCCGAGGACTTCCTTGTGGTGATCGACGAGTCCCATGTCACCGTCCCGCAGATCGGCGGGATGTTCGAGGGCGATATGTCCCGCAAGCGCAATCTCGTGGAGTTCGGGTTCAGGCTGCCCTCGGCGACCGACAACCGTCCGCTGACCTGGGAGGAGTTCAGCTCCCGGGTGGGGCAGACGGTGTACCTGTCGGCCACCCCGGGGCCCTATGAGCTCGCTGCGGCCGGCGGTGAGTTCGTCGAGCAGGTCATCCGCCCCACCGGCCTGGTCGACCCGCAGATCGTGGTCAAGCCCACCAAGGGCCAGATCGACGATCTGATCGGTGAGATCCGGGCCCGCGCCGAACGCGACGAACGGGTCCTGGTCACCACACTGACCAAGAAGATGGCCGAGGATCTCACCGACTACCTGCTGGAGATGGGCATCCGGGTGCGCTACCTGCACTCCGAGGTCGACACCCTGCGCCGCGTCGAACTCCTTCGCCAACTGCGCCTCGGCGACTACGACGTGCTGATCGGCATCAACCTCCTGCGCGAGGGTCTGGACCTTCCCGAGGTGTCGCTGGTCGCTATCCTCGACGCCGATAAGGAAGGCTTCCTGCGCTCAGCCCGAAGCCTCATCCAGACCATCGGACGCGCGGCCCGCAACGTCTCCGGCGAAGTCCACATGTACGCCGACAAACTCACCGACTCGATGAAACAAGCCATCGAGGAGACCGACCGCCGGCGCGCCAAGCAGGTCGCCTACAACGAAGAACGCGGTATCGACCCGCAACCGTTGCGCAAGAAGATCAACGACATCCTCGACCAGGTGTACCAGGAGGCCGACGACACCGAATCGGTCGAGATCGGCGGCTCGGGCCGCAACTCGTCACGGGGACGACGCGCCCAAGGTGGGGCGGGCCGGGTAATGAGTTCCGGTATCAGCGACGGCCGCGATATCGCCTCGATGCCGCGTGCCGAATTGGCCGCACTGATCAAGGATATGACTGACCAGATGATGGCCGCGGCGCGTGATCTGCAGTTCGAGTTGGCCGCTCGTCTTCGTGACGAGATCCACGACCTGAAGAAGGAACTGCGCGGTATGGACGCCGCAGGCTTGAAGTAGCGCGCAGCGACCACGTGACGGATTCGACGGCGGCAGCCGGCAGTTGGCGCGACTTGCTCGGCCGCGAGTACGCGGGTGCCACAACGGTTCTGGCCGGTGGCGTCGCACTGTATGCGATCAATGAATTCATCACGATAAGTCTGTTGCCGAGCGTCGTCACCGACATCGGTGGTGCTCGGCTGTATGCCTGGGTGACGACGGTGTATCTGGTTGCCTCGGTGATCGCGGCGACCACGGTCGGCGCGGTGCTGATCCGATGCGGTCCCCGGCTGTCGTACCTCGGTGCGCTGCTCTCCTTCGCGATCGGCACCGCGGTATGTGCGCTCGCGCCCTCGATGGTCATCTTCCTCGTCGGCCGGATGGTGCAGGGTCTGGCCGGCGGCGTACTGGCCGGCCTCGGGTATGCGGTCATCAGCGCCGCACTGCCCGAAAAGTTGTGGACCCGCGCGGCGGCCGTGGTATCAGCGATGTGGGGTGTGGGCACCCTGATCGGGCCCACATCTGGCGGCTTGTTCGCCCAATTCGGTTTGTGGCGTTGGGGATTCGCGGTGATCCTGCTGCTGGCCGTGTTGATGGCACTGCTGGTGCCGATTGCTCTGCCCGCGCGGGGTGATACATCTGGGCCGCGGGTCGGCATCCCGATTCGCTCACTCGGACTGCTCGGCGTTGCCGCACTGGTGGTCAGCATTGCGGCCATCCCTCGCAACGTTGCGCTTACCGTGGGCCTGCTGGTGTTGGCCATCGCACTGATGGTGGTATTCCTCATCGTCGATCGGCACTCGGTGGCACGGGTGTTGCCGCGCAAAGCTTTTGAGCCGGGACCGTTGAAATGGATTTACCTGACCATGGGCGTGCTGATGGCGGCGACGATGGGCGATATGTATGCGCCGCTGTTCGGTCAGCGGCTTGGCGGGCTGGCGCCCGCGGCTGCGGGATTCCTCGGCGCGGCATTGTCGGTCGGATGGGTGGTGGGCGAGATTCGCAGTGCGGCGATCAGCGATCGCCGGACCGCCGCGCGGGTGGTGGCGGCGGCCCCGTTGGTGATGGCGGCAGGACTGGGGTTGGCCGCGCTGGCACAGCGGGACGGCGCCGGACCAGGCCTGGTCGCGGTGTGGGCGATTGCCCTGGGCATCAGCGGAGTCGGGATCGGCGCCGCCTGGCCGCACCTGAGCGTCTGGGCTATGGGTTCGGACGGCGGGGCTTCGGACGGCGGGGGTTCAGGCGGCGGGGCTTCGGACGGCGGGGGTTCAGCAGACGAACCGGGGGAGCAGGCGATCGCCGCGGCCGCCATCAACACCGTCCAGTTAATCTGTGCGGCATTCGGGGCCGGACTGGCCGGGGTCATGGTGAACCTGCGCGAGACGCCCGACGCCCCGGCCGCCCGGTGGATGTTCGCCGTCTTTGCCGGTATGGCTGCGGCGGGGTGGTTCGCCTCATCCCGGGCCGGTGCCCGTCAGCCGGAGTAACCGTCAGAGCACCGGTTGGCAACGGTTCGGTAACCCCCACATTTGTCGCACCCTCAGGTGACTTACACGTCTGTAGTTTTGCCTCAGCGCTCAATACAGAAACGGGGACGAAGCCAATGTCACGGATCACCACTCGCGTGGCGGCGGGCACGGCGATCGCCACTGCGGGTCTGTTCTGGACGGTTCCCCTGTTCTCTGTGCTCGCGGCGGCCGATAACACCGTCAGCCCGGGCGGCGTCCCG
Organism: Mycobacterium sp.; assembly: GCA_026393245.1. GTDB lineage: Bacteria > Actinomycetota > Actinomycetes > Mycobacteriales > Mycobacteriaceae > Mycobacterium. Next base: position 5,034 of record JAPLAO010000241.1, on the reverse strand, counting down.
TGCATCAGCATCTTGCAGAACGCGATCACCAATCCGCCGGACCTGTCCGGTGGGCTGCCGGGCTCCGTGGCCTCGATCTTCAACCCCGGTTCGCCCACGGTCGGTGTGCCCATTCCACCGGCCAGTGCCGTCGGCAGTGTGCCGGTTCCGCCGGCCATCGTCCCGGGAGCGCCGGGCACGCTGGGGTCAGGCGGCGTCGTGATCCCGCCGGCTTCGGTTCTCGGCGCGCCGGGCACCGCGATGGTGGGTAGCGTTCCAACACCGCCGGCCGCCGTTCCGGGCACCCCGCCCGCGGCGGTCACCGGCGCGTGGCCCGGGTCACCGGCTGCGGTTCCGGGCATCCCGCCGGGCGGCGGGGCCGCTGCGATTCCGGCGCCACCGGTCGCCGTTCCCGCACCCCCGGCGGCCGTTGGCGCGCCCGTCGCCGCAGCTGCGCCGATCGCCGAGGCATCGGCAGGACTTGTCGGCGGCGATGTCGGCGTCGGAGTTATTGGCGGCGCTGACGTCAGCGCCGGAGTTGTTGGCGGCGGTGCACTCGGCGCGGGACTCGAAGGACTTCCCGCGGCCGCCGCCGCGGGTGCGCCCGATGCCGCCATCGCCCAGGCCGGTGGGGCCGCCGCCGGAGCGATCGCCGACGCTGCCGCCGGTATCCCCGCGCCGCCGGCCGCCGTACCCGACCTGCCGGTCGGCGCCCCATTGGGTCTTCCGCCCGGCCCGCCCGCCGCGGTGCCCGGCGTACCGGTCGAAGGTGGATTCGTCGTGCCGCCCGGCCCGCCTGCCGCGATCCCCGGTGATGTGGTGACCGACCTAGCCGGCACGCCGCCGATTCCGCCACTGGCGACGCCCGGTATCCCGGCCGCCGTCGTCGTAGACACCCCGCCGCTGCCGCCGGCTGTGATTCCCGGCGATCCGATCCCGGCGGCGGTCGTGACACCGCCCGCGCCGGGTGTCGATATCCCCGGTGTCCCGTCAGCGGCCTCAATCGAGACTCCGCCGGTACCGCCCGTCGCCAATCCTGGTGCGGTGGTGAATGATTCGGCTGCCACCCTGCCGCCGCCACCACTGTCGATTCCCGGTGCCGAACTCGGCGGCGGAAATCTGGAGTTCCCCGGCACGCCGGACATCACCCTGCCGGGCGTGCCCAGTGCCGCCTCGCTGCCCGGGTCATCGCTACCCGGCGCGGCACTTCCGGGAACACCGGGCAGCATGAGCGCCGACGCTCTGCCCGGACTGCCCGGTGCGGTCCCCGGCATCCCGTCCGCGGCATCCGTCGAGACTCTGCCCGTGCCGCCTGCTGCGTTGCCCGGTACGCCCGGTGGCTCCGCAGTCGCCGAGGCAGTGACGCCGCCCGCCGCCGTTCCCGGCCTGCCCGGTGGAGGCGGCGGTGGCGGTGTTCCGACTCCGCCCGCCGCCGTGCCGGGTGGGCCAGTCGCAGCTTCCGGTGGCGCACCGGAAGCCGTTGGCGTTGCATCCCCGGGCACGCCTGCGGCCGGCGCGGCCGGGGCCGGCGTTCCGGGTGCGGTCATCGAGGACAGCGCCGGTCGGATGGGTGAGGATAACGTCATCCTCAACGGAGCCGGAGCCGGTGCCGGAGTGGGCACTGGCGCGGGTCCGGGGTCCGGCCCGCTGCCGAATGACATCGACACCCGTGTCGCTCAGCTCGCCGGATTGCCCGCCGAAGCCATCGCGTCACTGGCGGCAGGCGTGCCGCCTGCTCCCGCAGCGCTGCCGGCGGCCGCCGCCGGCGGAACCGGCGTTGCCATCCCGACGCCGCCGGCCGCAGTGCCCGGTTTGCCCGGCGGTGGTGGCGGTGGTGGTCTGCCGACCCCGCCACTGGCCGTGCCGGGTGTGCCGATCGCGGATGTCGTGGCGATTCCCGCGACACCGCCGGCATTGTTCCCGGGGTTCCCCGGTGGCAGTGCTGCGGCCAGCACCCCGGGCCTTCCCGGACTGATCCCGTCCGCCCCGATCGCGAACGCGTTCGCGACGCTGCCCACCCCGCCCGTCGAGGTGCTGCCCTCGCTGGCGCAGGGTGTGGCGACGCTGCTCACGCCGCCGCAGATCACCATCCCGGGCATTCCCGGGTTCGGCATTCCGCTGCCCAAGACCATCACCACGCCGCGTGAATTGGTTTGCATCGGCACCGGATGGTCGGCCCAGGGGCCGGCCGGTACCGCCACTCCGGCCGGCACCGTCACCCCGGGCGCCCAGGCAGCCGATCCTGGTCTGCCGCCCACTACTCGATGGTCGGGCAACTAGTCCCGGCCCATCATCACCGACTCCGGCCGCAGCAGGCGGGTTCCTGCCTGGCTCCGCGTGATCTGAATCGCATCCTGGCGAGGTGCGGAGGGGTTAAGGTCTGGAACGGCACTGGAAATGTCATGAGCAATGCCATGAGCAATGGAGGGTTCGAATGGGCGGTTACACAACCGTGGTTGTCGGCACGGACGGATCCGCGTCATCGTTGCGCGCGGTCGAACGGGCGGGCCAACTCGCCTCCGGGCCCGGCGCCAGGCTGATCGTGGCGTCCGCCTTCCTGCCCACGCCCGAGGACACCCGTGCCTCGGACATGCTCAAGGATGAGGGTTACAAGATGGCGGGCACTGCTCCCATCTACGAACTCCTTCACGACGCCCGGGACCGTGCCAAAGCGGCGGGCGCGACCAATATCGAGGAACGTCCCATCGAGGGCGCTCCGGTCGAGGCACTGGTGGCACTCGCCGAAGAGGTAGGCGCGGATCTGATTGTGGTGGGCAACGTCGGCCTCAACACGATCGCGGGCCGACTGCTCGGGTCGGTGCCGGCCAACGTGGCGCGTCGCGCCAAAACCGACGTGCTGATCGTTCACACGTCGGACTAGACCTGATCGTCGGTCGCGTCTTGTGACCACCGTCTTGTGACAACCGTCTTGTGACCACCGTCTTGTGACCACCGACGTCGCTCCGCTCCCGAACACTTCTGCAGTCCGTACCCGGTTGTGGTCCGCCGGTGCGCTGGTGGCGGAGAACTTTCCCCTCGCGGATGTCTCCCGGCATGTGGCTGAGCAGGGCGCGCTGGTGTGGGTGGATCTGTGCAACCCAGACTCCGCGTTGCTCACCGAACTCGCCGGCGAACTCGGACTCGACGAGCGTGCCGTCCGGGACGTCGACGGGCAGCGGACCAAGGCAACCCGATATGCCACCCACACTTTCCTGACCGTCTACGGCACCGGCGTCGGGCCGATCATTCCCGGCGATATCGCTTCGCGGTTGCTGACCGCCCGGATCTCGATCATCGTGCTGCCGACCGCGGTGGTGACTGTGCGGCACGAAAACGACCCGCTCCGAACGGTTTTCGACATTGACGAGGTGGTTCGCCGGTGGGATGACAATGCCGATCTGTTGCACAGGGGCAGCCCGGCACTGCTGCACGAGATACTCGACGTTGTGGTCGACGAGCAGTTCGACACCATCCAGCAACTTGACGACGCTATCGAGTCGCTGGAGGACGAACTGTTCGACGACACCGGTGACAACCGCACGATCCAGCGCAACACCTACCGGTTGCGCAAGGAGCTCGTCGAGTTGCGTCGCATCGTGCTGCCGATGCGCGAGGTGGTGAACACCATTCGTCGCAGCGACACGGCCGATCTCGACGGCTGGTACGCCGACCTGTATGACAACGTCATCCGCGCCGGGGAGTGGACGGATTCACTGCGCGACATGATCACCACGGTGTTCGAGACCAACCTGTCGCTCCAGGATTCTCGGCTCAATATCGTGGTCAAGAAGCTCACCGGGTGGGCGGCCATCATCGCGGTGCCCACGCTGGTCACCGGCTGGTACGGCCAGAATGTTCCCTATCCGGGATTCAGTCAGATTTCCGGTGTGGTGACCAGCGCTCTACTCAGCGTGATCACTTCGGTGGTGCTGTACGTCATGTTCAGACGCCGCGGCTGGATCTGAGTCAGATCACCGTCGAGCGGATCATCCAGCCGGCCGCCGGGTCCAGGGCCAGGCTCATCACGTCGACCGCGTCGAATGCGGTCAGCGGGACGCGTTCGAGTTCGCGCTGTGCGGTGATGTGGTCGGTGCCGGTCCAGCCGTTGCTCATGCCGAGCACGCGCGCCCCGTCCTCGCCCCTGTTGCCCGAGTCATAGATCACGGCACCGTGCTCCTGCAGGGCGCGCAGGATGACCTGGGTCGCCGGCGAGTAGCCCGTCATATCGACCGTCGGGATTGGTTCCGCTGCCGTCACCGTCCCGCGCCGGCCAGGTGTAGCCGGTGCCGCGATCCTTGGCGATCACGATGCCCAGCATGTGGTCGATGTGGCCACGCTCGAGGTCGTCTGGGCGCAGGATCAGCGGCAGGTAGGGCAGGCGGGCGGCGTTGGCCCCGCCGATGCTCGGATACAACGGATCGCTCATGTCGTAGCGCACGCCGGCTTCGGCGATCCAGGCAGAGCCGTACTGGTTGGCGTAGATGCCGTTGGCTAGGGCGTCGCCGATGCCACTGGCGGGTAGTTCGACGCCGTTGGCGACGTTGTAAAGCTCCTGGGAGATGCAGGTTCCCTCCTGGAACACCAGCAGGTGGCGGTCCCAGGCCGGCACCGTGCCCGAACCCGCCGGACCCATGCCCTCCACGATCGGGTAGTCCGGGATGGCGTACGGCCGGTTGTCGATGCTCGGGCCGCTGGTGGACAGCCCGCGATTGAAGATCACCCGTTCGGTCCGCTGCGACGCGCTGACGACGTTCACCGGCATGCCACCAATGCTGCCCATCCAGGGTTCGCCGGCCCAGGTGGCGCGCAGTGTCGCGCCCCGGTCGGCGCCGAGCACGGACAGCCAGGTGGCGGACTTCGCCAGCACCGGCAGGTTTCGTACGTCGGCGTGGAACACGGTGTCCGCGGGCATCAGGGTGCAGCCGCAGAACGTCGACAGGGTGTCGGTCGTGCCGACCGGAACACTGATTGCGACTGCCGCCATTCCGCCACGACCGTCGTCAATGGTGACGTTGAAGCTGTCCTGTCGGTCGGCGGCGGTGGCGGTGGGCGCTG
>JAPLAO010000232.1 GCA_026393245.1 Mycobacterium sp. | reverse complement strand
CGAAGGTCCGGCTGTAAAACGAGGCGCTGCTGATGGCGCAGTAAGGAAGAGCACTGTGGCTGTAAAGAAAGCTGTCAAGAAGGCTCCTGCCCGTAAGGCTCCGGCGAAGAAGGCCGCCGTCAAGCGGGTCGTCAAGAAGGCAGTCAAGAAGGCCGCCGTCAAGCGGGTCGTCAAGAAGGCAGTCAAGAAGGCCGCCGTCAAGCGGGTCGTCAAGAAGGCCGTTCGGAAGGCCGCGGTCCGCAAGGTCGCAGTCAAGCGCGTCGTGAAGAAGGCTCCGGCTCGCAGGGCTCCGGCCAAGCGCCGCTAAACCCTTCTAGCAAAATGCCGCGGACCGTCAGGTCCGCGGCATTTTGTTGTTCACGGACACGATTCGGTTGCCAGTGGGCTGGCGAGATGGTCCGCTGCGATGAGCCGGCCGTCGGCGAGCGACAGGATCCAGGTGCTGCCTTTGCGGTTGCGAGATTTATCCGGGGTGATGCCGTCGCGGGCGCACCACCAGTCAATGAGATAGGGAATCACCCTGCCCTGCGTACAGATCACCGGTGTGCCGCCGCGTGCGGCGATCTCCATCACCCGTCGGCGTGCCGCCTTGGGATCGGCGCCGTAGGCCTCCTCGGTGAGCGTGGGCTCCAACGCGATCGGCACATCCATTTCCCGCGCCATTGGTTCCACGGTCTGCGAGCAGCGGACCCGGTCGGCGGCGTAGACATCGGACACCCCGAACGCCAGCAGTTGCGGGACAAGTGATTCCGCCTGGGATCGGCCCGTCGAGTCCAGTGGACGTTCGCGGTCAGCGCCCTTGTATCGGGCCCTTCGGCCCGCGGACCCATGCCGGACGATCAGAACACTCTGGGTGTCGGAGGGAAGCTTGGCGAACCGGGCAACGGTTTTGCGGTCCGCCGGATAGCTGAGCCGCTTGGCGGCGTCGGCAATCGGCAGCCACAGCAATTGATCGACTTCGTCGCCGGGGATGAAGGTGCCGCCGTGTCCACGGGCAACCCAGTAGTGAACGGTCTTTGTGCCGCCCGGGATGGGATAGGTCACCGTCGGCAGGCGTCGGCCCAGATGTGCGCGCTGGCCGGTCTCCTCGAAGATCTCGCGGACCGCGGCAACGGGTTCGGTCTCACCGGGATCGAGTTTGCCCTTCGGCAGTGACCAATCGTCGTATCGCGGACGGTGGACCACCGCGACGCGGGTGTCACCGGAATCGGGATCGGGCTGCCACAACACCGCACCTGCCGCCAGGACTGGTACGGCGGATTTGGCCTTCTTGGATGTCGTCATGGGTCAGGACTGGCGGTGTTTATCCATCAGCCACACCTGATGATCGCGAACCTTGTGGCCCTCCAGCGGTGCGGGCGTCCACTGTCCGTCGGGTCCCAATTCCCAGCAGCGTGTCTCCGGATCCATGGTGGAGTCGAACATCTCGCCGAGGTACGCGGTCAGCCGGCGGTCCTTGACCTGTGCCATCACCTCGACGCGGCGATCGAGGTTGCGGTGCATCATGTCTGCGCTGCCGATCCAGAACTCGTCGATCGCATCGAAGTGCATGACGCGGGAGTGCTCCAGGAACTGTCCGAGAATCGAGCGCACCGTGATGTTCTCGGAGAAACCCTCGACGCCGGGACGCAGCGCGCAGATTCCGCGCACCACCACCTCGACCCGAACCCCGGCCTGCGAGGCGCGGTAGAGGCCGTCGATGATCTGTTCATCGACGATCGCGTTGGCTTTGATCCGGATCCGGCCGGTTCGGCCTTCGCGGTGTGCGGCGACCTCCCGTTCAATGCACTCGAGGATTCCCTTCCGGATTCCCTCCGGGGCAACCAGTAGGTTGCGATAACCCACCTTGCGGGAATATCCGGTGAGCGAATTGAACAGGTCGGTCAGGTCCGCGCCGATATCGGGGGCGGCTGTCAGCAGCCCGACATCCTCATACAGCCGAGCGGTTTTCGGGTTGTAATTGCCGGTGCCGATATGGCAGTAGCGCCGGATGGTCGACCCCTCTCGTCGCACCACGAGGCAGGTCTTGCAGTGGGTCTTGAGCCCGACCAGTCCGTACACCACGTGCACGCCGGCATCTTCCAGAGCGCGCGCCCATTTGATGTTGGCCTTCTCGTCGAAGCGTGCCTTCAACTCGACCAGGGCCACCACCTGTTTACCGGCCGCGGCAGCCTCGATCAGCGCGTTGACGATCGGTGAGTCGCCGGAGGTGCGATACAGGGTCTGCTTGATCGCCAATACATGCGGATCGGCGGCGGCCTGCTCGATGAACCGCTGCACACTCGTGGAGAACGACTCGTAGGGATGGTGCACCAGTACGTCTCCGTCGCGCAGGGTGGCGAAGATGCTCTTCGGTGTCTCGCGCTCGGCGAACGCGGGGTTGGTGGCCGGAACGAAAGGTGGATCCTTGAGCGCCGGGCGGTCGACGGCGTAGACCTGCCACAGTGCCGAGAGATCCAGCGGTCCGGGCAACTGCACCACGTCGCCGGGGTCGACATCGAGTTCACGCAGTAGTAGACCCATCATGTGGTCGGACATGTCTCCGGAGATCTCGAGGCGCACCGGCGGCCCGAACCGGCGGCGGGCCAGTTCGCGTTCCAGGGCCTGCAGCAGGTCCTCGTCGCGATCCTCGACGTCCATATCGGCGTTGCGGGTGACGCGGAACGCATGGCGCTCAACGATTTCCATTCCTGGGAACAGCGCCGGCAGGAACGCCGCGATGAGTTCTTCCATCGGTAGGAAGCGGATGAGCTCATTCTCGCCGTCGGTGCTGTTGAACCGAACGAACCGGTCGACGTTGTCTGGCACCTTTACCCGAGCGAAGTGCTGCCCGCCGTCGTCGGGTGACCGGACCGTGACGGCCAGGTTCAGACTCAGCCCACTGACGAAGGGGAAGGGGTGGGCGGGGTCGACGGCAAGCGGTGTCAGAACCGGGAACACCTGCTCCTGGAAGTAGTTCGACAGATCGGCGCGCTCGGTCTCAGACAGATCGGCCCAACCGATGAAGTGGATTCCGTGCTGGGCCAGGGCAGGCCGGACCGAGTCCAGGAACACCTGCGCGTGCCGTGTGGCGAGGGCGCGGGTGCGATCCTCGAGGCGGCGCAGTTGCTCGCGGGGAGTGAGCCCGTCAGCGGAGCGCACTGTCAGGCCCATCTCGTCACGCCGCTTGAGGCCCGCGACGCGGACCATGTAGAACTCATCGAGATTAGACGCGAAGATCGCCAGGAACTTCGCGCGCTCCAGCAGTGGCATCGAGGTGTCGGCCGCCAGGGCCAGCACCCGGGCGTTGAAATCCACCCAACTCAGTTCACGGTTGAGGTAGCGATCCGCCGGTAGCGGGTTGTCGACCGCGGCCGCGGTGGCGGCCGGAGGTGCTGCGGGCGGGGGCGGGCTCTCGAGCCCTCGGTCATCGCCTGGTGCCCGGGACCTGGTTTCCGCCTCGCTCATGGCCCCATCATCCCCCATGCCGCCGATCCGCGGATCGCTGCCGAGCAATCCGGGGTGAACGGCCAGCCCAGCTAGCCGATGATCGCGGCCGTTGCCGTTCCCACGCCTAACAGCCGCGCTTCGGCGAGATCCTCGGGTGTGTCGATATCGCAGCGCAGACCCGGCCAGGCGCCGGTGAGTTCCCCCGCCCCGGAGTCCCGGTGCCGCGAGGCCGAGTCCGCTCCGAACCGTGGTGCGGGTGCCACGCCGAGGGCGAATAGTGCCGCGGTGCCGGTACCTTGGCGGTCTGCGACGAAACTCCGCGGGTTGCGCCGGGCCGCGGTCAGCGCCTCGCTGAGCTCCCCGCTCTTCAGGGCGGGTAAATCACCCTGCAGCACAACGATGTTCGTCGTTGTGTGCGATAACGAGGCGGACGCAGCCAGCACGGCATTGTTCAACGGGTCTGGGTGATCGGGCGGGGTGGGATCAATCAGTACGGCCGCTCCGAGTTCGCGCGCCGCCGCCGCGGCCGTGGGATCCGGTGTCACGATGGTGATCGACGCGATTGCGGTGACGGCGCGGGCGGCGGTGATGGTGTCGAGGAGCATCGCCAGCACAACGCGTTCGCGGATGTCCGCCGGGAATAGCGCCGCCAACCGGGTCTTGGCGGCCGACAGACGTTTGACGGCGATGATCAGGCCGATATCTGACTCACCGCTCATGACTTCCATCCTGCCAGCGCCACCGTGATTAGGGTGAATGGCGACGCCGCAGCGCGCGGAGGTGAGGTGGTGGGAGATGAGCGACTCGCTGGGGACGGCGGTGGTGATGGGCGCCGGTGCGTGGGGAACCGTGGTGGCCAAGGTGTTGGCTGAGACCGGCACCGAGGTCCGGTTGTGGGCCCGCCGACCGGAGACGGCCGATGAGATCAACACCTCCCGCACCAACGACGGATATCTGCCGGGCGTGGTGCTTCCCGCGTCGATCCGGGCCACCGCCGATCCGGCCGAGGCCCTCGCCGGTGCCCGAACGGTGATGCTCGGTGTGCCGGCGCAGACACTGCGCACGAACCTTGAATCATGGCGGGCGGAGATCGAGGCCGGAGCGACGTTGGTCAGTCTGGCCAAGGGCATCGAACTCGGAACGCATCTTCGGATGAGCCAGGTGATCGTTGATGTCACCGACGTGGATCCACGTCAGGTCGCGGTGGTCTCCGGGCCGAACCTGGCCGCTGAGATCGCCGCTGAACAACCCGCCGCGACGGTGGTGGCATGCACGGACTCCGGGCGGGCGGCGGCTCTGCAGCGCGCGCTGGAAACCGGATATCTGCGGCCCTATACCAACACCGATGTGGTGGGTGCCGAGATCGGTGGGGCGTGCAAGAACGTCATCGCACTCGCCTGCGGAATGGCTGCCGGGGTGGGTTTGGGCGAGAACACCGCGGCCGCCATCATCACCCGCGGTCTGGCCGAGATCATGCGGTTGGGAATCGCGTTGGGCGCCAAGATCACAACGCTGGCTGGTCTGGCCGGGGTAGGTGACCTGGTGGCCACCTGCACATCACCGCAGTCCCGCAACCGAGCCTTCGGCCATCGGCTGGGCCGCGGCGATGACCTTGTCGCGGCCATGCGCGCCACCGCGGGCCAGGTCGCCGAGGGTGTCACCTCCTGCACATCGATACTGCAACTCGCCGCGAGTCACAATGTTGAGATGCCGCTCACCGATGCCGTCAACCGGGTGTGTCATCGGGGTCTGTCCGTCGATGATGCGGTCGCGCTACTCCTGGGACGCAGCACCAAAGCGGAGTGAGGTGATGACCGAAAGCTATGCGACTCAGCGCTACGGTGATTCCACCCGAACCGTGAAAGCGGTTGACAGCGAAGCGATCCCGGGCCAGCCCATCGCCGCGGTACCGGTGCCGGCGGCGGCCTATCACCTGTCCGATGACGAAGGTAGCGAACCGCACGTCTACGGCCGCTACTCCAACCCGACCTGGACTCAACTGGAATCAGCACTGGCAGACCTGGAAGCAGCGTCTTGGGCGTTAGTCTTCGGTTCCGGAATGGCCGCTGTCACAGCCGCGCTTCGCGTGCTGGTAAAGCCGGGCTCGGTGCTGGTCATTCCCGCTGACGGCTACTACCAGGTGCGCCGCTACGCCGCGGAAAGCCTTGCCCCGCTGGGCGTCACCGTGCGTGAGGCGACGGCTGCGCAACTGTATGAGGCCGCCGGGACGGCCGACGTGGTGCTGGCCGAGACGCCGACCAATCCGGGCCTGGATGTGGTGGACCTGCACCGGCTCGCGGAGATCTGCCACCGCCGCGGGGGCAGTCTGATGGTGGACAACACCACCGCGACACCGCTGGGCCAGCAACCGTTGTCGCTCGGCGCCGATCTGGTGGTGGCCAGCGCCACCAAAGCGATTGCCGGACATAGCGATCTGCTGGCCGGGTATGTCGCGGGCAGCCGGGCTGAGGTGATGGCGGACGTCGAGCGCGAGCGATTGCTGACCGGTCCCATTCTCGGTGCGTTCGAAGCGTGGCTGTTGATGCGCAGTATCGGCAGCTTCGGTCTGCGCTTCGAACGCCAATGTCGCAATGCGATGTCGTTGGCCCTCGAACTGCAGGCCCTCGAATTGCAGGGCCACCCCGGGGTGCGTGGGGTTCGCTATCCGGGATTGCCCACGGATCCGTCCCACCCGGTCGCGGCACACCAGATGCGCCGCTTCGGCGGTTTGGTGTCGGTTGAACTTGCCGACGCCGAGGCGGTGCACACACTGGTTCGACGTAGTGATCTGCTGGTGGCGGCAACCAGTTTCGGCGGAATCCACACCTGCGTGGACCGCAGGGCGCGCTGGGGTGATGAGGTGCCGGGCGGCTTCGCGCGGATCTCGGCCGGGATCGAGGACACCGATGACCTGGTGGCCGACATCCGTCGTGCGCTGGACGCGGACTGATCGCCCAGCCGTACCGGGCTGTAGCCTCTCTAGTTTGTGACTGCCCGCCCCGACCACTCCCGGATCCGCGTCGCCGTCGTCTACGGCGGTCGCAGTTCCGAGCATGCGATCTCGTGTGTGTCGGCCGGCAGCATCCTGCGCCACCTCGACCCGGACCGCTTCGAGGTTATTCCGGTCGGTATCACCGCCGAGGGGACGTGGCTGCGCACCGATGCGCGCTCGGAGGATCTGGCCATCACCGACCGGCGACTGCCCGCGGTCACCGGTCAATCGGAAACACCGCTGGCTCTGGCCGCCGAGATTCTGGCCTCGGTGGATGTTGTGTTCCCGGTGCTGCACGGACCGTACGGGGAGGACGGCACCATCCAGGGATTGTTGGAGCTTGCCGATGTGCCCTACGTCGGCGCCGGGGTGTTCGCCAGTGCGGCCGGGATGGATAAGGAGTTCGCCAAGAAGGTGTTCGGCGCAGCCGGGTTGCCCATCGGCGACTATGTTGTGCTGCGCCCGAGGCAAGACAGCCCGAGCGCCGAAGATCTTGCGCACCTTGGGTTCCCGCTGTTCGTCAAACCTGCGCGCGGCGGCTCGTCGATCGGGGTGAGTCGGGTTGTCTCAGCCGGTGACCTGCCGGCGGCGATCGCCGAGGCGCGCCGCCACGACCCGAAGGTCATCATCGAGGCCGCGATCGAGGGCCGCGAACTCGAATGCGGGGTGCTGGAGTTCCCGGATGGCTCGGTGAAGGCCAGCACCATCGGTGAGATCAAGGTGCCCGGGGTTGGCGTCTACGACTTCGATACGAAATATCTCGATGACGCCGCCGAACTCGACGTGCCGGCCGTGCTGGATGATGGCATCGCAGATAAGTTGCGCCGGTTGGCGATTGCGACATTCACGGCTCTGGACTGCCAGGGTTTGGCCCGAGTCGATTTCTTCCTCACCGAGCACGGGCCGGTCGTCAACGAGATCAACACCATGCCGGGGTTCACCACCATCTCGATGTTCCCGCGGATGTGGGGTGCGAGCGGGGTGGACTATCCGACCCTGTTGGGAACCATGGTGGAAACCGCACTCGCCCGCGGCACCGGTCTGCGCTGAGGCCGCTCAGGCTGGTGGTCCGGGCCGCATCGGTAAGACCGGCACGGTGCGCGCGATGGCCTCGGACATGGTCTGGATCGGCGTCGGTCCGGAATCCGCCGGCAAGGTCAGTGCGATGTACACCGGCCGGTCCACGCTGATCCAGGTGCTGCGCCGGGTATCGGGGTCATCGAGCCGGAACCAAACGACGTCGTCGACCATCTGGACGGGTGCGCCGACGACAAACTCGGCCGGCCGGTCCAGTCCGCAGCGCAGGATGACCGGATCGCCGTCGCCACGCCACGCCGCGGTGCCCGCCGGTGTGGGTTGGGCGGTCTCGGCGCGGGGCAGATCGCCGAGGGAATCCGGCAGGGCAGCCAGTAGCGCCTGACATTGCGGTGCCTGGGCCGCGGGCGCGGGTACCGCCGCGATCGCCACCGGCGGCACGGGTGGGCGCCGCATCGCGGCCAGCGTCAGAACCGCGCCCAGGCCCAGCACTGCCAGTGTGAGTGCTGCGATTACCAGGGCACGGGGCGGACCGTCGGTGTCCGAGCCGACAGCCGGGCCGTCGGGGTCCGAGCCGACAGGTGCACCGTCGGTGGGATCGCCGTGCACCTCGTCTCCTCCTGGATTGGTGTCGCGGGTCCTACACTGACGTGCTCAAGGTACCTGGGAAGAGGAGACGCGGTGGTGGACGGTTCTGGCCGCACGCTGCGGCAGGTGGGGGAGTTCGCCGTCATCGAACGGCTGATCACCGGACGACCCAGATCCGCCGGTGTCGGGGTCGGACCCGGTGATGACGCCGCCGTGGTGGATGCCCCTGACGCGCAAGTCGTCGTCAGCACCGACATGCTGGTCGAAGGTCGCCACTTTCGCCTGGACTGGTCGACCCCGCATGACGTCGGCCGCAAGGCGATCGCACAGAACGCCGCCGATATCGAGGCGATGGGTGCGCGCCCGACCGCATTCGTCGTCGGCTTCGGGGCTCCGACGACCACCTCGGCGGAGCAGGTGGCCGAACTCGGCGAGGGATTGTGGGCCGAAGCGGGCGCGCTCGGTGTGGGGATCGTCGGCGGAGACCTGGTCGCGTGTCCGCAGTGGGTGGTCTCAGTGACAGCGCTGGGCGATCTGGGCGGCCGCGCGCCGGTGCTGCGCAGTGGCGCGCGCGCGGGATCGATGGTCGCGGTGGTCGGCGAACTGGGGTACTCGGCAGCTGGATTTGCGCTGTGGCGCAACGGGATTGACGACTTTGGGGATCTTCGACGCCGGCATCTGGTGCCGCAGCCGCCGTACGGCCAGGGCCGGGCCGCGGCCGAGGCCGGGGCGCACGCCATGACTGATGTCTCCGACGGTCTGGTGGCCGATCTCGGTCACCTGGCGACTGCCTCCGGCGTCATCATCGACCTTGACGGCCAGGCACTGCGGGTCGACGTCGAGGCGGTGACCTCGGCTGCGCAGGCCGCCGGGGTCGACCCGTGGGCACTGGTCCTCGGTGGCGGTGAGGACCACGCCCTGGTGGCGTGTTTCCCCGATGCGCCGCCGCCGGGTTGGCGGGTGATCGGGTCGGTCCGTGACGGCGCCGCTCAGGTGCTTCTTGACGGGGCGGCATGGTCCGGATCGGCGGGTTGGCAGTCCTTCGACTGAAACGGTGACGGTCGGACCGCTAGGTTGACCTGCGTGACTGCCCAGCCGCTGAGCGAACTCATCGACGCCGGCTGGGCGCATGCGCTGGCGCCGGTGGCAGAACAGGTCGCCCAACTGGGCGAGTTCCTGCGTGCCGAGATCAGCGCGGGCCGCGGCTACCTTCCTGCGGGCCCCGATGTGTTGCGCGCCTTCACATTTCCCTTCACCGGCGTCCGCGTACTGATCGTCGGCCAGGACCCCTACCCGACGCCGGGGCACGCGGTGGGGTTGAGTTTCTCGGTGGCCTCGGATACCCGTCCGCTGCCGCGCAGTCTGTCCAATATCGTCACCGAATACCGTGCCGACCTCGGTTACCCGGCGCCCGCCAACGGTGATCTGATGCCGTGGGCACAGCGCGGTGTCATGCTGCTCAACCGGGTATTGACGGTGCAGGCGGGCACCCCGGCCTCGCATCGGGGCAAAGGCTGGGAAGCGGTCACCGAGTGCGCGATTAGGGCCCTGGTGGCCCGCGACGAACCAATGGTGGCAATCCTGTGGGGCCGCGACGCCGCCACGCTGACACCGATGCTGTCCGATGGCGGGTGCTCGGTGATCGAGTCAGCGCATCCCTCGCCGTTGTCGGCGAGTCGGGGATTCTTCGGGTCTCGACCGTTCAGCAGGGCCAACGACATGCTCGCGGCAGCGGGCGCCGAACCGATCGACTGGCGGTTGCCCTAACCGCGAGTGACCTTGCCGGCTTTCAGGCAGGACGTGCAGACGTTGACGCGGTGCTTGTTGCCGCCGGGGCGGTCGGTCGCGCGCACGGTCTGGATGTTCGGATTCCAGCGCCGGTTGGTCCGGCGATGCGAATGCGACACGGCCTTGCCGAAGCCGGGGCCCTTACCGCAGACATCGCACACGGCAGCCATATCGAACTCCTCAGATCTGATCGGGGGGCCAACAACCGCGCAGGCGGGTGACCCGACAGCCTGTTCAGGATACCGGCGCGGTAGCTCAGACGCCAAAACGGGTGTCCCGGCGCTGTCGGCCTGACCTCGGCTGTCGCCTGATCTGGCTAGGCTGACGCTCAAAGTGCAGCGTGTCAGGGATGTGGAGGAGGTGTCGATGCCGGACCGCCGGCTGGATGCATCTGCCCTGCATGACTGGGCCCATACCGCCGTGGGTGACCTGCTCCGCCACACCGACGAGATCAACCGGCTCAACGTTTTCCCGGTGGCCGACTCCGACACCGGCACCAATATGCTCTTCACCATGCGTTCCGCGCTGGCCGAGGCCGGCCCGGCCGTCGCCAGCGGCGACGTCGCGACGGTGGCCGCGGCACTGTCGCACGGCGGATTGGATGGCGCGCGGGGCAACTCCGGGGTGATCCTGTCGCAGATACTGCGCGCACTGGCCGAGGTCACCGCGGAGGCGACAACCGACACTGATCTAGCCGATACCGGTCTGGCCGATATCGACGCCGATATCGCTCTGGACGATATCGACGCCCATATCGCTCTGGCCGATATCGACGCCCAAGTACTGGGTGCTGCCCTGCGGCACGCGGTCGTGCTGGTGGTGTCAGCGATGGGCGGTCAGGTGGTGGCGGGCACCGTCGTGTCGGTATTGCAGGCCGCCGCCGAGGCGCTCCAGCAGGCGGCCGCCGACGGGGTCGGGCTGGCGCAGGCGCTCTTCGCGGCCGGTGAGGCCGCGGCGATCGCGCTGGAACGCACGCCCGACCAACTACCGGTGCTGGCCGAGGCGGGTGTGGTGGACGCCGGTGGACGCGGGCTGCTGGTGTTGCTCGACGCACTAAGCGCGACGGTCACCGGTCACACGCCCCATCGCCGGGACTTTTCACCCGGTCCGGCGGCGGTGGTGCATGGCGTCGCCGAGTCCGCGCCGCCGGAATTTGAGGTGATGTACCTCGTCGGCGGCTGCGACGCCGACGCGCTCACGCGGCTGCGCGCCGACCTGGCGGTGTTGGGCGACTCGGTGGCGCTGGCCCCGTCCACCGAGAACCGGCATTCGGTGCACGTGCACACCGATGACGCGGGCGCGGCCGTGGAAGCGGGACTGGCTGTCGGCGCGGTGAGCAAGATCCGCATTTCTGCGCTGGCCGACGGGCGGGTAGCGCCGGGTGGGTGGAGCAGACAGCGCGCGGTGTTGGCCATCGTCGACGGGGACGGCGCCGAAGAACTCTTCGGCACCGAAGGCGCATGCGTGGTGCGCCCGGATGCCGACCTGATGGACCCGGCCGACGGGCTCAGCGCCCAACAACTCCTGCGCGCACTCGTCGATACCGGTGCCGCCCAGGTGATGGTGCTGCCCAACGGTTACGTCTCGGCCGAGGACCTGGTGGCCGGTTGCACCGCCGCCAACGGCTGGGGCATCGACGTGGTCCCGCTGCCGGCCGGATCCATGGCGGCGGGTCTGGCGGCACTGGCCGTTCACGATCCGTCCCGCCAAGCCGTCGACGACGGCTACACCATGGCCCGGGCGGCGGCCGGCTCGCGACACGGATCGGTGCGGCTGGCCACCGGAAAAGCATTGACCTGGGCCGGCACCTGCGATGCCGGTGACGGCCTCGCCATCGTCGGCGACGAGGTGGTGGTCGTGGCGCGCGACGTCGGTGCCGCGGCCGCGCGGCTGATCGACCTGCTGCTGGGGTCCGGTGGCGAACTGGTCACGGTGCTCATCGGCGCGGGTGCCGGAGCGGCCGGCGACGATATCGCCGAGGCACTGTCGGAGCATGTTCGTCGTCGTCACCCCGGCATCGAGTTCAGCAGTTACCGCACCGATCACCGGGGTGATGTTCTGCTGGTCGGGGTGGAATAGCCGTGGTGTCCCTGACCGATCGGCTCGACGGCGTCCTCGGCGACAAAGCGTCGAAGGCGCTAAACGAGTTCTTCGGTATCCGCACCGTCGACGATCTGCTGCGCCACTATCCGCGCAAATACAGCCAGGGCAGCAAGGTGCTGGGCGAGGACGACGACCCACCCGAACCCGGCGATCACGTCACCTTCGTCGGTGAGATCGAGAGCGCCGAGGTCCGCTGGACCAACCGCACCCCCCGCCGGGAATATCTCGTCGTCACCCTGAGCAACCGCCGCCCGAAGGTGACCGCGACCTTCTTCAACGCCAAATTTCTCAAGAAGCAGTTGGTGAAGGGCACCCGACTGATGCTCTCCGGTGAAGTGGGCTTCTACAAGGGCACCATGCAACTCACCCATCCCGGGTATCTGATTCTGAACTCGCCGTCGGGCCGGCTCGGCGGAACGAAGTCGCTGAAAACCATCGCGGCGTCCGCCACGGATCAGACCGGCGATTTCGATCTGTCGCCCTTCGAACGGGATTTCTTCCCCATCTATGCGTCCAGGGCGAAACTGCAGAGCTGGGATATCTACGCCTGCGTGCGCCAGGTTCTCGACGTTATCGATCCCATTCCGGAGCCACTACCGGAAACCTTTGTGCAACAACACGATCTGATGTCCGAGGACGCAGCACTGCGGGCGATCCACCTGGGCGAGAACGAGATCGACCGCCAGCGTGCCCGCGAGCGGTTGACCGTCGATGAAGCGGTGGGGATGCAGTGGGCGCTCGCTAAGCGACGGCACAGCGAACTCGCCGCGTCCGGCCCACCGGCGCCGCCGGGTTCCGATGGCCTATTCGCCGCGCTATCGGCTCGCCTGCCCTTCGAACTGACCGCCGGTCAGCAGGAGGTGCTGGGAGTTCTGTCCGCCGAACTGGCCACCACCAAACCGATGAACCGGTTACTGCAGGGCGAAGTCGGATCTGGCAAGACCATCGTGTCGGTGCTCGCGATGCTGCAGATGGTGGATGCGGGCTACCAGTGCGCGCTGCTGGCACCCACGGAAGTCCTTGCCGCCCAACATGCCCGGTCGATCCGCGACGTGCTGGGCCCACTGGCGGTGGCCGGCCAACTCGGCGCAGAGGACGGTGCGACCCGGGTGGCGCTGCTGACCGGGTCGATGTCGGCCGCACAGAAGCGCCAGGTTCGCGATGAGGTTGCGACCGCTGCGGCCGGCATTGTGATCGGAACCCACGCGTTACTGCAGGACGCCGTCGAGTTCGATCGGCTCGGAATGGTTGTGGTCGACGAGCAACACCGATTCGGTGTCGAGCAGCGGGATCGATTGCGCGCCAAGGCTCCTGAAGGCTTGACGCCGCACCTGCTGGTGATGACGGCGACACCGATCCCGCGCACCGTCGCGCTCACCGTCTTTGGCGATCTGGAGACCTCGACGCTGCGCGAACTCCCACGCGGACGGCAGCCGATCGCCACCAACACCATTTTCGTCAACGAGAAGCCGCAGTGGCTGGAGCGGGCCTGGCAGCGGGTCGCCGAGGAGGTCGCCGCGGGGCGCCAGGCCTACGTCGTCGCGTCCCGCATCGACGAGAGCGACAAGCCCGCCGGCGAGGACGGCGCCGGCGGGGGTCAGGGCGGCGGGGGTCAAGCCATCGTGCCGATCCCGGTGATCACTCTGTTTGAGCAACTGCACCGCGGGCCACTGGCGGGACTGCGACTCGGACTTATGCACGGGCGGCTGCCGGCTGAGGAGAAGGATGCGGTGATGACCGCGTTCCGGGCCGGCGAGATCGACGTGCTGGTCTGCACCACCGTGATCGAAGTCGGTGTCGATGTCCCGAACGCCACGGTGATGGTGGTGATCGATGCCGACCGGTTCGGCATCAGCCAGCTGCACCAGTTGCGTGGTCGGATCGGCCGTGGGGTGCACCCGAGCCTGTGTCTGCTGGCGACCCGGCTACCCGAGGATTCCAAGGTGGGTGACCGGCTCAAGGCGGTGGCCGCGACCCTGGATGGCTTTGTTCTGGCCGATCTTGACCTGGCCGAGCGGCGGGAGGGAGATGTGTTGGGGCTCAACCAGTCCGGGCGAGCGGGGTCACTGCGCTTTTTGTCCCTTGCCGAGCATCTCGACGTGATTCTCACCGCCCGGGAGCTGTGTGACTCGCTGTATCCGGGCGACCCCGATAGCCTCGGCATGGCCCTGGTGGCCCGGCAGTTCACCGGAACCGACCGCATCGACTATCTGGACAAGGCATGAAGCGTGGACCACTGCTCTGGCTGGCGGTGTTCGCGGCACTGGCTGTGATCGTCGCAGCCCAGGTGGTGGCCGCCGCCGGGCGCTCGGACCCGGTCGCGCGCGCCGACGTGCCGACCGTCACCCCGGGTACCGACGTCCTGACCGACGTGGTGGTCGTGCCGGCGCGGGTGCGCGGCCGCGACTACCGGCGCTCGGCTTTCGGTGAGTCCTGGGATGACGACAACCGCGCCCCGGGCGGACACAACGGCTGCGACACCCGAAATGACATTCTTGACCGCGATCTGGCCGACAAGGCCTACGTCCGCACCGCGCGCTGTCCGCAGGCCGTTGCCAGTGGCACCCTGCGCGACCCGTACACCAACGCCACGGTGGCATTCGTCCGCGGCAACCAGGTGGGTGCGTCGGTGCAGATCGACCACCTCGTGCCGTTGGCGTTCGCCTGGGATATGGGTGCGCGGGACTGGAGCGATGAGATGCGGTTGCGGTTCGCCAACGACCCGGCCAACCTGCTCGCCGTCGTCGGAAAGGCCAATCAGGACAAGGGAGATCAGCCGCCCGGAACCTGGATGCCGCCCAATGCCGCGTTCTGGTGCCAGTACGCCATGCAGTTCATCGCGGTGGCACGCGGCTACGGGCTGCCGATGGATAAGGCGTCGGCACTTCAGTTACGCGAGGCCTCCGCGAGTTGCCCGGTGGGCTGAATCCACCGCTGCAGTTCAGACGTTCGGGTTCGGCCAGAACCGGGTGCCGTCGTCGAGGCCATTGATGCTCTCGATCTCCGCGGGCGTCAATTCGAAATCGAACACGTCGATGTTCTCGGCGATCCGGATCGGATCCGACGAGCCCGGGATCACGACGTTGCCCAGCTGGATGTTCCACCGGATCAGCACCTGCGCCGGCGACTTTCCGTGGGCCGCGGCGACCGCGGCGATCGCCGGGTGATCGGTCAGCGTGCCCATGCCCAGCGGGCCAAAGGCTTCGGTGACGATCGAGTACCCGGAATTGACCGCCCGCATTGCGGCCTGGTTGCACAGCGGGTGCAGTTCGAGTTGGTTGACCACCGGCGTGACAAAACTCAGATCAATCAGATCGGTCAGTTGTTCGGCATCGATGTTGGCGACGCCGATCGAGCGGGTGTCGCCGACCTGCTGAGCCTTCATCAGTCCGCCCCAGGCGTCGATGTACTTGCCGCCCTCTTCGAACGGCCCTTTCAACAGGCACAGATCGATGTAGTCCACCCGGAGCCGGGCCAGACTGGCCTTGCAGGCATCCTGCGAGGCCTGGAAACTCTGATCGGCGGCGGTCAGCGTGGTCGTGATGAACAGGTCCTCGCGCGCGATGCCGGATTTGGCGATGGCCCGGCCGACCGCCTCCTCGACACCACCGGTGGAAACGGTGTCGATGAGGCGGTAACCGGCGCCCAGCGCGGCGGTTACCGCGGTCTCGGCCTGGGCCGACGCCAACTCGGCGACGCTGATGCCCAGCACCGGAATGGTGTGGTCGTCGCTGAGCACCAGGGCGGGAATTCCCGACGTCGGCGTCATGTCACCTAACCTGTGTCTTGAGGTTCATTCGGTGTGCGTCACCGACTTCGGCTGAGGATAGTACCCAACCACCGCAGCGATTCGGCCAGTCCTGCGCGACCGCGACAGACTCGAGCTTCGCCCGTGAGCGTAAGCTCCCGCGTGGTTACTAGCGCGGCGTTGCGGAGCGCGAACCAGGAGGCAACCATGACGACAAGCGTGGTCGGCGCACCCCGGCGTCGCGCTTTCAAGGAACGGGCGCTGCTGGCGGGAAACCGCCTGGGAGTCAAGCTGATTCCGCGACTGCCGAATGCTCTCAAGCGCCTGCTCTCGGGTGGGCGGGCCGTCACCATCGACGGCAACACCCTGGACCCTTCGCTGCAGATGATGCTGGCGGCTCAGCGGGCGCTCGGCGTGGTCAGCCTGGTGACGGCCGGCGATGCTGCGGCCACCCGGGCGAGCAACCGCGACCTCACCCGCACCCTCGACGAGCCCGATATCCGGGTGGCCGGGATCCGCTCGGTGTCCATTCCCGGTCCGGCCGGCGTCATTCCGGCCCGGCACTACCGGCCCGCAGCGGGCGGTGCGCCGGCGCCCCTGGTGGTCTTCTACCACGGTGGCGGGTACGTGTTCGGCGACCTCGATACCCATGACGCGGCGTGCCGGCTGATCTGTCGGGACGCCGGTGTGCACGTGCTTGCCATCGACTACCGCCTGGCACCCGAGCACAAGGCCCCCGCCGCGGTCGATGACGCCTATGCGGCCTACCGGTGGGCCCGAGAGCACGCCGGTGAACTGGGTGCCGATCCGCGCCGGGTCGCCGTCGCCGGCGACAGTGCCGGCGGGTGCCTGGCCGCCGTGGTCACCCAGCAGGCCCGAGACGCCGGCGATCCGTTGCCGTCGCTGCAGTGGCTGATCTACCCGGTCACCGAAATGGGCGGTAACGCACGCTCCCGCACCCTGCTGGGCGACGGGTTTTTGCTGACCAAGAGCGATATGGACTGGTTTAGGGACGTCTACGTCGACGGGTCGGGTCTGGATGTCACCGACCCGCGGATTTCCCCTCTGCTGGCCGACGACCTGTCGGGCCTGTCCCCGGCACTGGTGATCACCGGGGGATTCGACCCATTGCGCGACGAGGGCGAGCAGTATGCGGTCAAACTGCGCGACGCCGGTGTTGCCGTCGACCATCGGAGGATGGGCTCGATGATCCACGCCTTCCTGAACCTCAACGTGCTCGGCGGCGGGGTCGGTCGGGCCAACGCGGAGATGATCTCGGCGCTTCGGGCGCATCTGGTTCACGACTGAACCCGGCAACATCGCCGACCGCCGGTACTCTAGAAGCGCCAACCCCACGTCGACAACATCATGTCACTGACAGCGAGGATTCAGCCGAACCGTGGCCACCAACAAGAAAAGCACGCCCCGCTACGACCTCAATGCCCAGGACCGCAAGCGCGACCTTGCCGTCCGACTGGGGTTGACCGCCCTCGTCGTCCTGTTCGCTGTGGGCCTGGTGCTCTATATCGTGACGGGCAACGACAAGAAAGGCGTCAACGACACCCAGGCAGTGCGGGTCACCTCGAACGCCCTGATCAAGAAGGACGGAACCGACGACCCCAAGGCTGTGCTGGCGATCTACGAGGACTTCCAGTGCCCGCACTGCCGGGACTTCGAGAAGACCTTCGGCCCGGCGATCAACAAAATCGTCGAGAGCGGCGCCGCGGCCATCGACTACAACCTGGTGTCGATCCTCAATGCCACCAATAAGGGCTATTCCATGCGGGCCGCGAACGCTGCGTACTGCGTCGGCGACGAGAATAAGGACGCGTTCGTCCGGTTCCATTCGGCGCTGTTCGCCAAACAGCCCGTCGAGGGGTCCGGTAGCGGGCCCGATAACGCGTCCCTGATCGAGACCGCGCGGCAGGCCGGCGTCACCGGTGGCGTTCCCGAGTGCATCAACAGCGGCAAGTACGACGACATGGTCAAGGGTCTGGCCGCCGCGTCGAAGATCACCGCCACTCCGACGATCCGGCTCAACGGACAGGACATCAGCCCGGCGACACCGGATGAACTGATCGCCAAGGTCAGCCAGATCGTCGGACCGATTCCGGCTCTCGCACCGGCACCCGCACCCGCCCCGTCGGGTGCGGCACCGGCACCGGTCGCGCCGAAGTCGTGAGCCTGACCACGGCTGAGCCGGTGCAGCCGCGGGCGGCTGAGCCGACCGGCCCGGCCGGGGTGAGCGTCGGGCGCGCTAGCGCCTGGTGGGTGCTGATCGCCGGTGTGATCGGTCTGATTGCGGCGAGCACGCTGCTGATCGAGAAGATCGCGGTGCTCCAGAACCCGGCCTACGTCCCCACCTGCAGCATCAACCCCGTGGTGTCCTGCGGCTCGGTGATTATCACCCCGCAGGCCGCCGTGTTCGGTCCGCCGAACCCGCTCTACGGGGTGATCGCGTTCACCCTCGTGCTGGTGACCGGTGTGCTGGCGGTCGGCGGCGTGCGTCTGCCGCGGTGGTACTGGGTGGGTCTGATGATCGGCACGGCGGCGGGCGTGATGTTCGTGCACTGGTTGATCTTTCAGAGCCTCTACCGAATCGGAGCGCTCTGCCCGTACTGCATGGTGGTCTGGTCGGTGACCGTTCCACTGCTCGTCGTGGTGTCGTCGATCGCCCTGCGGCCGTTGGCCGCAAACCCGTTGATGCGCAACGTTTATCACTGGCGCTGGCCGTTGGTAGTCCTGTGGTTCACAGCGGTACTGTTGGCGATCCTGGTCCGATTCTGGGACTTCTGGTCCACCCTGATCTAGGCCGGTGACACGCTGACTCGGATCGTCGCCGGCGCGGCAGGCGGTCGTCGGCTGACCGTTCCGCCGCGCGGAACCCGGCCCACCACCGATCGGGTGCGTGAGGCTTTGTTCAACGTGCTGGCTGTCCGCCGTGACTTCGACGGTCTGCGGGTGCTCGACCTCTTCGCAGGCTCGGGCGCGCTGGGACTCGAGGCGCTCTCCCGGGGGGCGTCCACGGTGTTGTTCGTCGATAACGACCGCCGCGCCGCCGAGGTGATCGGGCGCAATATCGAGGTGGTCGGACTACCCGGTGCGACGGTTCGCCGCGGCGCGGTGGCGTCGGTGCTCGCCGCCGGCGCACCGGCCCCGATGGATCTGGTGTTCGCCGACCCGCCGTATGAGGTGGCGGCCGACGAGGTGAATCAGGTCCTGGCCGACCTTGATCGGCACGGTTGGGTCGATGCGGGCAGTGTCGTGGTGGTCGAACGCCCGTTCTCGTCGCCGGCGCTGACCTGGCCGCAGGGCTGGTCGGTATGGCCGCTGCGGCGCTACGGTGACACCCGAGTGGACGGGGCCGAAGTCGAAGGCGGCTGCTAGCGTCTTCATCCATGAGCGGCGCCGTGTGCCCCGGATCATTCGACCCGGTGACCCTGGGTCACATCGATGTCTTCGAGCGGGCTGCCGCGCAGTTCGACGAGGTGTTGGTCGCCGTGCTGGTGAATCCCAAGAAATCCGGCATGTTCGACGCTGACGAGCGCATCGCGATGATCGCTGAGGCCTGCGCACACCTGCCCAACCTGCGGGTTGAGGCCGGGCAGGGACTGGTGGTGGATTTCGTCAAGGCGCGGGGGTTTACCGCGATCGTCAAGGGTCTGCGCACCGGTACGGACTTCGAATACGAGTTGCAGATGGCCCAGATGAACAAACACATCGCCGGAGTGGACACCTTTTTCGTCGCGACCAACCCGCACTACGCGTTCGTCTCCTCCTCGCTGGCCAAGGAGGTCGCCGGACTCGGTGGGGACGTCTCGGCGCTCCTACCGGAGTCGGTGAACCGGCGCCTGCAGGACAAACTCCCCGGTCGCTGAGCGATTTTTCTCCGACTGATCAGCGACACACCGTGCCGCCACCGCAGTCACAGGCGTAACACCAGGCACACTGGTCACTACCAACAAGCTGGAGGTGGCGCCGTGTACCGAGTATTTGAAGCGCTCGACGAGTTGAGCGCGATTGTCGAAGAGGCCCGCGGCGTGCCGATGACTGCCGGCTGCGTCGTCCCGCGTGGAGACGTGCTGGAACTCGTCGATGACATCAAGGACGCGATCCCCGGCGAACTCGACGACGCCCAGGACGTGCTGGATACTCGCGACACCCTGCTCAACGAGGCCAAGGAGCATGCCGACTCGACGGTGGCCAACGCCAACGCTGAGGCCGAATCCGTCCTGGGCCATGCCCGCGGCGAGGCTGATCGGCTGCTGTCCGAGGCCAAGTCGCAGGCCGACCGGATGGCCTCCGAGGCCCGCGCGCACAGCGAGCGCATGGTCAGCGAGGCCCGCGAGGAATCCGTCCGGCTGGCCACCACCGCCAAGCGCGACTATGAGGCGGCGACCAGTCGGGCCAAGGCCGAGGCCGATCGTCTGGTGGAGAGCGGCAACATCTCCTACGAGAACGCCGTCCAGGAAGGCATCAAGGAGCAGCAGCGGATGGTGTCGCAGACCGAGGTGGTCCAGTCCGCGCACGGCGAGTCGACCCGCCTGATCGATGCCGCGCACGCCGAGGCCGACCGACTGCGTGGCGAGTGCGATATCTATGTGGACAACAAGCTGGCACAGTTCGAGGACTACCTCAACGGCACTTTGCGGTCGGTGAGCCGCGGCCGTCACCAACTGCGTACCGCCGCAGGAACTCACGACTACGTGCAGCACTGAGCGCCGGGCTCTGCCCTACCGCGGGGT
Source organism: Mycobacterium sp. (assembly GCA_026393245.1). GTDB lineage: Bacteria > Actinomycetota > Actinomycetes > Mycobacteriales > Mycobacteriaceae > Mycobacterium. The sequence continues at coordinate 4,443 of JAPLAO010000232.1, read as the reverse complement.
TCCGGGCGCCGACAGCGCCGATAGGATCGCACCATGTCGATGCGTCGGAGATCGGGACCGCATCCGGATCTGAGCTCGCCACTGGTGTTCGACATATCGCGGCTGGGTCGGCGTCCGGGCTCCATGATGACCGTCAACCAGACCGTGCCCAGTCCGCTGCGCATCGGGTTGGATCTCATCGCGATCGAACCGGGCGCGGAGATGGATCTCGACCTTCGGTTCGAGTCGGTGTCTGAGGGCGTGCTGGTGTCCGGCACCGTGCACGCGCCGACCCGTGGTGATTGTTCGCGATGCCTTGGCCCGATCGCCGACGAGGTTGAGATCGCCCTCACCGAGTTGTTCGCCTACCCCGACAGCGTCACCGAGTCCACGACGGAATCCGACGAGTTCGGCCGCGTGATCGACGAGACCGTCGACCTCGCACAGCCGATCGTCGACGCCGTCGGTTTGGCGCTACCGTTCGTCGCGCTGTGTGCCCAGGACTGTCCTGGGCTGTGTACGCAGTGCGGGGTGGTGTTGGCCACTGCAGAGGCGGGTCATCGCCATGAACAAATCGACCCGCGGTGGGCCAAGCTCGCGCAGATGCGGCCTGCTGATCCGGATGGGGCTGACCGCGACGGGATCCCGTCGTGATTCGTGAGCGCGCGAACCTGTTGAGCGCCTTGGGAATTGACCTGTCCGAAGATCTGCTGACACTGGCGTTGACCCATCGTAGCTACGCCTACGAGAACGGCGGCCTGCCGACTAACGAGCGCCTGGAACTTCTCGGCGACGCCGTGCTGGGACTGGTGATCGTCGAGGAACTGTTCCGGCGCCACCCCGAGAACACCGAAGGCGATCTGGCCAAGCTGCGCAACAGCATCGTCAACAGCCAGGCCCTCGCCGGGGTGGGCCGTGACCTGACCGACGAGGGACTCGGCGAGTACGTGTTGCTGGGCCGGGGCGAGACCACCACCGGCGGGCACGCCAAATCGAGCATTCTCGCCGATACGGTGGAATCCCTGATCGGAGCGGTCTACCTGGAGCACGGGTTGGCCGGCGCACAGCAGTTCATCCTGCGTCTGTTCGAGGATCTGTTGAACACCGCCCCGACACTCGGTGCGGCACTGGAGTGGAAGTCCAGCCTGCAGGAGTTGGCCGCGGCCCGGGGGATGGGCGTCCCCCGCTACGAGGTCACCTCGCAGGGACCCGATCACGAACGAAAGTTCTCAGCCGAGGTCCATGTCGGCGGCGAGGTTCACGGCCGCGGCGTCGGGCAGTCGAAAAAGGTTGCCGAGACCAATGCCGCCGCGCAGGCCTGGACCGCTCTGGATGCCGACTCCGTTGAGCGTGCCGAACCCCAATCCGCCCAACCGGATGCCTGAACTTCCCGAAGTCGAGGTGGTTCGGCGCGGACTGCAGTCGCATGTGGCGGGCCGGACCATCACCGCGGTGCAGGTGCGTCACCCTCGGGCCGTGCGCCGGCACGTCCCCGGTGCCGCCGACCTGACCGCGCGACTGGTGGGTGCGCGCATCACGGGAACCGACCGGCGCGGAAAGTTCCTGTGGCTCACTCTCGGTGCCGATGACGACGGTGCTGATCACACCGCTCTGGTGGTGCATCTGGGGATGAGCGGTCAGATGCTGCTCGGCCCACTCGAGCGCACCGAGCACCTGCGGATCGCGGTGGCACTCGATGACGGCACCGAGCTGAGCTTCGTCGACCAACGCACATTCGGCGGCTGGCAACTGGCCGACCTGGTGATCGTCGACGGCAGCCGGGTGCCCGAACCGGTAGCGCATATCGCGCGCGACCCGCTGGACCCGGGTTTTGACCGCGACACCGCCGTCACCCTGTTGCGCCGCAAGCACTCTGAGATCAAACGCCAACTGCTCGACCAAACTGTGGTCTCGGGTATCGGCAATATCTATGCCGACGAGGCGCTGTGGCGCGCCGGTGTCAACGGTGCCCGGATCGCCGAGAAACTGTCCCGCCGCCAGTTGGGGGAGCTACTCGACTCGGCGGCCGAGGTGATGCGCGAAGCGCTCGGACAGGGCGGCACATCGTTCGATTCGCTCTACGTCAATGTCAACGGTCAGTCGGGCTACTTCGACCGTTCGCTGAACGTCTACGGCCGCGAGGGCCGAAACTGTCATCGCTGCGGTGCGGTCATTCGGCGGGAGAAGTTCATGAACCGGTCGTCGTTTTATTGCCCGCGGTGTCAACCGCGGCCGCGCGCACGGTAGAACAATCTCATGACTGAGCTTTGGGTGGAACGCACGGGGATCCGCCGCTTCACCGGCCGCAGCAGCCGGGGGGCGGAGGTGCTGATCGGTTCGGAGGGCGACGAGGGCGTCTTCACCCCCGGCGAACTGTTGAAGATCGCCCTGGCCGGCTGCAGCGGACTGAGCAGCGACCAGCCACTGCGTCGCCGCCTCGGGGACGGCTACCGGGCCGTGATCCGGGTCTCCGGGCCGGCCGACCGCGACGAGGAGCGGTACCCGCGGTTGGCGGAAACTCTCGAGATCGACCTGTCCGGCCTGTCGGCCGAGGACACCGAACGCCTGCTGCTGGTGGTCAACCGCGCCATCGACGGGGTGTGCACGGTGGGCCGCACCCTGAAGGCGGGTGCGGAGATCTCCTTCGAGGTCGCCGACACCCGGCCATGACCGCCGTCGACCCCGATCCCGACCCCGTTCGTCTGACCGCCTGGGTGCACGGTCATGTCCAGGGTGTGGGCTTTCGCTGGTGGACCCGCTCGCGGGCCCTTGAACTGGGCCTGGCGGGGTATGCGAGCAATCAGCCCGACGGTCGGGTGATGGTGGTGGCCCAGGGTCCGCGGGTGGCCGCCGACGGACTTCTGGCGCTGTTGCGGGGTGGTGCGACGCCCGGATCCGTCGCGGTCGTGGTCGCCGAGTTCGACGCACCGGGGTCGCCGATGTCGGGCTTTCGCGAGCGCTGACCTCTTCGCCGGTAGGCTCGCACGTCGTGTACCTCAAGAGTCTGACGTTGAAGGGCTTCAAGTCCTTCGCATCGTCGACGACTCTGCGCTTCGAACCCGGTATCACCTGCGTGGTGGGGCCCAACGGCTCCGGTAAATCCAACGTCGTCGACGCCCTGGCCTGGGTAATGGGCGAGCAGGGCGCCAAGACCCTGCGCGGCGGAAAGATGGAGGACGTCATCTTCGCCGGCACCTCCTCGCGGGCACCGCTGGGCCGCGCCGAGGTCACCCTGACCATCGATAACTCCGACGGCGTGCTGCCGATCGAGTACTCCGAGGTGTCGATCACCCGCCGGATGTTCCGCGACGGCGCCGGCGAGTACGAGATCAACGGCAATAGCTGCCGGCTGATGGACGTCCAGGAACTGCTCAGCGACTCCGGTATCGGCCGGGAGATGCACGTGATCGTCGGGCAGGGCCGACTCGCGCAAATCCTCGAATCCCGCCCGGAGGACCGCCGCGCCTTCATCGAGGAAGCCGCCGGTGTGCTCAAGCACCGCAAACGTAAGGAAAAGGCGGTCCGCAAGCTCGATGCCACCGCGGCCAACCTGGCCCGGCTCAGCGACCTGACCACCGAACTGCGCCGTCAACTCAAGCCGCTGGGCCGCCAGGCCGAGATGGCGCGGCGCGCGGCGACCATTCAGGCCGACCTGCGCGACGCCCGGCTGCGGCTGGCCGCCGATGATCTGGTGATCCGGCGCGCGGAGTTCGCCGGCGCCGACGATATCGAGACGACGCTGCGCCGTGAGCACGATGAGGCTGCCGCCCGGCTGGCGCAGGCTTCCGAGCAACTCGCCGCCGACGAGACCGCGGTGGCCTCGCTGTCGGCGCGCACCGACGCCGCGCAGCAGACCTGGTTCCGGCTCTCGGCGCTGGCCGAACGGGTCAGTGCCACGGTGCGCATCGCCAGCGAGCGAGAGCAATATCTGGACGCCGGACCCGATGTCAGCACCGGCCCGGATCCGGACGCCCTCGATGAAGAGGCCGACGGCGTGGCAGAGCAGGAGCGTCTGCTGCTCGCCGAACTCGCCGACGCACGCGCCGCGCTCGAGGCCGCCCGGGTCGAACTGACCGAGAAGGAGAGCGCGGCAACCGAGGCCGAACGCGCGCATCTGGCTGCCGTCCAGGCCGAAGCCGACCGCCGCGAAGGCCTGGCGCGGTTGGCCGGTCAGGTGGAGACCGGCCGGGCCCGGGTGGAGTCGATCGACGAGGGTGTGGCACGGCTGACCGCGGGTATCGATGAGGCCGCCGCCCGCACCGAGGCGGCGCGGGCCGAGTTCGAGACCGTGCAGAGCCGGGTGGATGAACTGGATCAGGGCGAGGTGGGTCTGGACGAACACCACGATCGCACTGTCGCCTCGATGCGGGTCGCCGATGAGCGGGTGGCTGAGCTGCAGGCGGCCGAACGTGCCGCCGAACGGCAAGTGGCCTCTCTGCAGGCCCGCATCGACGCCCTCGCGGT
>JAPLAO010000186.1 GCA_026393245.1 Mycobacterium sp. | reverse complement strand
TGGTCGATCGCGAGTTCAACCGTGGGCAGTGGCCGACCCACGGTGTCGGCGAAGCGCTCGAGGTCGGCGCCGGCTGCCAGGGTGAGGAAGCCGCCGCCCTCGGTCATACCCCACATGTTCGCCAGGCCTCGGCGGGCGAGTTGCGGTAGCCGTCGGGCCAGCTTCTCCAGCAGCACCGGCGGTACCGGTGCGCCACCCATCGGGAAGGACCGCAGCGTCGAAAGGTCGTAAGACTCGAAGTCGGGATGTTCCAACAACCGCACCGCCATGGTCGGCACCGCACCCCAGCGCTGGACACCCTCGGCCTCGATGAGCGCGAGAACCTGGCCGGGGTCGAACCGTCCGGAGTTGAACACGATCCGGCCACCGGTGATCGTCTGCGTCAACTGGGTGGCGAAAGCGCCGATGTGGAACAGCGGCGTGCAGATCAGGTTCACTGGCTGCGGGGCGTCCGCCGCCAACAGGTGCGGAAGTTGCCGGGCGCGAGCCAGGACGTTGTGCTGATTGGCCACCACCGCGCGGAAGGACAGTTCGACCGCCTTGGGCATCCCGGAACTGCCCGAGGTGAATAGAACGACCGCCGCGTCGTCCTCGTCGCGCGGCCCGGGAACCTCCGGCAGGGCGACCTCGGCGGAGCCGAGACAGGTGCCGACCTCGGCGAAGCCGAGACAGGTGCTGAAGCCGGCGATGTCGAGAACCGGTGCACCGCAGCCGTCCGTCAGGTCGGGCGCGTCGGTGATGACGGCCCGAGGCGCCACAAGTTTCAGCGAGTGAGCCGCCTCGCGCGGGCTCCACCAGCGGTTGCCCAGCACCGGCACTGCGCCCACCGACCAGATCGCCCACAGTGCGAGCATCCAGTCCGGGCTGTTGTAGGCCAGCAGGCCCACCCGATCGCCGGCCTTGATATCCAAGGCCTGCAACCGTTTTCGCGCAGCGCCAATAGCGGTGAAGAAGTCACCGAAGGTGATGCGACGGTCACCCTGAACCAGGAAGGTCCGCTGCGCCCAGCGGTCTACGCCGGTCAGCAGTTCGGCAAAGGTGCGCGGGCGTTGCCGGTAGAGCAGTCCGGGATGGCCTGCATAGTCCCCGGCGCTGACTTCATCACCCCAGATCTGATCACCCCAGACCTCACCACCGCACGGCGACTGCACAGCAGCCGATCCTAGATGACCTCGATACGGCAAGCTGGGCCATGCGCGCGGGCCAACCGACGGTCGAGAGTCAGCAATGTGGCGTCGAACGCCTCGGCGAGAGCAACGTAGAACGCGTCCCAGCCGCGGACGGAGTCGCGCAGATCCCAGGCGCGATCCATGATCCAGCGATGGCCGAACCGCTCGCCAGGCCAATCGCGTAAGTCGGCAACCGCCTGTCCGGCGGCCGTCGCGTCCATGCCACCCCGCAGATGCTGAGCGCGGATCACCCCGAGAACTTCGACGTCAATCACATGCGGTGCGGCGTGATCGGTATCGGCGGCCAGCCGATCGGCGATCTCCCGGGCACGAGGCGTGTCAGCCACCACCTCGAACAGACACGACGCGTCAACGACGAGCATCGGGCCACTCGCCGCGCCACTCGTCAAGAGTGGCGAGGACATCCGCCGTCGACACCGCCGAAGGACGCCGACCGATCCGCGACAGCCAGGCGGTCATCGATGGCCGGGATGCCAGCCGGGCAGCCTCACGGCGCAGAAGTTCGGGCACGGTGATGCCCTCCTCCGCTGCGCGGCGGACGAGACCGGCGTAGACCTCATCGTCGATATCGCGGATCTGAACCGTCTTAGGCATACTTGCACCGTATCATGCAATAACGCATCACTGCACGTCGCAGGATCATCACCGGCGATTCCCGGCCTTCTGGCACGACCTCCGACGTAAGGTATCCGCGTGCCTGACATTTCTCCCGCGCTCACCGACACCGGCCATATCCATGAGGTGGCGATCATCGGCGCCGGACCGGGCGGTATCACCGCGGCGCACCTGCTGCGTAGCAACGGGATCGACGACTTCGTCATCCTGGAACGGGCGGGTGACGTCGGCGGGACCTGGCGCGATAACCACTATCCCGGCCTCGCCGTCGACATCCCGTCGCTGTGGTACCAGTTTCCGTTCGCCCGCGATCCCAACTGGTCGCGGCTGTTCGCCTCCGGCCCGGAGATCCACCGATACCTGCGCGACGTGGCCAGCCGGGAAGGCGTCTATCCGCACCTGCAGACCGACACCGAGGTGGTGCGCCAGGTGTGGGACGACGATCAAGCGGTGTGGCACCTCGAGATCGCCGACGGCTGCGTCGTCACTGCGCGTTTCCTGATCAGTGCCGTCGGCGGATACGTCAACGCCAAACCCGATGTCCCGATCGACGGGATCGCCGACTTCGGTGGCCGGGTCATGCGCCCAAACGACTGGGACGACTCCTATGACGTCCGCGGCAAACGAGTGGCGCTCATCGGAACCGGATCCAGCGGAGTGCAGATCGCCGG
>JAPLAO010000142.1 GCA_026393245.1 Mycobacterium sp. | reverse complement strand
GGGGCGCCCTCGGGTTCGGCGTGGGACTGCTGACCAGCCCGTTCGCCATCGTGGGCGCGTTGCAGTCCGGCCTGAGCCTCACCCAGGCGTTGGGCGCGGGCGTCCTCGCCTTCCAGATCCCGGCGAACAACAGCTTCGCTCTGTTCTACGCCCCCCGCGAGGGGTTCGGCGGGTATGAGTTCCCGGAGACCCGGGCCCGGGCGCGCCAGGCCGTCACCGATGCCATCGTGGGCACCCTCGGCGTCGGCGAGCAGGTGCTGACCGGAGTGCGGCAGATCGTCAGTTCGGGCCTCGTGGGCATCACGGTCTTTGCCCAGACCCTGGTCGCCGGGGGCAACGTCATCGCGGCGATCCAGGCGGGCCTGGCCCCCATCCGGGCGAGTGTCACCTCGGCGCTGAATAACACCGTGCTGGCGGTGCAGGTTCTTCGCGAAGCCGTCTATACCGATCTCATCAGTGGTCCGGGCGCGGCCACCTCCCCGATCCCGACGGTCTCGGCCGCTTCCGCTGCTTCAGTTCGGGCGGCCAGGAGCGTGGCCAAGCCTCGCGCGGCCGCCGCAGCGACAGCCGCACCGGTGGCTGCGCGGCCTGAGGCGGCGGCCAAGGTTTCGAAGGCCGCTGGTTCGCGCACGGTCCGAGCGGCACGGAGCCGATCGGCCGGTTAGGTCACCGCTGCTGCTGGGTCGCCCTCGACAGCTAACGGTTCACCTTCACCCACGCGCCGGCATCGCCGACGATCCCCACCGGCACCGCGCCGGTCAGACTGACATTGCGCACGCTCGGTCCGGCGGCCACGATCGTGGTGTCCTGAATGATCGGCAGCACTGTCGCCATGGCCCACAGGCGTGGCTCCACAGCGGCGATCACCCCATTGATATCCCGGGAGCCGTCCAGGGCGCCGTCGATCAGCGGCTGGACACCGGGGTCGCAGATACCGGTGAGGTTGGACGGTGCGCGCACCAGTGGCGCGGGCTCGGCCGGGTTGGCGGACCCCGGTTGCTGATCGGCGGTATCCGGTTGTGGCGCAACAGATTGCGGCGCACCCGGGGAGGTGACCTTCACCGGTACGGCTTCCAATGCCGGGCATCCGTAACGGGATGCCAGCACGGTCGCCAGATCGCCGCCCGCGCGGTACCAGCCGACGATGGCGTCGACCCGGTTGTTCAGCAGGGCTGACCCATACAGCACCGGTGGATCCAGTGCCAGGACAGTCGCCGCGATGCCGGCATTGCGTAATTGATCGGCCGCGGTATTGGCGACGGCCACCGATGCGGGGTCGTTGGCGGCGGCCCCGATCACCAATGACAGCACCTCGCCGGCACGGCTGATCCGCCCACGGGTGACCTCTTGCGGTAACGGCGCGGCTGCGTCAGGCGCGACGGTCGAGGCCACGGTGCTGCTGTCCACCTGATAACCGGCCTGCGCGAACAGTGCCAGCGCACGGTCCCTACCCAGTGGGGCGGGTGCGGTGGCCAGATAGCCGGGATCGCTCGGGGCACGAATGAGGGCCTCGGCCAAGGTAACCGAATTGTCACTACCGGCACCGACCGCCGCGAGCAGGTCGACGTCGATCAGTCCCAGAATTGCTTTCCGCACAACGGGATCCGCCAACGTGGGCAGCTGCGCCCGCAACGTCAACTGCATCACCCGCGGGGTGATGACCCGCGAGGTCCGCACCTCAGGGATCGCCGACAGTTGCGCGAATACCGCCGCACCGCCATGCACCTGGGCCACCTGGGTGTCGCCATTGCGGATCGAATCGGCCAGTGCGGCTGGCACTCCGGCCCGCCGGAACAAGATCTGGTCGGGTGTGGCCGGCTGGCGCCAGAACCGGTCATTGCGGGCGAGCAGGATCTCGTCGCGTTGCGGATCGATGGTGTCGACCCGGAACTGCCCGCCGGTCACCTGCAGCGCCCGCGCCAGGCCGGCGGGGAAGCCGCCGGGCACGTCCTTGACGATATGAGCCGGCAACAGGTTGTTGAACAATTCCCGCCAGGCCGGGTAGGGCTGGGCGAAGGTGACCACCGCGGTTTTGCCGCCGTCGACGGACCGGACGCCAGTAATCACGTCGTAGCCGGCCGGGTCGACGACACCCGGTTGGCTGACCATCTGGCGCCACAGGTACCAGAAGTCGTCGGCGGCAATGGGAGCGTTGTCGGTCCACGCGGCCTCGGGAGCAATCTGGTAGGTGACGGTGAAGGGGCGCGTGCCGGTCACCGCGGCAGACACCAGCAATGCCGGGTCCATCTCCCAGCGCGATCCAGTGGAAGTGGCCGGATCGGCCACCGGACGGAACGCACTGGGCAGCACCAGCGAACTGACCGCGGCGTTAACCGGCGACTGATCGGACAGCAGATGCGGATTGAAACCCGCGCCGATGGAGTCGACCGCCACGATGATCTGGGTGGCCTTGGAGGTGGGCGCGACAGCCTGGGACGTCTCGGTGCTCTGCGGCGCCGGCGGCGGGTCGACCGTGCAGGCCGACAACACTGTCGACACCACCAACAGCAGTGCGCCGACTGTGTGCAGCCTGCGCGGTGTTCTCGGCACGTCCCTCAGCGTATCGGCTGGCGTTCGATGGGCCTGGTCACACTTTCTGCGCCTTGGCCCGCGACCGGTTGCGGCCGCGGGTGGTGGCATCCAACTCGGCCTTGCGCACCCGCACGATCTCCGGCGTGACCTCAACACACTCGTCCTCGGCGCAGAACTCCATGGCCTGTTCAAGGCCAAGGTCCAGCGGACGAGCCAACGTCTCCATCACATCGGATGTTGACTGCCGCATATTGGTCAGCTTCTTCTCGCGGGTGACGTTGACATCGAGATCCTCTGCTCGCGGGTTGATGCCGACGACCTGGCCCTCGTAGGTTTCGTCGCCGGGTTCAACAAAGAATTGGCCGCGGTCGGAGAGTTGGATCATCGCGAACGGCGTCACCGTGCCGGTGCGATCGCTGACCAACGATCCGGTGTGGCGCGCCCGGATCTCGCCGGCCCACGGCCGGTAGCCGTCGAATACCGCGTTGGCAATGCCGGTGCCGCGGGTCAGCGTGAGGAAATCGGTGCGGAATCCGATGAGCCCGCGGCTGGGCACGATGAAATCCATCCGGACCCACCCGGCCGCATGATTGGCCATCTCCTCCATCCGGCCCTTGCGGGCGGCCATCAACTGGGTGACCGCGCCCACGAACTCCTCGGGGCAGTCGATGGTCATCGCCTCGAACGGCTCGTGCAATTTGCCGTCGATGGTGCGAGTGACCACCTGCGGCTTGCCGACCGTCAGCTCAAAACCCTCGCGGCGCATCTGCTCGACGAGGATGGCCAGCGCCAACTCACCGCGGCCCTGTACCTCCCACGCGTCGGGACGGCCGATATCGACTACCCGGATCGACACATTGCCGACCAGTTCGGTGTCCAGCCGGGACTTGACCATGCGCGCGGTCAGCTTGTGGCCGGAGACTTTGCCTGCCAGCGGCGAGGAATTGGTGCCGATGGTCACCGAGATGGCCGGCTCGTCGACAGTGATGCGCGGCAGGGCATGGGCGTGGTCAGGGTCGGCGAGGGTGTCGCCGATCATGATCTCCGGCATACCCGCGACGGCGACGATATCGCCGGCGACGGCCTCATCGGTCGGATTGCGTTCGACGCCGACGGTGGCGAGCAGTTCGGTGATCTTGGCGCTGGTAATAACGGGCAGTCCGTCGACCTCACGCATCCAGGCCACCTGCTGGCCCTTGCGCAGGCGGCCGTTGTAGATCCGGATGAGCGCGAGGCGGCCGAGGAACGCCGACGCGTCGAGGTTGGTGACGAGCGCCTGCAGTGGCGCCTCCGGGTCGCCCGTGGGCGCCGGGATGTGCTCAAGCAGAACGTCGAACAGCGGGTTGAGATTCTCACCCTCGGGGTTCTCGCCATTGGCCGGTGCGACGGTACTCGCGATCCCCGCACGACCCGATGCGTATAGCGTCGGCAGGCCCAGTGCATGCTCGGCAGCCTGTTGCGCTGCGGCGTCCAGATCGGTGGCGACGTCGAGCAGGAGATCGTGGCTCTCGGAGACGACCTCGTCGATGCGGGCGTCAGGACGGTCGGTCTTGTTCACCACCAGGATCACCGGCAGGTGCGCGGCGAGAGCCTTGCGCAGTACGAACCGGGTCTGCGGCAGCGGGCCTTCAGAGGCGTCAACCAGCAACAGCACCCCGTCGACCATGGACAGGCCGCGCTCCACCTCGCCGCCGAAGTCCGCGTGACCCGGCGTGTCGATGACGTTGATCACCGTCTTGCTGCCGTCCGGGTTCCGCCGATGCACGGCGGTGTTCTTGGCCAGGATGGTGATGCCCTTTTCCTTCTCCAGGTCCCCGGAGTCCATCAACCGCTCGACGGCGTCGTCGCCGCGGTGGCTCAGTGCCCCGGATTGCCGCAGCATGGCGTCGACGAGGGTGGTCTTACCGTGGTCGACGTGCGCCACAATGGCGACGTTTCGGAAGTCAATCTTGGAATCGGGGCTAGTCACACCGGGATTGTCTCAGTGCGGGTGCCCGTTCGCGAAAACGTGGGTGCCTGATCAGCAGGCGAGACGGCTGCGCAACTCGGGCAGCCAGGCCCGATCTGCGGGCACCCAGGGCAGGTCAAGCAGTTCGGTCGCATCGACCCACCGCAGCGCCCGGTGGTCGAGGGCCGCAAGCGTGCCGCCGGTCTGGTTCACCAGGTAGGCCCGCAGGGTCAACCCCTCGCCGATCGCCACGTCCGCTCCGATCCGATCCCCCACCACCACCTCGACACCGAGTTCTTCGCGTAGTTCACGCAACAGGGCTTGGGCATCGGTCTCTCCCGGCGCAACCTTGCCGCCCGGCAGTTCCCACAGCCCGGCCAGTTCCGGAGGCCGCTTCCGCTGTGCGACCAGCACCCTCGATTCGGAGATCAATGCCCCGGCGACAACGATCTGCATGGCGTGTGAGGGTATACCGTTGGTAGATGGCTGTGCTGAGCGATGACGAAGTGGACGCCGCGGCGGCGACTCTCAACGGGTGGCAACGCGTCGACGGCGCACTCGTTCGGTCGGTGACCTTCCCTGGATTCCTCGACGGGATCGACGCGGTCCGCCGAGTAGCCGAGGAGGCAGAACGCACCGACCATCATCCTGATATCGACATCCGTTGGCGCACGGTGACTTTCACTCTCGTCACACATTCACAGGGCGGTATCACCGCTCAGGATGTGGAGCTTGCGCGGGCGATCGACGACCTCCTCGCGAACCTGTCCCGCTAACCGCGATCCACCCCAGGGTGGCCAGGGTGGCGACGATGTACACCAGTCCCGACCACGCCAGGTACCAGGGCCGGCCGGTCGCCCAGATGGTTGGCTGGGCGAAACTTAGTAGCCACGGCACCCCGACGAGAGTCAGCACCAGCCAACCCCAGCCCAGCAGCCGAGCCCCCGGACGCATCCGCCACGGCCCGTCCAGCAGCCAGATCATCAACGGCACCAACCAGATCCAGTGGTGTGTCCACGAGATCGGCGAGATCAGAAGGCCAAAGAGCTGGACCACCAGCAATGAGCCCAGCCGATCCCGCGGCACCCCGGTACCGGCGCCCAGCGCACGCCAGGCCAACGCGGCCAGCACTGCCGTCACCGCGAGGGCGGTCAGCGCCGGCGGTCCATAACCCACATCGTGGCCAAGGATGCGCGACAGCCCGCCGCGCCACGACTGGTTGAACGAGGTACCGATCGGTCCGATCCTGCTCGCGTCGCCAAGCAGGTCGGTGAAGTAGTAGCGGGCCTGCGCCCCGATAAGGCCGATCGACAACGCGACGGTTCCCGCGAAGACGGTGGCTGCGAAAGCCGCTGCCCCCCAACGTCTTATGCCGAGAAAGTAGAGACCGGTGATAGCCGGGGTGAGCTTGACCCCGGCGGCCAGACCGACCAGCAGACCTGACAGCCACCACCGAGTGCTGCAGGCAGCCCACAGCACTGCGAGCACCAGAATCACGTTGATCTGCCCGTAGTCGAAGGTGCTGCGCAGCGGTTCGGTCCAGATCGCGATCGCGGTCCAGAGCATGGCCGCGCGGTGACCGCCGGCGGCACCGAGCAGCCGCTGAGTGCACCGAACCACGCCGTACAGGGCAGCGATGGTGCCGAGCTGCCAACACAACGCCACCAGTCCGAACGGCAGCCTGCTCAATGGGTAGAACACCAGTGCCGCGAACGGGGGATAGGTGAATGGCAGTGGAAAGTCCGGAGTCTGGTCGGCGTAAACGTAGGAGTACAGCGTCCCGGGCTCATCGAGGGCCCCCGCGCCACCAAGGTAGACATGCAGATCGACGAAGTTCGCACCGTTGGGGGCCAGATAGGTCCAGGCCAGCCTGGCCGCCACACTGGCCAGAAGTAGCACCGGCGCCAGCCTGATCAGGCGACTGTTGGCGGGCCGTCCTGGTGAGCCGGTGCGCACCGTGTGACTGTAGCGACGGGTCATGTCACCGATGGCCATCGCTCCAGTAACGGTTCAATAACCGCCACTCGTGTCACTTGAGTAACTCCTGTATCGGGCTACGTTCGGGTTTCAGGACCTGCAATCAAAGGAGTGGAATCGAAATGTCACGCTTAGCAAAACTGTTCGCCGCCAATGCGATTGCAGCTGCCGGGCTTGCCTCAGCCGCCATCGCACTCAGCCCGACCGCGGCTGCTGACCCGATCCTGCCGCCGGTCCTCCCGGATGTGCCGGCACTGGGCATGATCCAGCAGCTGGCCTCCAACCCCGCCGGAATCGGCGCGGTGCTGCAGACCGCAGCGACCGCACTCAGCGGCGCCTCATCGATCATGGGTGCCCCGGCAGCAAGCTCGACGTTGCCCATCTCGCCGATCACGGTTCCGGGTGCGCCGCCGGTCGTTCCGCCTGCGGCCTCCACCAGCCCGATAGCCGAGTACCTGCCGCTCTTGAACCAGATCGGAATCCCGGGCAACCTGGCCAACCTGGCTCCCTCGCAGATGCCCTTCCCGATTCAGATCGGCGACACCGCGGGCATCACGCCGGCACCGCTGACCGCCCCGGTGAGCGCACCTGTGGTCGGGGCACTCCTGCCCGCGCCGCTGGCTCCGCCGACCGGCGGGGTGCTGAACGCACTGCCGTTGCTCGCCGCCCTGCCCTGACCGACGAACCTCTGACTGGGAGCACACCGTGCTGTATATCGCCAAGCTGGCCACCGGCCTCACCGCCACTGCACTCGCCGTGACGACCCTGGCCTGGAGCCCAGCATCGGCAGCTGACCCGACCATTCCGTTAGATCCGGGTCAACTGCCGGGCATGGAGGCGATGCAGAACCTCAGCCCGGTGATTCAACAGGCTGCGGCCACGCCGTCGTCGGCACAGCAACTGTTGCTGGCGGCGGCGTCGCAACTGGCCGGCAACGCCACGACGCCGGCCGGATCGGCGGCACTTGCCGACGCCGTCACCCGATTCATCCAAGACGGCGGACCGGCCAGCCTGATGTCGGCACTGCCGTCGGCGACGGTCTCCCAACCGTCGGTATCCGGCCCCGCGCACGGAACCATGCCGCTGCTCACACCCGGCACTGGCAACGGCCCGATACCGCTCGAACAGCATGTGCCCGCGGCCGGCGCGATTCCCGGTACCGAGGCTCATCTGGCCGCTGGCATCGATCCCGCACACGCGGCCGGACCGGTGGCCGACGCCATGCCGGAGGTGCCGCAGATGGTCGCTTCGCCCGTCGTCCAAGCCGCAGCGCCGGCCCCGGAAGCCTCACCCGCCCCGGCCCCTGCTGCGGCGGCACCGTCATTCGACCCGAACAGCCCGCCGACTCAGGACTTCATGTATCCGTCGATCAGCAGCGGGTGCCTCAAGGACGGCGGCAACGTCATCGCCGCGGCACTGTCGGTAGCCGGGCCGGCGAAGATCCCCACACCCGGACCCGGTGCTGGGCAGACGGCCTACGTGTTCACCGCGGTGGGCACTCCGGCGCCGGCGGCCGAGCAGAAGTTGCCGCTCAACGTCACCTGGGTCAACCTCACCACCGGCCGATCGGGAAGCGCGACGCTCAAGCCCAACCCCGGTATCAACCCCGAGGGACCCACGACGCTGACCGCCATCGTGGACACCGGTTCAGGCAGCATTATGTCGACGATCTTCGGCCAGGTCACCACGCTGGATAAGCAGTGCACCTTCATGCCGACGATCGGATCATCGGTCGTTCCGTAAGGGCGCGCAGCGGGCCATCAACGGCCCTATGGCCCAGTAGTGGCCATCAACGGCCCTATGGCCCAGTAGTGGCCATCAACGGCCCTAGTGCCTAGTAGGCCATGAACAAAATGTGTTCCCGTTCGTACTGCATGCCTGGGTGGTCTGCAGCCAGGTGGGCCTGAGCAAGGTCGACCAGGTCGTCCTCGTCCTTGCCGACGATCGCCTCACCGCAGGGGCAATTGAGATGCGTCTTCATTCGTTCTCCCGTTCCTCAGACCTTGGCTGCCGCAGCCTCGGCCGCTTTCATCTTCTTCTTGTGCGCCCGGACCTGTTCCAGCGACCCCTTGTCAACCACATCGGCGACGGACATATGCGTTCCTGCCCTGCCGTAGTCACCGGCAGCCACCCGCCATCCCCGCGGGGTCACTCCGTACTGCTTACCCAACAGTGCCAGAAAGATCATGGCCTTCTGCTCGCCGAAGCCGGGCAGTGCCTTCAACCGGCGCAACACCTCGGCTCCATCGGGTTCGCCATCGGTCCACAATCCGGCAGTGTTGCCGCCGTAGTGGTCGACGATGGCGCGAGCAAGGTCCTGGATCCGCTTGGCCATCGATCCCGGAAAACGATGCACCGCAGGCGTTTGAGCACACACCGCAGCGAAGTGCTCCGGGTCCGCCTCGGCGATCAGAAGTGCATCGATAGCGCCCAGCCGGTCGGCGATCTTGCGCGGCCCGGCGAACGCGACTTCCATCGCAATCTGCTGATCCAAGGTCATACCGATTAGCAGGGCAAACGGGCAGTCGGTGAGTAGCTGGTCCGCTTCCGGGTCACCTGTCAGGTGCAGGGGTGCTGGCGATCTGCTCACAGTCCCATTTAACCCGGTTCGGCCGGGTACGGCAGCACGTCTGTTTAGTACGCGGTTGGGAACTCATAGCGGCCCCGGTGCCGAAACGGCATTTACGATTAGTTGCCTGCACGGGCCTGGATTGCAGCAGTTGATCTCCGAGGCGACGCTGGCGCTGCCGATCTTTCGGCGGGGCCGGGGGGGTAGGTACCGGGACCTCCGTTCACCGTTATTGGGGCATGAGAGGTGCAATGCTCCGTGAATCACAACTCAATAAAACGGGGGAACGATATGGGGGATCAAATACCAGTGCCACCACAGTGGCATCGCATGGGAGAAATCACCACCACCATCGACCTGCTCCGCGCAGCAGTGTTGGCGGTAGATCCGGCGGCGCTGACCGTCGCAGACCGGCGGGATCTGATACTGCTGATTCAAGCGTCGGTGGAGGAGGCAGCAGGGATCTACAAGACCGCAGTGACAGGATGAACATCGAGGCCGTCATCGCCGCGGTGGGCGGCCGGTACGACGCTGACGAGGCCCAGGTCATCGAGCGGGTGTTGCGTGCGTACGGCGGGACCGTGCCCGACGCTCAACTGATCGAGGAGCCCGCGTTGGCGGTGGCGATTCATCGGCCGTGGTCCGACCGAATGCCCGCCGAGGAGTTGGAAACTTTTTCCACGGTCTGACCAATGACGACCGCTTAGGCGCTGCCACTGCGGCGGCGGAACTCCCGGCGGTTCTCCACCACACCGTGCGCGCGCACCTGCTTGCCACCGATGCCCTTCTGGTCGGCGTTACCCGCCGACTTCGCCTTCTTGCGTTCCAGCGCCTCCCGGAACTTGCGTTTGGTGTCTTCGCTGGGATCAGACTCGGGCTCGGCCATGCTGGCAGGGTAACCCAGAGCCACCACGCCGGCTTGGATCAGCGGTTCCCAGGCGGCATGCCGTACAGATGGCTGATCGGCAGCCGCAGCAGGACCCGTCGGTCGACGACCATGGCCCGGCGGTAGTCGTCCCAGTCCGAATGTTCACCGGTTACATTCCGATACAGCACGATCAGCGACTCGACGGTCTCGTCATCCGGCGCTGCGGCCGGTGGACTCAGCACGGCGTCACCCTCGGCGACCGCATACGACCAGCCGTCCTCCGAACTGACGAGAATCGACGCCCGCGCATCGCGGCGAAGGTTGCGCGTTTTGGCCCGCGGTTCGGTGACCGACACCTCGATCGTCAGGGCGCGCGGATCGAAGTGATAGGTCACGTTCGACAACTGTGGGCGGCCATCGCGCTTGATTGTGGCCAGGATGCCCAGCGAGTTGCCCGCGATCACCGCGAGAAGTTTGTCATCGAAGACGTGACGTGTCACCGCCCGAAGCCTACGCCGCGAGCGCCAGTAGGCTGAGATTCACATGAACGATCCCACCGATCCCAGTGCGGCGCTCACCGGAGTCTCCGAAACCGCACTCATGACGCTGAACGGCCGAGCCATCCAGGCCGGCCTGCCCGACGCCATCATTGAGGATCCGATGGCCATTCGATTGCGCGATACGTTGACGACTACCTACGGCGTCAACTACGACAAGTTCGGCCTCCGCGGCCAGGAGATGGCGCTGCGCTCCATGGCCGTCGATAAGTGCGCCATCGCCTACCTGCGCGCCCACCCCAAAGCTACCGTCGTGGCGCTCGCCGAGGGTTTTCAAACCAGCTTCTGGCGCCTCGACACAGCAATCGACGATGCGCAATTCCGGTGGATCTCGGTGGATCTGCCGCCGGTGATCGAACTGCGCGAGCGCCTTCTGCCGCACTCCCCGCGAATCACCAACCTCGGCCAGTCCGCACTGGATTACAGCTGGATAGATCGCGTCGATGACGCTGACGGCGTGTTCATCACCGCTGAGGGCCTGTTGATGTACCTGCAGCCGGACGAGGCCATGGACTTGATTACCCAGTGCACCAAGCGCTTTCCTGGCGGCCAGATGTTCTTCGACCTTCCCCCGACGATCATCAAGAAGGTCGCACCGAAGGGTATCCGCGCGACCAAGTCCTACCGAGTGCCACCGATGCCGTTCAGCCTCTCCATCAACCAGCTGTCCGCCCTGGTCGGGACCATGCCCGGCCTGACGACGGTTCACGACATCCCGATGCCGAGGGGCCGGGGGTTCATTTTCAACAAGGCGTTCCCGGCCTTCTGGGGATTCGTCCCGATGAAGCCGTTCCGAGGCGTCTACGCGCTGCTCGAATTCGGCTGAGCCTCAGCTGAACTCGGCATCCAGGTAGCGAGCCGCCTCCGGCTTGCCGAGGCCCAGTCTGCGGGCCGTCTCGGCATAGGCACGCGCCGCGGCCGCCATCGCCGCGTCGGCGGGATCCGATCGGGCGACGAATGTGCCCCACCGGCGCCGTGTTTCGACGATCCCGGCGCTCTCCAACTCACGGTAGGCGCGCGCCACGGTGTTGACCGCCAACCCGAGTTCGGCGGCCAGTTCCCGCACCGTCGGCAGCCGGGTGCCGGCAGCAAGTCTGCCGTCGCGGACGGCGGCGATCACCGCTATCCGCAACTGGTCGAACAACGCCACCGGCGAATCGGTGTCCACTCGCAGCCACTGAGCCAGTTCCGCCACGCGTCTCAGTATCGCCGCTATCTTGGGGATGTGCGTATCGCGGTGCTGAGCGGAGCGGGAATCTCCGCCGAGAGTGGGGTGCCGACATTCCGCGACGATGCGACGGGGTTGTGGTCGAAGTACGACCCGTACGAGTTGTCCAGCACCGACGGCTGGCAGCGGCACCCCGAGCGGGTGTGGGCCTGGTACCTGTGGCGGCACCATCTCGTCCAGCAGGTCGAACCGAACGACGGCCATCGCGCCGTCGCGGACTGGCAGGACTTCGCCGAGGTCACTGTGATCACCCAGAACGTCGACGATCTGCACGAGCGGGCAGGCAGCCGCACCGTGCATCACCTGCACGGCAGCCTGTTTGAGTTCTGGTGCGACACCTGCGGTTCGCGTTATCACCAGCCGCTGCCCGATATGCCCGAGGCGGAACTCGAGAAGATGCCCCCGTCGTGTGAGTGCGGCGGGCTGATCCGGCCCGGGATCGTCTGGTTCGGGGAGCAGCTGCCCGACGAGGCGTGGCAGGCAGCCGTGGAGGCGGTCGCCCACGCCGATGCCCTCATCGTGG
Organism: Mycobacterium sp.; assembly: GCA_026393245.1. Lineage (GTDB taxonomy): Bacteria > Actinomycetota > Actinomycetes > Mycobacteriales > Mycobacteriaceae > Mycobacterium. The sequence continues at coordinate 5,205 of JAPLAO010000142.1, read as the reverse complement.
TCGGCACTTCTGGCCTGGTCTACCCGGCCGCCGGTCTACCCGAATACGCACTGACGCGTGGCACGGTGGTGGTGGAAGTCAACCCCGAGCCCACACCGCTGTCGGCGACGGCCACGGTGACGGTCCGCGCTACCGCCGGTGCCGCGCTGCCCGGATTGCTGCAGCGACTGCCTACTCTCCTGGGCGACAACCCTTAAGCGTTCTTGCTCGCCCGGCCGAGCGCGATCTCGGAGATCGGCAGCGGAACCCAGGCCGGAAACGTCCACTGCCGTCGGGCGGCCTCGATGGTGAACCCCGCCCCGGTAATCGCACGTTCGGTGTAGCGGTGCGTGTGGCAGTTGCCGGCAATCCGCGGCCAGACGGTGATATCCGCGACGCGTTGCACCCCGCCACGCCAGCCCGCACTGGCGACATGCTCGAAGTAGCGCAACTCACCGCCCGATTTGAGTACCGAGTTCAGTTGGCGCAGAACGGTATCGGGATCCGCGACCGAACACAGCACCAGCGAGCAGACGACAGCATCAAACGGTTCGGTGGCGGGCATGGTTTCGATGGTGGACTCGATGACGGTGATTGGCACCAACGTGGCGGCCGCAGCCTCCCGGGCCACCGGCGCCAACCGGGCCTCAGGCTCCAGTGCCACCACCTGTGCGACAGCCTCGGGGTAGTAGGCGAAATTGGTTCCGGTGCCGGCGCCGACCTCGAGCACCCGGCCCGAAAGTCCGGCCAGGATCTCGCCACGCAACCTGCGCAGGAGCGGTGTTTCATGCGCAGACATCACCGTCCACATCCGGGCGAAGAACGGGTGGTCCAGCGTCTGCTCACTCACAGGGCCCACCCTAACCGGGACTCGCCCTAACCACCGCCTCAGTCGGCGACCGTGCCAGCGGGCCCGGCGACCACCAGTTCCACTTGCCCATCACCCGCATGAACGACGGCAGCAGTGCCATCCGGACCAGGGTCGCGTCGACCAGCACGGCCAGGGTCAGGCCCAGACCGAAGATCCGCATGAACGACACCTGGGCGGCGATCAGCGCAGCGAACGCAATCGACATGATCAAAGCGGCCGCGGTGACCACCCGCCCGGTACGCGCCAAGCCCAGGGCTACCGCCTCATCGCTTCCCGCACTCGTCTGCGGGGATTCCAGCCAGTACTCCCGGATTCTGGCCAGCAGGAACACCTCGTAGTCCATTGAGAGCCCGAACGCCACGCAGAACAACAGCACCGGCATGTTCGCTTCCATCGTGCCGGTCGCAGTGGTACCCAACGCGCCCAGGTGTCCCTCCTGGAAGATCCACACCAGTGCGCCGAACGCGGCGGACAGCGAAAGCAGATTCAGCACAACCGCTTTCACCGGCAGCACCACACTGCCGGTCAGTAGGAACAACAGCACGAGGGTGATCACACCGATCAATCCGAGCACGATCGGCAGCCGGGAGGTGATGGCGGTGACGCTGTCCCGGTTGACCTGGGCGCCGCCGCCGATCAGCACCTCACGTCCGGCCGGTTCGGCAACGGCGCTCAGTCGGTCGAGTTGCACCTTGGAGGCGTCCGAGAAAAGTGCGGCGGTACTGCGCACCGACACAAACGCGCTGCCGTCGGCCATCCCGGCCGGCGCCGACTGCGGGCCGATCCGGTTTCCGCCCACGAAGGTTCCGCCCGGGGAGGACACCAGCGACACATCGGGAACCCGGGACAGATCCGCGGCGTAGCGGTCGAGTTCGAGCGGGCTGGCACCGGCGGCATCGGGTATCACCATGGTCACCGCGGAGTTGAAGTTGCTCGCGAAGTCGTTACGAAGTTGGTCGCCCACCTGATGAGCGGACGCGGTCTTGGGCAGAACCCGATCATCGGGATTGCCGAACTGGATGCGCAGGAACGGCGCGCCCAACAACATCAGCAGCGCGACAATCGCGAGGCCGACCGGGATCGCCCGTCCCATCACGAACTTCGTTGAGCGGTACCAGAATTGCCGCTGCACGGGTTTGGCCACGGGCTCAGGTCGCCGCAACACCCGACGCACCAATCGGCGGATGTCGAAGGAGTCGAGTCGATCCCCGAGCACGACGATCGCCGCCGGGGTGACAATCACGGCAGCCGCCACGGCGAATGCGACCGTCGCGACGCCGGAGTAGGCGAAGGATTTCAGGAAGTACATCGGGAAGAGCATCAAAGCCGACAGCGACAACGCCACCGTCACAGCGGAGAACAGCACGGTTCGTCCCGCCGTGCCCATGGTGCGTACCAGGGCGTCCTCGCGGGTGGCACCGCCGGCGATCTCGTCACGGTAGCGACTGAGGATCAGCAACGTGTAGTCGACGGCGAGCGCCAATCCCAGAGCAGTGGTGATGTTGAGCGCGAAGATCGACACCTCGGTGAAGCCGGTGATGAGTCGCAGCACCGACATCGCGCCCAGGGTTGCCATCAGGCCGACCAGCATCGGCAGCGCGGCAGCCACCAGGCCGCCGAACACCCACACCAGCACCAGGAAACTCAGCGGGACGGCGATCGATTCCATCCGCAGCAGATCACGCTGGGTCTGCTGGTTGATCTGCTTATAGATCATCGCGGTACCACCGGCTAGGACAGAAACCCCGTCGCGGTCGCCGGCCAACTCGCCCGCCAAAGCAGCCGCATAGCCCTGGGCTTTGTCTTCACCGCCCGCCATGGTTGCCACGATCAAGCCGGTCCGGCCGTCCTTACTGACCAGCTCCCCGGCCGCCGCCGGGGGCGAGGTCCACGGCGAGGACACGATGAGCACGTCGGGCGAGGCGTCGAGGCGGTTGACGATATCGGTCCCGACGATGCGGGCGCGGGTGCCGGTGGCGCCGGCGGGGTCGCTGACCGTGAACAGCAGTTGCTGATCGCTCTGGTCGAACTTCTCCCCGAGCAGGCGGCCCGCCGCGGCGGACTCCGAGGTGGGGTCCTGGAAGCCCCCGGCCGACAGGTGACTCGCAACCGGGATCCCGAAGATCGCGGTGGCGACCATCAGCAGGGCTGCGAGCACCAGGATTTGCCGCGGCGAGCGAACAGCGAAGCGGGCTATTTTATGCAGCACAGCCGCCATCCCTTCCGTCAGCCAGCTAACTATTAGATAGATTCAGTGTTCCGCGACTGCGGCGGTCGGTCAAATGATTCAGGTGGCGGTAACCCGCCGGTAAGAAATTGCCACCATTTTCCGAAACGTAACTCAATGATTCCTTAATCGATACCAATAGGGTCAGTCCCATGTGGATCGACGACAACAGTGCCGATGTCATCAAAGTGGACTTCGAAGCGCTCTATCACGGTGACGTACTCGTGGAGGGTGACACCATGTGTGGGGGCAGCCCGACGTCCCTGATCAGACTCGTGCACCCAGGTTGACCATTCCGGCCAGGCGGCCGGTGATGATGTCCTGGGCTTCCTCGACGATCCGGCTGACCAGCTCGTCGACGGTGGGGATGTCGTGGATCAGGCCCATCACCGTGCCCACCGACCAGATTCCGGCGTCGAGATCGCCGTCGTCGAAGACGCGGCGGCCGCGGGATCCGGCGACCAGATCCTTGACCGCGTCGAACTGACCGCCGCCGGCCAGGATATCCACGACCTCGCGCGAGACCGCATTACTGGCCACCCGGGCGGTGTTGTGCAGGCTGCGGAAGATCAACTCGGTGCCGCGCTCATCTCCATCGACGATGGCCTGCTTGACGTTTTGGTGGATGCAGGACTCGACGGTGCACATGAACCGGGTACCCATGTTGATGCCGTCGGCGCCCAACGCCAGGGCTGCCACCAACCCGCGGGCGTCGCCGAAGCCGCCGGAGGCGATCATCGGAATTTCGATCTCCCTGGCCGCCGCCGGGATGAGCACCAGGCCCGGGACGTCGTCCTCGCCGGGGTGTCCGGCGCACTCGAATCCGTCGATACTGATGCCGTCGACACCCAGGCTCTGTGCCTTCACCCCGTGGCGCACCGAGGTGCACTTGTGCAGCACCTTGATGCCATTGTCATGAAAGATTGGCAGATGGGGTGCCGGGTTCGAACCGGCCGTCTCGACGATCTTGATACCGGCATCGACAATGACCTGCCGGTACTCGTCGTACGGCGGCGGGTTGATCGCCGGCAGGATCGTGAGGTTGACCCCGAACGGCTTGTCGGTGAGGTCGCGAGTCTTCGCGATCTCACTGGCCAGATCCTTCGGCGTCGGCTGGGTCAGCGCGGTCAAGAAGCCGAGTGCACCTGAATTAGCCACCGCCGCAACCAATTCGGCGCGGCCTACCCACTGCATACCGCCCTGCGCGATCGGGTGCTCGACGTCGAAAACCTCGGTGAACTTGGTTACCAATGTCATATCGTCTCTCCTTCCCGCGGCTACCGCGGGGCCATACGAATGGCGCCGTCGAGACGGATCACCTCGCCGTTGAGCATCGAGTTCTCCACGATGTGCACGGCCAGCGCGCCATATTCGGACGGGTTGCCCAACCGCGAGGGATGCGGCACCTGCGCGCCCAGCGAGGCCTTGGCCGGTTCGGGGAGGCCAGCCAGCAACGGGGTGTCGAACAGGCCGGGCGCGATGGTCATCACGCGAATCTTCTTGTCCGCCAGGTCGCGGGCGATCGGCAGGGTCATACCGACCACGCCGCCCTTGGACGCCGAGTAGGCGGCCTGCCCGATCTGGCCGTCGAAGGCGGCAACCGAGGCGGTATTGATGATGACGCCGCGCTCTTCACCCACCGGGTCATTCTTGACCATCCGCTCCGCGCCCAGGCGCAGCACGTTGAAAGTGCCGACCAGGTTGATGTTGACGATGCGGGCGAATTTGTGCAGCGGGTAGACCCCGGATTTGCCCAGCACGCGGATAGCGTCACCGGTACCGGCGCAGTTGACCACGATCCGCACCGGCCCGAGTGACTCGGCGATATCGAAGGCCGCGGTGACCGCATCCTCGTCGGTGACGTCGGCCGGGGCGAACCGCACCCGGTCGCCCGCCTTCCCAGAGTTCAAGCCAGCGGCGACGTCCTCGCCCTTCGAGGTCGGCAGGTCAAGGATGACCACCTTGGCACCCTCGGCCAGGAGTGCCTCGGCGGTGGCCAGGCCAAGACCCGACGCTCCCCCGGTGACGACGGCTACGGCGTCCTTGATCTCCACTGTGCGCGCTTCCTCTCGATCTACCTACTGGTTGGTAGGGATTCTCACGTTGGGACTATACCCAGACGACCATC
>JAPLAO010000126.1 GCA_026393245.1 Mycobacterium sp. | reverse complement strand
GTCACGGGGACGCTGCAGTAGGTTGTGGTGCGCCTTGTCGCCGCTGAACCGGGCCCCTAGGAACGGATAGATGATCAGCAGCAGGAAGATCACGCCCATGAGCACCGCCACCCACACGGCGGCCGGGATGGTGTGGTTGCCGATGTAGATCTCCCATGGCGGGAACAGGCGAATGAGACCGTCGGTCCACATCATGTAGAAGTCGGGCTGCGAGCCGGCCGACACCTGTGACGGTTTGTAGGGACCCAGAACCCAGATCGGGTTGATCTGGAGCAGACCGCCCATTAGGCCCAGGATGCCGACGACCATCGCGAAGAAGGCACCGGACTTCACTGCGAACACTGGCATCACCCGCACGCCGACGACGTTGGTCTCGGTACGGCCCGGCCCGGGGAACTGGGTGTGCTTCTGGAACCACACCAGTGCCAGGTGCATGCCGATCAGGCCGAGCATGATTCCGGGGAACAGCAGGATATGCACTGCGTATAGCCGAGGCATGATGATGTTGCCGGGGAAGTCGCCGCCGAAGATCGCCCAGTGCATCCAGGTGCCCATCACCGGGATGCCCAGGGAGATCGACGACAGGGCGGCGCGCACGCCGGTGCCGGACAGCAGATCGTCGGGCAGCGAGTAGCCGAAGAATCCCTCGAACATCGCCAGGATGAGCAGCAGGCAGCCGATCACCCAGTTTGCCTCGCGGGGACGCCGGAAGGCGCCGGTGAAGAAGATGCGGGCCAGGTGCACCATGATCGACGCCGCGAACAACAGCGCTGCCCAGTGGTGAACCTGTCGGACGAACAGCCCGCCGCGGATTTCGAAGCTGATGTTCAGAGCGGTCTCGTAGGCCCGCGACATCTGAATACCGCGCAGCGGCTGGTAGACGCCGTTGTAGGTGACTTCGGCCATCGACGGGTCGAAGAACAACGTCAGATACACGCCGGTGAGCAGCAGAATGATGAAGCTGTACATTGCGATCTCGCCCAGCAGGAATGACCAGTGCGTGGGGAAGACCTTGTTGAGTTGCCGCCGAAGCGCACCCGAGGGGTGATAACGGGAATCGAGATTGTCGGCGACTGTGTCGATACGGTCCGTAACGCTAGTGCTCATGATGTGCGCTCCCAAAATGCCGGTCCGACTGGTTCGATGAAATCGCCGTTGGCGACAAGATATCCGTCTTTATCGATAGTAATCGGTAGCTGCGCCAATGCGCGCGCAGCCGGCCCGAAAATCGGTCGTGCAAAGTGCAGTGCGTCGAACTGCGACTGGTGACACGGGCACAGGATCCGGTAGGTCTGCTGCTCGTACAGCGAGGACGGGCAGCCGAGGTGCGAGCAGACCTTGGTGTAGGCGAACAGTTCGCCGAAGTTGAAGCTCTCCTGGCCCTGGCGCTTGACCACCCGGGACATGTCGACGGGTTTGATGCGAATCAGCATGACCGGGTTGCGCACACCCATGGCGATATGGCCGAGGATCTCGTGCGACTCCACCGTGGTTCCGTCGCCGTCGGACTCCCGCCACGGAAACACCGTCGCCATGCCACCGGCATCGAGGTCCTCGGGACGCATCTTCACGATCGGTGATTCCCCCGGCCTGCCGGTGGATTTGCCCAGGAAGATCGTCTCGCCCTTGAATCGCGGCGTCCAGTCCGAGGTCCACAGCACCGCCTTGAGGCCGTCGGCGGTGGGCACGACCGGTTTCCACGGGTTCTTGATGATCCCGCCGACCGCGGCCACCAGTGTTCCGACCCCGAATGCACCCAACCCGATACCCAGCGACAGCCCGATCAGCTTGCGGCGCTTGACCGTTGACCCCTCGAACGCGTCGATCAGGTTGGCTGCCGCGGTCCTGCGGTCCAGTTCGGAGGACTGCCCGTCGTGGCGATCCTGGATCGAGATCTCTTCGGGAATGAACTTCTTCTGATAAAGCACCGCGCCGATCCCGATGGCCAGGATCGACAACCCGAATGTCAGGCCGTACACCGGAGTAGCCATGGTGTAGAGGAAATTGCCCTCGACGCCGTTGGGCTTGTACTCCCACGGCCAGAACAGGAAGGCCAGCAGCAGGGCAAGGCCCAAGATGCCGCCCAGCAGCATCCAGATCGCCACCGTTCGCTCGGAGCGCTTCTCCGCGCGGGTGCCCTCAACCGGCCAGCGTGGCTCCTTGAGGACGGTGTCGACGCCATCCATTTTGCCGCCGAGGCGGACCAGGTCCTCGGTGGACATTGACGCTAACTGGTCGTCGGAGGGCTTGTCGCCGGTGTAGTCGCTCACGACCGTGCCCCGATCCACAGTGCGGCCGCAACGGCGGCCACGATCCCGATGATGAAGATCGCCATGCCCTCCGGCGCCGGCCCGAAGCCGCCGAGACCGTAACCGCCCGGATTGAGCGTTTCGCTGGACGACCGGACGTAGGCGATGATGTCCTTCTTTTCCTCCGGCGTGAGCTGGCGTTCGGAGAACTTCGGCATGTTCTGCGGCCCGGTCACCATCGCGGTGTAGATCTGTGCGGGTGTGGCGGGATCCAGCATGGGCGCGTACTTGCCCGAGGACAGTGCGCCGCCGCGGCCGGTGAAGTTGTGGCAGGACGCGCAGTTGAGCCGGAAGAGGTCACCGCCGCGAGCCAAATCGGAGCCGATCAGTGAGTGATCGGCGATCTGGCCGTTGGCGTCACGCGGGACCAGCGGACCACCACCCATGCTCTGGATGTAGGCGCCGAGTGCATCCACCTGAGGTTCATCGAAGCTGGGTGCCTTGCGCATGGCCTGTGCCTCGTTGCGCATCATCGGCATGCGTCCGCTGCCGACTTGGAAGTAGACGGCAGCCTCACCCACACCGATCAGGCTGGGCCCGCGGCTGTTGACGCCCTGCAGGTTGGCTCCGTGGCAGGTGATGCACGCCGTTTCGAACAACTGCTGTCCGGTGCGCAGCAGTGCCGACTGGGACTGGTCGGCGACGGCTACCTGCGGAGTGGGTGTCAGGGTGGCGGCCAGCATGCCGGCCAGACCCAGACCGAACACCAGCAGGACAGCCGCGGTCAGCCGACGCCGTAGCCGCCGGTGCGCTTGAGCGCTCCTGCGGGATCCAAACGTGAGCATCGAACCCCTTTTCATCATCGGATTCACGGGTTTCATCGGATGAAGTAGATCGTCGCGAACAGGGCCACCCAGACGATGTCGACGAAGTGCCAGTAGTAGGACACTACGATGGCCGCGGTCGCCTGGGCCGGGGTGAACTTGGTCATCGTGGTCCGCAGCAGCAGCAGGATGAAGGCGACCAGACCGCCGACCACATGCAGGCCGTGGAAGCCGGTCGCCAGGTAGAAGACGCTGCCGTAGGAGCTGCTGGAAATCGTGGTTCCGTGCGTGATGAGGTGGTAGTACTCGTAGGCCTGCCCGAGGACGAAGAACAACCCCATCAGGAAGGTGGCGGTGTACCACCGGCGCAGACCGAAGACGTCGCCACGTTCGGCCGCGAACACCCCCATCTGGCAGGTGAACGACGACCCGATCAGCACCAGGGTGACGGGCACTGCCTGGAGGAGGTTCAGCTCGGTGGGCGGCGGTGGCCAAACGCCACCCGATTGGGCGCGTGCGGTGAAGTACATCGCGAATAGTCCGGCGAAGAACATCAGCTCGCTGGAGAGCCACACGATGGTTCCGACACTGACCATGTTCGGCCTGTTCAGCGAATGCACGCGGGACGTGATCGCGGTTCCGGAAGTGCCTACAGCGCTTGTCACAGAAGAAGTATGACGCTTTGTAGTTGGCTAGGTACAGCCAGGTACTGAATTGGTCACAAACTGTTTTCCCGGGCCTTGGTGACGGGTTCGCGACGTGCGACGATCGGCCGATGACATCACCGTCTGCCGGGCCGGGCCCGGACTCCCCGGTCGCCACGTGGCCGCAGGTCCTGGGCAGGTTGACCAGCGGTTTCGAACTCGAACCCGGGCAGGCCGGGTGGGCGATGGGCCAGATCATGGCCGGCGATGCGACGCCCGCGCAGATCGCCGCCTTCGGCGTGTCGATGACGATGAAGAGCCCGACCGCCGCCGAGGTCCGCGAGTTGGCCGACACCATGCTGCGCCACGCCCGCCGGGTACCGACCGATGTCATCGGCACCGAGACCGTCGATATCGTGGGCACCGGCGGCGATGGCGCCAACACGGTAAACATCTCGACGATGGCCGCGATCGTGGTGGCGGCCGCGGGTGTGCCGGTGGTCAAACACGGCAATCGGGCTGCATCGTCGGCGAGCGGTGGGGCCGACATGCTCGAGGCGCTCGGGGTCCGGATCGACCTGGGCCCCGATGAGGTGGCTCGCTGTGTGGCCGGGGTGGGGATCGGGTTCTGCTTCGCCCCGGTGTTCCATCCCTCGTATCGGCATGCGGGCCCGCCGCGGCGGGAGATCGGGGTGCCTACGGTCTTCAATCTGCTTGGGCCGCTTACTAATCCGGCAAGTCCGCGAGCCGGACTGATCGGTTGCGCATTCGCAGACTCTGCTGAGGTGATGGCCGGTGTTTTCGCTGCCCGGCGGTCCAGCGTGCTGGTGGTGCATGGCGACGACGGGCTCGACGAATTGACCACCACAACCACCAGCACCATCTGGCGGGTACAGGCCGGCACCATCGACAAGCTCACCTTCGACCCGCTGGGATTCGGGTTAGCTCGCGCACAGGCGACCGAACTCGTCGGTGGCGACGCGGAATTCAACGCGGCGCAGGCGCGCAGCGTTTTCGACGGTGCCATCGGGGCGGTGCGGGACGCCGTGGTGCTCAATGCGGCAGGGGCGATGGTCGCCCACGCCGGGCTATCCAGCGATGCCGAATGGCTGCCTGCGTGGGAGGACGGGTTGCGCCGCGCCGCCGAGGCGATCGACTCCGGCGCGGCGCGCGAGTTGCTCACGCGTTGGATCGGTTTCTCGCAGCAACTCTGAGGCTGTATGGCGCGCTGAGCGTGCTGCAACCGCCCATTCGAGCCATCCGCCGGCCGAATGCAGTGGTGATGCGAAACCCTCTGTGGCACAGACGATCCGGATTCCGGGCCGGGCAAGCCAGCGGGCGACCAGTGCGGTTTCCTCGACCAGGGCGCCGCCCAGTGGTGCCGGTTGTGGCAGCACCACCTGAGCGCCGCTGCGCAGGGCGTCGACCACCGGCATCGGAGGCACGCCTCGGCGAGCGCATCCCGCGGCGGCCAGCTGACCGTGTCTGAGCACCGTCAAATGCCAACCGCCGGCGCCGTCGGGTGCGGCGGCGACGAGTTCGCCGACCCCGGCCAGGGAGTGCAACCGCTGCCCGCGCCACAGCATCTCCACGGTGTCGGCGGTCAGATCGCGCAGCCGTGCGGCGCTTTCAAAGCTGGACTGTTCGGCCAGCACCCGAATCCGGTCCACCGCGGCGCCCAGTGCGGTGTTGTCGGACCCGTCGATCAACTCCGCCGCCCGCCGGGGCGCGGCCGCGTACTGCTCGGCCATGATCGCCCGGTCGGCAGGGCACGGGGCGACCTCCCGCTGCGGGCAACTCGGACCGTGCACGCCGCTGCGTCCGATCCGGGTCGAGCAGGTTCGTACACCGGTGAACCGGGCGATCAGCCCGGCGACGTCGACGGCGTCCGCCCGGGACCGGAACGGCCCGAGTGCGCGGTCGTGGCGTGGTGCGCGCACCACGGACAGCCGCGGGAAGGCCTCGTCGGTGAGCACCACCCACCACCATCGGTGGGGGAAGCGGGACCGCCGGTTGTAAGGCGGCGCGTGCGCTGCGAGCAGGCGCAACTCGCGAACGCCAGCTTCGAGTGGGTGGGCGCACTCGACATGCTCGACGCTTTCGGCCAGCCCGACCATCTCCTTGATCCGGCTGCGGGGATCGGCGCCGGTGAAGTACTGGCCGACCCGCCGCCGAAGATCGGTCGCGGTGCCCACGTAGAGGACTTCGGCGGACGGCCCGCGGAAGAGGTAGACCCCGGGTTTGCGCGGCAGTCCGTGGGCGAGCACCCGCTTGCTGCGCTGGGCGTTGGTGACGTTCGGCAGATAGGACTGCAGATCGCCGAAGGTAGTCACGCCCAGGTTGCCCACCCGTTCGATCAGCGCGTGCAGCACATCGACGCACGCACGCGCGTCGTCGAGTGCGCGGTGCGTGGGTGTGGTTGCGGAGCCCACAAGTTGCGCCAGCGCGGACAGTCGCACGCTGGGCGCCTCCTCACGGCTCAACACCCGCCGGGCCAATTTCACCGTGCACAACACCGGTGGTTTCGGCCAGGCGATATCGCACTGCTGTGCCGCGGCGCGAAGGAAGCCGGTATCGAATCCGGCGTTGTGCGCCACCAGGATTGAGCCCCGTGCGAACTCCAGGAACATCGGAAGTACGGCCTCGATCGTCGGCGCGTCACGCACCATCGCCGTGGTGATTCCGGTGAGCTCGATGATCTGTGGCGGGATATTGCGTTGCGGATCGACCAGGGTGGCGAACTCGCCGATGACCTTCCCGCCGCGCACCTTGACTGCACCGATCTCAGTGATCGCGTCCCGGTATCCGTCCGCCGCGGCGTTCGCCCGCGACCCGGTGGTCTCGAGGTCGACGATGACGAACGTGGCATCCCGCAGCGACGCCTCCGCGACGGCGTCGACGTCGTCAAAGCTCAACTGATCGTCGGTGCGAAAGCCGGCCACGGTGACTGACGCTAGGCAGCGCCACCGACAGAGCAGTCCACGCCACACCGGGGGAGCGCAACTTGTCGGTGTCTGTCGTTAGCGTGCGGGACAGCCGAGCAGTGTGGTGCGAACGAACAGGAAGAGAGATCCGATATGAGACCAATCGATGTGGGACACGTCCCGCCAGAACCGGGCGAACCCGTGATCATCGACTGTGACCAGTGCGCGGTTCGGGGGCCGGGTTGCCCGGATTGTGTGGTCAGCGTGCTGCTGGGCGTTCCGGAAACTCTGCTGGAGGATGAGCGTGCCGCACTGGAGGTGCTCGCCGAGGCGGGTATGGCGCCCCGGTTGCGGCTGGTGCCGGTGCGCCGGAATCCCGGCGCGGAACTGGCCGGCTAACCCGCTGGGGCCGGGGCCAATCAGTTACTGGTGTGACTGATGTGGCTGAATATTCGCTGAGATCTTCGCCCTTTGGTTGGACAAAGCCGTTGCCGTTTCGTAACCTTACCGAGACCTGAACGCACTCCGGCGAGTCGAGTCGACGCAGTCAAAGGACGCAAAAACCTTGATGCTTGACCGTACCTCCCTCTCCAAATCCGCTGCTCATAAGTGGTTTGCCGGGGCCGTCGCGGGCGCCATGGCGCTCGCCAGCCTGCTGAGCACCCCGGCCGTGGCCGATCCGGCCCAGGACGCCGTGACCAAGATCAGTGAGCTTTCCCGGCAGGCCGAGCAACTCACCGAGCAGATGCACGCGGCCGAAATCGACCTCGACACGAAAGTCCAGGCCCAGACTGCAGCGGAGCAGTCGCACGCCAACGATCTGGCCGCCCTGGACGCCGCCAGACTCCAGCTTTCCTCCTACCAGGGCTCGGTCAATACGCTGGCCGCCTCGGTGTACATGGGCGGCCGCACCGACGGTCTCAATGCGATCCTGACCGCGGCCTCACCGCAGGGCCTGATCGACAAGATGGCTGTTCAGCGGGTTATGGGTATCGAGATGTCGGCTCAGATGCAGAGCTTCCGCAACCTCAGTGCCGAAGCGGTCCAAATCGAGGCCGCGTCGGCCAAGTCTGCGGCCGATGCCGCGACGGCCGCCGACGAAGCCGCCGCCGTGCGCGCCGACCTGCAGGGAAAGCAATCTCAACTTCAGGTGCAGATCACCGCGGTGAAGTCGCGGTATGCGCTGCTGACCGCCCTGCAGCGGGCCACCCTGGCTGGCCCGGCCGCATTGCCGCCGGCGATTCTGGCGGCGCCGGCGCCCGAGGCTGCTCCCGAGTCTGGGCCGTCGAGTGAGATCCTCGCGATGGCCGCCGCCCTGCCGTCACCCGGTGCCGGTGGCGGAGGGGGTTCGGCGGCAGTGCAGGCGGCGTTGACCCGACTCGGTACGCCGTATGTCTGGGGTGCGGCGGGACCCGGTGAATTCGACTGCTCCGGCTTGATCATGTGGGCCTACCAGCAGGCCGGTATCTTCCTGCCGCATTCGAGTTACGCGCTGGCCGCCGGTGGACAACCAGTCTCGTTGGACCAGATGCAGCCCGGTGATGTCATTACCTATTACTCCGACGCCTCGCATGTCGGGATGTACGTCGGTGACGGGATGATGGTGCATGCCTCCACCTTCGGGATACCGGTGGCCGTCGTTCCGGTGAACAACGCCCCGATCTACAACGTCCGTCGGTACTGAGTCGTCGGTCTTGGCGAACCGGCGCACCGCCGGGCCGACCGTTCACCGAAACCGTCGGTCCCGTCTGGTGGGACTTGCCCTTGCCCTGGCCCTCGTCGCCGAGTTCGCCGCCGCCTCGGTGGTGATTGCCAGCCTGCCCGAAGTTCGAGCGGCACCGGTCGCTGTCGCCCCCTCGGTCTCGGTCGATGCGCCGTTGGTCGTCGGCGGCCGGACGGTGCGCCTACTCAGCCTCGGCGGGGCCCGAACCGACGGCCTACTCACCCGAGTCGGAGCCGAAATGGGCGCGGCCGTCGGTGCGGTCGAGCGGTTCTGGGGCACCGACTGGGGGCACGGTGATGACCCTGAGATCACCGTCGTGGCCACCGACTCCGAAGCGCAATTCCTCAACGAGGCACACCTCGACACCCGACGTCAGTGGGCCGATATCGCCGCGGTGTCCGTCGTCGACGAGGTCGATATCGCCGGGCGGGCGACGTCCGGTCAGCGGATCGTCTTTGCCCCCGGTGCGGCGGCGATGAACGACTCCGCGCTGCGAATTGTGTTGGCGCACGAGCTTTTTCACCTCGCCGCCCGTGCCGACACCGCCCTGGACGCCCCGCGTTGGCTGACCGAAGGCGTGGCGGACTTCGTCGCTCGTCCGCCGTCGGAGATACCCGCTGGCACAGGTATCGAACTGCCCTCCGATGCCGCACTCGACGGATCCGGAGTCGAGCGTTCGGCGGTCTACGACCGGGCATGGTGGTTCGCGCGGTTCGTCGCCGATACCTACGGCGCCGATGGACTTCGCCGGTTGTATGTGGCGGCCTGTGGACCCGACCACGCTGACCTGGCAGCCGCCGTCCAGCAGACCCTCGGCACCGACCTACCCGGACTGAAGCTCCGCTGGGCGTCGTGGCTGACAACAGGGCGTGGGTGACGATGACTCGAATCCTGTTGGTGACCAACGACTTTCCGCCGCGGCGTGGCGGAATCCAGTCGTATCTCGAACAATTCGTGCGCCGATTAGCCGCCACCGGCCAGCACGAGGTGACCGTCTACGCGCCGACGTGGAAGGGCGCCGAGGAATACGACCGCACCGCGCCGTTCGCAGTCGTCCGCCACCCCGGCACGCTGATGCTGCCCCAGCCTGGCGTGGATAGGCGGATGCGCGACCTGATCGGAAGTCACGGTATCGAGACGGTGTGGTTCGGTGCGGCCGCGCCACTGGCTCTGCTGGCACCGCAGGCTCGCCGGGCCGGTGCTGCGCACATTGTCGCCAGTACCCACGGGCACGAGGTGGGCTGGTCGATGCTGCCGGGCGCCCGGTCGGCACTGCGGCGTATCGGTGCCCAGACCGACATCGTCACCTATGTCAGCAACTACACCCGTGGCCGATTCGCCTCGGCATTCGGTCCCCGGGCGAGCCTGGAACACCTGCCGCCGGGCGTCGACATCGATCGTTTCGAGCCCGACCTGGTTGCGCGTGCGCAATTACGGGCGCGTTACCACCTCGGCGGGCGACCGGTGGTGATCTGTGTGTCCCGGCTGGTGCCGCGTAAAGGTCAGGACATGTTGATCAGGGCGTGGCCGGATATTCGGCGCCGGGTCAGCGGCGCCGCGCTGGTGATCGTCGGCAGCGGGCCCTCTGCCGACGCCCTGCACCGGCTGGCCCGGGACTGCGGTGTGGACTCCGACGTGGTGTTCACCGGTTCGGTGCCCGGCGCCGAACTCCCGGCCCACTATGCGATGGCCGATGTGTTCGCCATGCCGTGCCGCACCCGCGGGGCAGGCCTGGACGTCGAGGGCCTGGGCATCGTGTTCCTGGAGGCATCGGCCACCGGTGTCGCGGTGGTGGCCGGAAATTCTGGCGGTGCGCCGGAAACCGTCCGCGACGGCGAGACCGGCCGGGTGGTGGACGGCCGGAACCATGACGAGATCGTCGAGGCGATCAGCGATCTGTTGGCCGACCCGGAGCTGGCTCAGCGCATGGGTGCGGCCGGACGGGCCTGGATCGATCGGGACTGGAACTGGGACGTCCACACCGCACGGCTCGCCGAACTGCTGCGGGTGCGACCCACGCGGCCCCTGGGGTAACGCCGCGCCCGGATATGTGAAGCTATAGCCGTGAGCAGTATCCAGGTCGCCGACGAGACGTTCGTCGCCGCGAGTCCCGCTGCGGTGGGCCGGGCCGTGGGCGACCGGGCCGCGTGGCGTCGCTGGTTTTCCGACCTGACGCTCGAGGTGGTCGAGGACCGCGCCGACAAGGGTGTGCGCTGGACGGTCACCGGCGCACTCACCGGCACCATGGAGATCTGGCTGGAACCGGTGCTCGACGGCGTGGTTCTGCACTACTTCCTGCACGCCGAATCCGCCCTGAACCCGGCCGCCCAGAACCCGGCCGCGCTGAACCCGGCCGCCCTGAACCACCGTCGTCGGGTGGCCGGTAAGCGGATGGCTTTCGAGGTCAAGAACAGCCTGGAGGCGACCCGACCGGTCGGCGCGCCACCGGTGCTTTGATACCCGGTTCCCTCGCGGTGCGAGAGGGTACGGTTTGTGTCCAGGTTGCGTTCCGGCCTGGGTGTCCCGGCCTGGGTGTCGCCGCCCACCGGCGAAGCGAGACCGGACTGCGAGCGAGAGCGATGGGGAAGCACTGACAGTGGCGGATAAGACGGCGCAGACCATCTACATCGACGCGGACCCGCGCACGGTTATGGACGTCATCGCCGATATCGGCTCCTATCCGGAGTGGGTGTCGGAGTACACCGAGGCCGAGGTTCTCGAGACCGACACCAAAGGCAACCCGAAAGTGGCCCGGCTGGTGCTGGAAGCCGCGGTGCTCAGGGACACCATGGTGCTCACCTACGAGTGGCCGGCCGACCGCACATCGGTGCGCTGGTCGCTGGTGTCCAGCACGCTGCTCAAGGCGCTCGACGGCGTCTACATCCTCACACCCAAGGGTTCCGGAACCGATGTCACCTACGAGTTGTCGGTGGACCTGATGGTTCCGATGATCGGTCTGCTCAAGCGCAAGGCTGAGCGTCGGTTGACCGATACCGCGCTGAAGGATTTGAAGAAGCGGGTCGAGGGCTGAGTGGAACCCGGTGACGCCGCCGCCGATACGGGCCCCACTGATGTGGCCCGAATTAGTTTATTCGTCGGCAAGGGCGGTGTCGGCAAGTCCACGTTGGCCTCGGCGACGGCGGTGCGTGCGGCACTGCGCGGCGAACGGGTGCTGGCGGTGTCGACCGACCAGGCGCACTCGCTCGGCGATGTGCTGGGTGTACCGGTGCAGCCCAGCGGTGCGGCCGAGCCGGTCCGCATCCTGACCGAGGAGCGCGGCGGCGACAACGGCGGCGGGTACCTGGATGCCGTGGCTCTCGACACCCTGGCGCTGCTTGAGTCCGCGTGGTACCCGACGGCGGAGGTGCTGGCCGCACGTTTTCCGGATTCCGATATCAAAGACTTTGCGCCGGAAGAGCTTTGCGCCATGCCCGGAATCCAGGAGGTGCTGGGTCTGCGGGCGGTGGCCGCATTGGCCGGTTCGGGCCGGTGGGACCTTGTGGTGGTGGACTGTGCTTCCACCGCCGACGCCCTCCGGATGTTGACCCTGCCCGCGGCGTTCGCGATGTACGTGGAGCGGTGCTGGCCGCGGCACCGTCGACTCAGCGTCGCGATCGATGATGCGCGGACCGCAGCCATGGTAGCCATGATCGAGACCGTCAGTGCCGGCATGGAGTCGCTATCGGATCTGCTCACCAACGGTGATCGGGTGAGCGCGCACCTGGTGCTCACGCCTGAGCGAGTGGTGGCCGCTGAAGCCGTCCGAACTCTCGGCTCGCTGGCATTGATGGGTGTGCGCGTTGACGAGTTGATCGTCAATCAGGTTCTCTTCCAAGATGATTCGTATGAGTACAGCAACCTCCCTGATCATCCGGCCTTCGACTGGTACGCGGCTCGAATCGCGGAGCAGAAATCTGTTTTGGATGAACTCGCCGATATGATCGGCGCGTTGCGGTTGGTGTTGACGCCCCACCTGGCCGGTGAACCGATCGGCCCCAAGGCGCTGGGTCAACTGCTCGACGATGCGCGGCGGCGGGACGGCTCGGCACCGCCCGCGCCGCTGCGGCCGGTGGTCGATCGTGAGTCGGGTTCGGGTCTTGACGCCGTTTATCGCATGCGGCTTGAACTGCCGCAACTCGATTCCGGTGCGTTGCGCCTCGGCAGGGCCGGCGACGACCTGATCATCGGCGCGGCCGATCTGCGACGCCGGGTGCGGCTCGCGCCGGTGCTGCGCCGCTGCCTGGTGACCGGTGCGACGATGCGGGGCAGTGAGTTGACGGTGAGATTTCGGCCCAATCCGCAGGTGTGGCCGGCATGAGCAACCCGCACCCCGATATCGGACCCGAACTGCGGCAGCTGGCCCAGGCGATCCTGGACCGGCTGGACCCGGCGGTCCGGGCGGCCGCGGCGATGGCCACCGAGGCGCTTCGCGGACCCGGACGCTGTCAGCAGGTGTGGTGTCCGGTGTGCGCGCTGGCCGCACTCGTCAACGGCGAGCAGCACCCCCTGCTGACCGTCATCGCCGATAACAGCGTGGCGCTGCTGACGGTGATCAGGGCCATGACCGGCGATCAGACGGC
>JAPLAO010000246.1 GCA_026393245.1 Mycobacterium sp. | reverse complement strand
TGGGCCTGCCCACCGCGGACGGCCAAAACGTCCGTGCCGCAATGGTTTTGGCCGCGGTCTGGATTCTGGTCTTCTGCCTGCCGCTGATGCTGTCCGCACACACCTTCGCGAGCGCCGATGACTCGGCGGAAGCCCCGCCGACCTTCCTCGGCGGGTACCGGCGGTTGTGGTCCGACCTTCGCAGCGAATGGCGGCGTGACCGAAACCTGGTCTACTACCTACTCGTCAGCGCGGTGTTTCGGGACGGGCTCTCCGGCGTATTCGCCTTCGGTGCGGTACTCGGTGTGAGTGTCTACGGCATCTCACCGGGCAATGTCCTGATCTTCGGGGTGTTCGCATCGACGGTGGCCGCACTCGGCGCGGTGGCGGGCGGACTGCTCGACGATCACCTCGGCGCCAAACCGATCATCGTGGGATCCCTGAGCGCCATGATCTGTGTTGGCATGACCCTGCTGGCACTATCGGGCCCGATCGCGTTCTGGGTGTGCGGACTGCTGCTGTGCCTATTCGTCGGCCCCACCCAGTCGGCCGCCCGAACGCTACTGCTGCGGATGACCGGAGAAGGCAAGGAGGGCATCGCCTTTGGTCTTTACACCACCACCGGCCGCGCAGTCGCCTTCCTGGCGCCGTGGCTGTTCTTCGTCTTCGTTGATCTGTTCAACGCTGACCGCGCCGGACTGGCCGGCATCTGTCTCGTGCTATTCGCCGGCTTGGTCGGAATGCTGATGGTCCGGGTGCCGGACCATATTCGCGTCGAACAGAATTAGGCGGCGCCGGTGCAGATCGTCAGTCCGCGACCACTGCGCTGCCGTATCTGGGCGCCGTTGACCGAGACGCTGCAGGTGACATCGCGTCCGACGTTGACGACGGCGACGCTGGCCGAACCCTTGGCCGGCGCCGAGAGGCTGACCTCCTTGCTCCACGGCAGGGCCACATTGAACTCGGTCTGCATCACGCCACCGGAGTCGACATAGGTGATATTGATGGCGCGGCCTTCGCCGGTGACGCTGTAGACCACGGACTCGGTACCAGTCGGACTCTCGGTGGTCTCACCGGGAAGCGTCGGCGTGCTGGGCTCCGTCGAGTTGGTGGGCGAGGGCCGTTCGGTGGCGGTAGGCATCGGTAGCCGTGTCGTCGTGGTGATTGGTACCCGAGGCGTTGTCGGTGCGGGCGTCGTCGGGGAACTCGCGGCGGACTTCGTCTGCGGCATCGGGGCGGCGACCGTCGAATCCCGCGAGGAACCGCTGACGACAACCAGTGCGAGTACCAATCCGGTCACCAGCAGGGCTGCCGCCGCGGCAACGATCCACAACCAACGCGGCGTTTTCGGCGCTGGGGGTGGCGGCGTCGGGGGTGGCGGGTATCCGCCGCCGGGGGGCCAGTAGGTGGGAAACTGCTCGGTCGGTTGTGTCATGGGCGCGCCGTAGCCGGCCCCGTAGTACGTCGGGGGCCCCCAGTACCCCGGCTGCTGGCCCGAATAGGCCGGGTCCGGATTGGTGGGGTAACCAGTTCCCGCAGCCTGGGTTGGGTCGGACCATTCCGGTCGAGTTGGATCGCTCATGCCCGCCTCACGCCCAGCACGCTACCCGCGCCGGCACGCCGCGTCAGGTGCGCCCTGACAACGCCGCGATCGTCATCGACCGCAGGACGTCGCGGGACACCTCCGGCGCGGCCGATCGGGCCGTCGGCTTCATGCTGTGCGGCGTGGAGTTGAGCAGACCGAAGGCCGCGTGCGCCATCACGCGGGCCTGGTCTTCGGCGAGCCGGGGATCCAGCGCTCGCAGAGCGCCCACCCAG
>JAPLAO010000284.1 GCA_026393245.1 Mycobacterium sp. | reverse complement strand
GTGGCCGCGACGACGCGGGTCGGTTTCCCGTCCGCTCCGATCAGGTAATCGCCGACGGAGACCTCGCCCATGGTGGTCCACCCCGTAGGTGTTGGCAGGGGCGTGTCGAGCTTGAGAGCCTTCCCCATACCCGGCCTCGCCGCGATGACGATCATCTGTCCCGGGTGCAGGCCGTTGGTCACCTCGTCGAGTTCGGTGAAGCCGGTCGGCACACCGCGGGAGATACCGCCTTGTGAGGCAATCGCGTCAATCTCATCCATCGTGGGCTGAAGCAGTGTTTCCAGCACGACGAAGTCTTCGGTGGTACGCCGTTCGGTGACGTCGTAGATCTCGGCTTGGGCACGGTCGACGATCTCGTTGACGTCGGCACCCTCCGCACCGGCGTAGCCGTACTGCACCACCCGGGTGCCGGCCTCCACGAGTCGGCGCAGCAGTGCCTTCTCGGCCACGATGCCCGCGTAGTAGCCGGCGTTGGCTGCGGTGGGCACCGTCGAGATCAGGGTGTGCAGATACGGCGCCCCACCGATCCGCCGCAGCAGACCGCGACGGTCCAACTCCGCGGCGACAGTGACCGGATCGGCCGGTTCGCCGCGGGCGTAGAGATCCAAGACGGCGTCGTAGACGTTCTGGTGCGCGGGCCGGTAGAAGTCACCCGGCCGCAGCTTTTCCAGTACGTCGGCGATGGCGTCCTTACTGAGCAGCATTCCGCCCAGTACGGATTGTTCGGCGGCGAGGTCCTGCGGTGGCTGGCGACCGAACTCCTCGGCGCGCGCCGGTGAGTCCGTTCCCGGCTGACCTAGATCGTCGACGACCGCCATCGGGCTACCCCACCTCCTTCGCAACGAACCCCGCATCGTGTCGAACACAGGTTCGACTGACTGTTCCCACCATAGGACAGGGCACCGACGGCGGCGGCGGCTGAATCAGACCGTGCACTGCGCCGAGGGCAACGCTAGACGTTGCTGGAGCCATCGCAAACCTCGCCTGTTGATCAACCTGTTAGCGGCCTGTGTATAGCTGGTCGCATCATGTTGGTGGCTTGGGGAGAACCTGTGGAGCATTGTGAATTTTTATGGAATCGCACCACGTAAACGCAGATTAACGGCACCGCCGAGCTGTGCATGACAAGTGCTGCGGCGTGTCGGGTCAAGTTGCCATTTCGGGCGTGTTGCATTGCGATTGCTGGATCGCGCAGTTAACGGCGGGTTACGTTAACTGTGTCCGATCGAATCTGATCAGTTCGCCAGCCATAGAAAAATCCCCGGCGGCGGCCACACGGCCGCCCCCGGGGATCGAAGGTCGTAGATACCGGCTAGCTCTGGCCGAGGACC
Source organism: Mycobacterium sp. (assembly GCA_026393245.1). Classification (GTDB taxonomy): domain Bacteria; phylum Actinomycetota; class Actinomycetes; order Mycobacteriales; family Mycobacteriaceae; genus Mycobacterium. The sequence continues at coordinate 2,764 of JAPLAO010000284.1, read as the reverse complement.
TCAAGAGCGAACTCTGCATCAACCTCGGGGTGCAGATGCACCACGACGGTATGGCTGCCGATCGCCTTGATATGCGCCCTGGGCAGGCGCACCGACCGCTTGTCGATGCTGGGCCCGCCGGCCTTCTTAATAGCCACGGCAACATCATTTGCCGTCACTGAACCGAACAGTTTGCCGCTATCCCCGGCGGTCTTGACCGTCAGCGATACCGGACCCAGGGCGGTGATGGCCGCCTTGATCTCATCGGCGTGCTCGCGGTCATGCACCGTCTTGGCCTCGCGGGCACGGCGGATCTCATCGGCGTGTTTCTGCGCGCCGCGGGTGGCCAAGATGGCCAGGCCGCGGGGCAGCAGATAGTTGCGTCCGTATCCATCCTTAACCTCGACGGCGTCGCCGGCCGCGCCCAGGTGGTCGACCTCAGCGGTCAATATCAGCTTCATTAGTTTCTCCGTTCTTTCCCTGATGCGATCTAGCGCGATACCGAGGTGAACGGCAGCAAGGCGACCTCGCGCGCGTTCTTGACCGCAATGGCGATGTCACGCTGGTGCTGCACGCAGTTACCGGTCACCCGACGCGCGCGAATCTTGCCGCGCTCACTGATGTAGGTGCGCAGCAGTTGGGTGTCCTTGTAGTCGATGTTCTGCAGCCTGCCCTTCTTGGAGCAGAACGCGCACTTGCGTGCCTTGATCGGCTTGTCCGGTGCCGGCCGCCGCTTGGTAGGTCCTGATTTGGCCATCTGTGGAATCTCTTTCGTTAGATCACGCGCCTGGGGCGCGGGGTTCTTGCGTGGGAAGTTGTCGTGTCAGAAGGGGGGTTCGTCGTCATTGCCGCCGAAGGATCCCGAGGCCGGGGCGCTGCCCCACGGATCTTCGGCGGGCTCGGCGGCCGGACCGCGTTGGCCTCCGCCAGGTGCGCCACCGGGTGCGCCGCCGCCGAAGCCACCGCCGCCACCGCCGCCACCGCCGCCGCGCGAGGCCTTGTTGACCTTGGCGGTGGCGTACTTGAGCGAGGGCCCGATCTCCTCGACCTCGACCTCCACCACGGTGCGCTTCTCGCCCTCACGGGTTTCGTAGGACCGTTGCTTGAGCCGCCCGGTCACGATGACCCGCGATCCCCGGGTAAGGCTCTCGGCCACGTTCTCCGCAGCCTCGCGCCAGATACTGCAGCGCAGGAACAGCGCTTCGCCGTCCTTCCACTCCGAAGTCTGGCGGTCAAGGATGCGCGGCGTGGACGCCACCGTGAAGTTGGCGACGGCCGCACCGGATGGGGTGAAGCGCAGTTCGGGATCGGCCGTCAGGTTTCCGACGACGGTGATAGTTGTGTCACCGGCCACTTGGTCCTCCTGGGAATCGTGGGTATGCCCGCGAGCCTACGTAGGAACTACGACACCGCGTGGACGTTATCCACCGCGGCACTCGTCGTACGTCCGCACGGACTCAGTGCTTGTCGGTCCGCATCACCTTGGTCCGCAGCACCGACTCGTTCAGGTTCAACTGACGGTCGAGCTCGGACACGGTGGCCGGCTCCGCCTTGACGTCGACGATGGCGTAAATACCTTCGGCGTGCTTGGCAATCTCGTAGGCCAGCCTGCGCCGGCCCCAGATATCGACCTTGTCCACCGAACCACCATCACTGCGAATCACGTTCAGGAACGTGTCCAGAGACGGGGCTACGGTGCGCTCGTCGAGGGTGGGGTCAAGAATGACCATGATTTCGTATGGACGCATGGGAACCTCATCACCTCCTACGGTCATATACGGCCACGGCCAGTCCGTGGCAGGAGGGTTACCTGCGTCGGTAACCTCGTCAGGCTACAGGCAGTAGCGTTGATCAGCGAAATCAGCTGCGCGTGGTGAAGTACTCCTGGGCGCGCAGCAGCGTGGCCTCGGATGCTTTGGCCACCGCACCCGAGTCAAACGGCGGCTGCGGGTCGTACTCGATCATCAGCTGACTGGCCTGGGCCGCCTCCCGGTCGACGAGAAGTTCGACGAGACGCAACGCCATGTCGATGCCGCTGGACACCCCCGCCGCGGTGATGATCCGCCGCGGCAGCTGCTCGACGACGCGTTCGGCCGTGTAGCGCGCTCCGAACGGCTCAAGAAATCCGGCCGCAGCCCAATGCGTCGTTGCGGTCAGCCCGTCCAGCAGTCCGGCAGCAGCCAACACCAGGCTTCCGGTGCACACCGACGTGGTGAACCGGCTGTGCCGGTGTACCTCGCGCACCCAGTCCAGCATCGGCTCGTCCGTCATCAACTCGCGGGTGCCGATACCGCCCGGAACCAGCAGCACATCGGGTTTGTGAACCTCGTCGAAAGTCGCATCACAGGTCAGCCCCAGCATCCCGTTTTCAGTGCGCACCTCCCCGCGCCGATGACCGACGAAGACGACATCGATAGAGGGCACCCGTTGCAGGACCTCGTAGGGTCCCACGGAATCAAGTGCGGTAGTGCGCGGAAACAGTGCGATCGCGACTTGCATCACAGACCTCCTGATGTTGTTGGGCCGGACATAGACCCGGACGTAGACACTGCGGCCACCATGATGCAAAAGCGTCAGGTGCGCCGTCGAAGACCCCGCCGGATGGATCGTCGATGCGGCCGCCGCTGCGCACGAGATCTTCCGCGGGCCGGTAGATCTGGCGAATCACCAGAGCCATCAGCGCCATTACGGCCAGGTCGCGAAGCAGCACCGTGGCGGTGAACCACTGCTCAGGCAGACCCTTGTTCTGTTCGCCGAACAGATACAGCATCCGGGGCACCCATAC
>JAPLAO010000215.1 GCA_026393245.1 Mycobacterium sp. | reverse complement strand
CACCCAGTACGTGCACTCGGTTCGACTGGACTGCGATGGCGACGCCGTGCTGCTCGAAGTCGACCAGACCGGCGGCGCCTGCCACACCGGCGACCACTCCTGCTTCGACGCCGATCGACTTCTTTAGGCCTTCTCCGCCCGAAGCGACTTGAGTCGGCGCTGTTCGGTCAGCACGTTCTGATAGCTCTCGCGTTCGGCGATCAGCCACTCCGGCTTGTCCTCGAGCAGGGCATTAATCGCATCGGTGGTGAGCGCTTCGGTGACGCCACCACGGGTCAGACCGGACACCGAAACACCCAGTCTTGCGGCCACCAGGTTCTTCGGATGCGGCCCGTTCTTGCGGAGCGCGGTGAGCCACTCCGGAGGGTCGGCCAGCAGTGCGGTGAGTTCGGCCCGGGTGGTCGGGCTCTGTTGGAACTCCGCAGGCGTCGCGGGCAGGTACACATCCAGCTTCTTCGCCGCCGTTGCGGGCTTCATGGACTGCGCATCAGGCCTGCTCATGCGGTCAAGGATATCGGTAGCCTGGTGGGCGTGGCCGCGCTCGCTCTCACCGTCGGTTATGTCCCCGGTGGGACGCCGGCGAAGTGGGCGCGCACCTGGGCCCAGCGTCATCCGGCGGTGACACTGACGTTGACTGGCCTCACAGCGGCCGATGCCGCCGATGCGGTGCGGACCGGAGTCGTCGACGTGGCGCTGCTGCGGCTACCCACGGACACGTCCGGGCTGGCCGTCATCGGGCTCTACGAGGAGACGACGGTGGTCGTGGTGCCGACGGATCATCTGCTGACCGCAGCCGACGAGATCACCGCCGCGGACCTCGATGGCGAGCCACTGCTGGTGCCGCTCGACAATGTTGTGGATTGGTTGCAGGCTCCCGGCACCGGAGTCGATCACCGGCCCGAAAACACCGCGGCGGCAACCGAACTCGTCGCGGCAGGCGGCGGGGTGCTCATCGTTCCGCAGTCGCTAGCCCGACTTCACCACCGCAGGGACCTCACGTACCGTCCGATCACCGACGCACCCACCTGCGTTGTCGCACTCGCCGTCCGGGAAGGCCCGCAGAGCGAACTCGTCGAGGAATTCATCGGGATCGTGCGGGGTCGCACACCCGATTCGTCGCGGGGTCAGGCCGAGCCGTCGCCCAAACGCAACGCCCGCGAGAAGGCACTCGCCAGACAGGCCGCCCGCGCCGCGGCCGGGAAAGTGGCGAGCAAGCCGGGCTCACCCAAGCGAGGTCGGCGCGATAGTCGCTGAGTACCTATATGCGATGCACGATCATCGCTAAGATTCCTCGCAGCGCACCCTCGTGAGTGAGCGAAGATGGTCGCGCCGAACCAGTGCGAAAGGCGATCAGCCATGCCCGACGAATCCGATTCCGCCCTCACAGCACCGGATACCGGCGGCCCGACATCGCGTCGCCGATTCATCGGTGGCGCCGCGGCGGTGGCCACGGCGGCAGTGGGCGGCGTGGCCCTCGCGTCGTGCAGCACCGAAAAATCTGCGGGCGGCGGTACCGCCGGCACCACCGCGAGCGGTACGCCGGCGCCGACGTCCGGCGTGCCGCTGGAGAAGGCCACCCTGCACGGCAATGAGGTGATCGCGACGCCCATCGGCGATATCGCGCTGACCAACACCTACTTCGACGACGATGCCTCCAAGCGCCTCTACGACGAGATGGACTTTCAGCGTGCCACCCAGTCCTACCTGTGGAGTACACCGTTGGTCAGCATTGCCACCTGGCGCGATGCGCAGGCCAAGGCCTATGGCGTCACCGGGGAGACCGACTTCGTGGTGCTGCGCTCGCTGAAGGAGAAGCGCGGCATCGTCACCGGCAACCTGACCACGCCCTACCTCTTCAACTTCCTGAGCCTGGAGAAGGGCCCACTGGAGATCGAGTACCCGGCCGGGCAGACCGCCGCCGGCGTCTTGGACTTCTGGCAGCGCCCAGTGACCGACCTCGGTCTGACCGGACCGGATCAGGGTAAGGGCGGAAAATACATCATCGTCGGGCCGGCTGACGACCCGGCGAAGTTCGACAGGCCCGGCTACTTCGTCCGCCAGAGCGCGACCAACAACATCTGTGTGGGGCTGCGCATCCTCGACAAAGACCCGGCCTTCTACGAACAATTCAAGTCGACGCTGAAAATGGGCCGAGTCGGCCAGCCGCTGGCGACCAGTCGGTTCATTGAGGACAAAGACGTCGAGTGGAGCGCCACCGCTCCGCGCGGCCTCGACTACTGGCGCAACCTGTCCGGCGTCATCAGCGAGGAACCGGTCCGGCCTGTCGACAAAGCGTGGATGGCGATGCTGCTGCCACTGGGGATCGAGAAGGGCAAGGCGTTCGACCCCGATGAACGCCAGCAGATCATCCTGCTCAGAGGCGCGGCGATGGGCGGGTTGATGGCCCGCAACCTGCAGATCAATCCCCGCTACACCGAGCCGTACTGGCCCGGCACTTCCTGGTACAAGAGCTTCGACTTCTCCCTCGAGCAGGAGACGGACACCCGAGTGGAACTCGACGAGCGGGTGACCTGGTTCTACGAGGCAGTGGGCTCCAGCACCGGCATGATCAACCCGACCGTCGGCGCCGGGCAGGTGTACATGACCACCAAACGCGACAGTAAGGGCGACCTGCTACGTGCCGATAAGACCTACAAGCTCCGCGTGCCCAAAGACGTTCCGGTGGGCCAGTTCTGGGCTCTCACGCTCTACAGCGAGAACACCCGTCGGGCCTATGACAACGGCGGTACCGACATCCGCAGCGCAAACCTGGACAGCCGCCTGCCGGACCTCGTCGTCAACGCCGACGGCAGCATCGACCTGTACGTCGGCGCGAAGGCCCCGGCCGGCTTCGAGAAGAACGCCATGAAGACCGTCGGCGACGACGGCTGGTTCGTGTACTTCCGGCTCTACGCGCCGCTGCAACCGTTCTTCGACAAGACGTTCGCGCTGCCCGATTTCGAGATGATCGACTAGCGCGACCGCAGTGTCGCCAGCGCCTTATCGGCGTGGGTGTCCATGTTGAGTTCGCTGGAAATGACATCGAGCACACTGCGATCGGTGTCGATGACGAAGGTGGTGCGCTTCACCGGCAGCAGCTTGCCGAGCAGGCCGCGCTTGACACCGAAAATCTCGGCCACCGACCCATCCCGGTCGGACAGCAGCGGATAGTCGAACCTCTGCGAGTCGGCGAAGCGGGCCTGCTTGTCGACGCCGTCGGTGCTGATGCCCACCCGGGATGCGCCCACCGCATCGAACTCCGCGGCCAGATCCCGGAAGTGGCAGGCCTCCTTCGTGCAGCCCGGCGTCATCGCCGCGGGGTAGAAGAACAGCACGATCGGCCCGTCGGCCAACAGGGCCGTCAACGAACGGACGGTTCCGGTCTGATCGGGCAGTTCGAACTCGGGCACTCGGTCACCACGTTTCATGGTCGCCACGCTATCGCCGGTCGGCCCGGATGAATAGGTCTGGGCTGAACAGGTCTGGGAGGATGTACCGCGTGCACGCCACCACCACCCGCGACGAGTTCCGCGCATTGGCCGCCGAACACCGCGTGGTCCCGGTGACCCGCAAGGTGCTCGCCGACAGCGAGACGCCACTTTCGGCCTATCGCAAACTGGCCGCCAACCGTCCCGGCACCTTCCTGCTGGAGTCCGCTGAGAACGGCCGGTCCTGGTCGCGATGGTCGTTTATCGGGGCGGGTGCGCCCTCGGCGTTGACCGTGCGCGACGGCCACGCGGTCTGGCTGGGTGCCACCCCGAACGGCGCACCGGCGGGCGGCGACCCACTCGAGGTTCTGCGGGCGACCATCGAATTGCTCTCGACCGGATCCACCCCGGCCGGCATGCCGCCACTGTCGGGCGGCCTGGTGGGGTTCTTCGCCTACGACTTCGTCCGTCGCCTGGAACGCCTGCCCGAATTGGCGCTCGACGATCTCCACCTGCCCGACATGCTGCTGCTGCTGGCCACCGATATCGCCGCCGTCGACCACCACGAGGGCACCATCACGCTGATCGCCAACGCGGTGAACTGGAACGGCACCGACGACCACGTCGACTCCGCCTACGACGACGCCGTCGGCCGCCTCGATGTCATGACCACGGAACTGGGGCAGCCGCTGAGTTCCACGGTGGCCACCTTCACCCGGCCCGAACCGCACCCGCGCGCCCAGCGCACGGAGCAGGAGTATGGCGCGGTGGTTGAGCGACTGGTGAAGGAGATCGAAGCCGGCGAGGCCTTCCAGGTGGTGCCGTCGCAACGCTTCGAGATCGATACCGACGCCGATCCGATCGACGTGTACCGGATGCTGCGGGTGTCCAATCCCAGCCCGTACATGTATCTGCTCAATATCCCGAATGAGCTTGGTGCAACGGCGTTTTCGATTGTCGGATCCAGTCCCGAGGCATTGGTGACGGTGCAGGATGGGTGGGCGACGACGCACCCGATCGCCGGCACCCGCTGGCGTGGCGGCACCGAAGAGGAGGACCAGCTTCTCGAGAAGGCGCTGCTGTCCGACGAGAAGGAACGCGCCGAGCACCTGATGCTGGTCGACCTCGGCCGCAACGACCTCGGCCGGGTCTGTGTGCCGGGCACCGTCCGCGTCGAGGACTACAGCCATATCGAGCGCTACAGCCACGTCATGCACCTGGTCTCCACAGTGACCGGGGAACTGGCGCCGGGACGCACCGCACTGGATGCCGTCACGGCCTGCTTCCCGGCCGGCACGTTGTCCGGCGCTCCGAAGGTGCGCGCGATGGAACTCATCGAGGAGGTGGAGATCACCCGTCGCGGGCTCTATGGCGGGGTAGTCGGCTACCTCGATTTCGCCGGCAACGCCGACTTCGCGATCGCGATTCGAACCGCACTGATGCGCGACGGGCTCGCCTACGTGCAGGCCGGTGGCGGGGTGGTGGCCGATTCAAACGGCCCCTACGAGTACACCGAAGCGGCCAATAAGGCCAAGGCCGTGCTGGCCGCCATCGCCGCGGCTGCAACGTTGAGCGCGCCGTGATCCGCCTCGCCCAACTGCTCCTGATTGTCTCGGCTCTCGGCCTATGGGTGGCATCCCGGCTGCCCTGGGCATCGGTAGAATCCTCCGACGGCCTGGGGCAGCCGACGACGACGACGCTCAATGGCGCGGCCTGGTCCAACGCCCTGCTTCCGCTGGCGGTGCTGCTGATGGCGGCCGCCCTGGCTGGCCTGGCCGTGCGCGGGTGGCTGCTGCGGGTGGTTTCGGTGCTAATCGCCCTGGTGTGCCTGCTGCTGGGGTATCTCGGGATCAGCCTCATCGCGATGCCCGACATCGCTGCCCGCGCGGCGGAGTTGGCCGGTGTCCCGGTGATGAACCTGGTTGCCAGTGATCGAAATATTGCCGGAGCGGTGCTGACCCTGGCCGCCGCCGCGGGTGCACTGGTGGCCGCGGCCCTGCTAATGCGCGCCGCGGCAACGGAGGCACGCCGGGCCGCGAAATACGCCGGCCCGTCGGACTCGGGCGTCGAACACGGCAACGCCGGATTGTCCGAGCGCGGCATGTGGGACGCACTCGACGAGGGTCTGGACCCGACGCAACGCGGGTCGGACTCCGGGGGCGCTGCGCCGACCGAGTCCGGCACTGAGGGTCGGTGACGGGTGAGCGTCACCGGGCGGTTACCCTTTCACCCACACCATCCTGATCGTCAGACACCTCTAGGAGACCCTGCTTTCATGAGTTCGGCAACCGCACTCGACTCCATTCTCGACGGAGTCCGTGCCGATGTTGCCGCTCGCGAGGCACTGCGGAGCCTGGACGAAGTCAAGGCGGCCGCAGAGGCCGCACCGCCGCCGCTCGACGTGCTCTCCGCTCTGCGGGCACCCGGTATCGCGGTGATCGCCGAAGTGAAGCGCGCAAGTCCGTCGCGCGGTCAACTCGCGGACATCGCCGACCCGGCCGATTTGGCCAGGGCCTACCAGAGCGGTGGCGCACGGGCGATCAGCGTGCTGACTGAGGAACGACGGTTCAAAGGATCGCTGGCCGACCTCGATGCCGTGCGCGCCGCAGTCGGCATTCCGGTGTTGCGCAAGGACTTCATCGTGCGGCCGTATCAGATCCACGAGGCCCGTGCGCACGGCGCGGACATGCTGCTGCTGATCGTGGCCGCACTCGAGCAGTCAGCACTGGTGTCGATGCTCGACCGCACCGAGTCGCTGGGTATGACAGCGTTGGTGGAGGTACACACTGAGGAGGAGGCCGACCGCGCGTTACAGGCCGGTGCCAAGGTGATCGGCGTCAACGCCCGCGACCTGAAGACCCTCGACGTCGACCGGGACTGCTTCGCGCGGATCGCCCCCGGACTGCCGTCGGACATCATCCGGATCGCTGAGTCGGGTGTGCGCGGTCCGGCCGACCTGCTTGCCTACGCCGGTGCCGGCGCTGATGCGGTTCTGGTCGGCGAAGGTCTGGTCACCAGCGACGACCCGCGCAGCGCGGTGGCCGACCTGGTGACCGCCGGCGCGCATCCGTCATGTCCGAAACCGGTCCGCTGAGTCCTGCCCGGCTCTGAGCTCTGATATGGCCGATACCTCCACGCCCAACCTGCCGCGCACCAGCGCCGCCGTTGCCGAGCCGACGATCCACGACCCGGACGCGCGCGGCCACTTCGGTATTTTCGGTGGACGCTATGTGCCCGAGGCGCTGATGGCGGTCATCGAAGAGGTCACCGCGGCCTATGAGAAGGCCCGCACCGACCAGACATTCCTCGACAAACTAGACAATCTGCAGACGCACTACGCCGGACGGCCCTCGCCGCTGTATGAGGCCACTCGACTGAGCGAGCACGTCAGCGGCGCACGAATCTTCCTCAAGCGCGAGGATCTCAACCACACCGGCTCCCACAAGATCAACAACGTGCTGGGCCAAGCCCTGCTGGCCAAGCAGATGGGCAAGACCCGGGTCATCGCCGAGACCGGGGCTGGCCAGCACGGCGTGGCGACGGCGACCGCGTGCGCGCTGCTGGGCCTGGAGTGCGTGGTCTACATGGGCGCGGTCGACACCGCCCGCCAAGCCCTGAACGTCGCCAGGATGCGACTGCTGGGCGCGACGGTCGTGGCAGTGCAGTCGGGATCGAAGACGCTCAAGGATGCCGTCAACGAGGCCTTCCGGGACTGGGTGGCCAACGCCGACGACACCTACTACTGCTTCGGCACCGCCGCCGGACCACATCCGTTCCCGTTGATGGTGCGCGACTTCCAGCGCGTCATCGGCCTCGAAGCCCGCGCCCAGATCTTGGATCAGGCCGGCCGACTGCCGGACGCTGTGACCGCGTGCGTCGGCGGGGGATCCAACGCAATCGGCATCTTCCACGCCTTCCTCGACGATCCCGACGTTCGGCTGATCGGTTACGAGGCCGGCGGCGACGGTGTCGAGACCGGACGGCATGCCGCCACATTCTCCGGCGGGACACCCGGTGCGTTCCAGGGGTCGTACTCCTATGTGATGCAAAATACCGACGGCCAGACCATCGAATCCCATTCCATCTCAGCCGGATTGGACTATCCGGGCGTCGGACCTGAACATGCATTTCTCAAGGAGGCCGGCCGCACCGAGTACCGGCCCATCACCGATACCGAGGCGATGAATGCGTTCCGGTTGCTGTGCCGACTCGAGGGCATCATCCCGGCCATCGAGACCGCCCACGCCATCGCCGGCGTGGCCGACCTCGCTGCCGAACTCGGACCGGAGTCGATCATCCTGATCAACCTGTCCGGCCGCGGGGATAAGGACGTGGAGACCGCCGCGCGGTGGTTCGATCTATTCGACGGCGAGAAGCCGGGGCCGTCATGACCGTGCAGCACAGCCCGACTGGTCGGTTGGCGCCGATCTTCGGCGCCTGCCGTGCCGAGGGCCGGGCTGCACTGATCGGCTACCTGCCGACCGGGTTCCCCGATGTGCCGACGTCGATCAAGGCCATGGTCGCGATGGTTGAATCGGGTTGCGACATCATCGAAGTCGGTGTGCCGTACTCGGATCCCGGCATGGACGGCCCAGTGATCGCGACCGCCACCGAGACCGCACTGCAGTCCGGTGTTCGGGTGAGTGACACCCTGCGGGCTGTCGAGGCGATCAGCGCCGCCGGCGGTAAGGCAGTGGTGATGAGCTACTGGAATCCGGTGCTGCACTACGGCGTCGACGCGTTCGCGCGGGATCTGGCCGCAGCCGGTGGGCTGGGCATGATCACGCCCGATCTGATTCCCGACGAGGCTGACGCATGGCTGGCGGCATCGCAGCACCATGGCCTGGACCGGATCTTCCTGGTGGCGCCGTCGTCGACACCGGAACGGTTGGCCCGCACCGTCGAGGCCTCCCGCGGGTTCTCCTACGCCGCCTCGACCATGGGCGTGACCGGTGCCCGTGACGTGGTGTCGCAGGCGGCGCCTGATCTCGTCCGCCGGGTCCGAGAGATCTCCGATATTCCGATCGGTGTGGGCTTGGGCGTGCGGTCGGCGCAGCAGGCCGCCGAGATCGCGGGGTTCGCCGATGGCGTCATTGTGGGTTCGGCACTGGTGTCGGCCTTAGGTGATTCGGCACGGGGTGATTCGGCACGGGGTGATTCGGCACGGGGTGATTCGGCACGGGGTGACGGGGTGGGCGCGGTGCGGACGTTGACGGAAGAACTGGCCGTCGGGGTCCGAGCGAAGGTGCCCACCACGTGACGACAACGGTGCTCGCCTTTATCCCGAGTCCCGGGCAGGGCGTGTGGTACCTGGGCCCGGTTCCGATCCGGGCCTACGCGCTGTGCATCATCGCCGGCATCATCGCCTCGTTGGTGATCGGTGACCGCCGCTGGGTGGCCCGCGGTGGAGAGCGCGGGGTCGTCTACGACATCGCACTGTGGGCGGTGCCGTTCGGATTGATCGGCGGTCGGCTCTATCACCTGATGACCGACTGGCGGACCTACTTCGGGAAGGGCGGCGCCGGAATCGGTGCGGCGCTTCGGATCTGGGAGGGCGGACTGGGCATCTGGGGTGCCATCGCCCTCGGTGGTGTCGGAGCGTGGATTGCCTGCCGCCGCAGGGGAATTCCGCTGCCCGCCTTCGGCGACGCGGTTGCTCCGGGCATTGTGCTGGCGCAGGCGATCGGTCGGCTGGGCAACTACTTCAACCAGGAACTCTACGGTCGGGAGACCACCGTGCCCTGGGGCATGGAGATCTTCTATCGCCGTGATTCCTCCGGCGTGGTCGACGTGCACTCGCTCGACGGCATCTCCACCGGCCAGGTGGCCGCCGTCGTGCATCCGACGTTCCTCTACGAACTGCTGTGGAACCTGTTGGTATTCGTGTTCCTGCTCTACATCGACCGCAAGTACCGGCTCGGCCACGGCCGGTTGTTCGCGCTCTATGTGGCCTCCTACTGTGTCGGCCGGTTCTGGGTCGAGTTGATGCGCAACGACTCCGCCACCCACATCGCCGGCATCCGGATCAACGTGTTCACCGCGGGGTTCGTCTTCATCGGCGCCGTGGTGTACATGCTGCTGGCGCCGAAGGGCCGCGAGGATCCGGCGACGCTACGTGGCCGGGAACCGGATGAGGAGCGTGCAGTCGAGGAACTCGCCGGGGAACTGGCGGCGGTGGCCAAGGGCAGCGGCATCCTCGCCGCGGTCACGGTGGCCGGTGATCACGAGCAGGAGGACGCCGAGGCGGTCGGTGACGACATCGATGTCGATGCTGAGGTCGATTCCCAGGTCGATGCCGAGGTCGAAGCCGAGGAGGCTGCCACCGAAGCCGCGATGGAAGACGAGATCGCCGAGTCCGGCTACGTCAACGCTGATGTCACCGCCGACGAGGCTGCGCTCGTCATCGAGGCCGAACCGGCCACCGACGCCGAGCAGGACGTCCTCGACGAGGTCGAGTCCACGGTGGTGATCGGCGACGGTGACGCGGTCGATGAACAGGCCGAGATCGCCGAGGACGACGGCCCGGTGGTGGTGTACGCGAGTGCGCCCGAGGCCGAGAGTGCCGAGATCGTCGTGTTGTACGAGTCCACGGCGACCGACGAGGCCGTTGTCGAGGCGATTGTTGAGATTGAGACCGAGGCGGAGGCCGAGCCGGTGGTGGTTGTCGAGGCGGAGGCCGAGCCGGTGGTGGTTGTCGAGGCGGAGGCCGAGCCGGTGGTGGTTGTCGAGGCGGAGGCCGAGCCGGAGGTGGTCGTCGAACCCGAACCCGAACCCGAGACTGAAGTCGTCGTCTCGACCGAACCCGAACCCGAACCGGAGGCAGTGGGCTTCGGCTCGACACTGCGGCGCCTGCTCTGGGGCGTCGGAAGCAAGGGTGGGGACTGACCGCTCTGGCATGCTGATCCCATGACCGAGCAACCGTTCGGAGGCGCGGAGCAGACCCCGCCACCCAACTTTCCGCCACCCAACTTCCCGCCCCCGTACTCGTCCCAGTACCCACCGCCGACCCCACCGCCGTACCAGCCCTACCCGCCGCCGTACCCGCCACCCGGTTTCTATCCCGACCCCGCCGCGCCCTACGGCCGGCACCCGCGCACCGGGGAACCGTTGTCGGACAAGTCCAAGGTGGTAGCCGGGCTGCTGCAATTATTGGGCCTCGTCGGCGTCCTCGGGATCGGCCGGATCTACCTGGGCTTCACCACACTGGGCATCATCCAACTGGTCGGCGGACTGGTTTTCGGACTCATCACCTGCGGGATCGGCTTCATCGTGACGGCGATCTGGGGAATCGTCGACGCCGTCCTGATTCTCACCGACAAGGTGCGCGACTCCGCCGGCCGGCCACTGCGCGATGCCGTCTAACGGCACCCGAACCCGGCGGTACACCGGACTCGTATCCGGTGGACTGGCCATCGGAGCCCTGACCTATGTCGGGCTCGTCGACCCGCACCGGCCCGGTGCGCTGTTCCCGGCATGCCCGTTCAAATTGCTCACCGGGTGGAACTGTCCGGCCTGCGGCGGATTGCGGATGACCCACGATCTGCTGCACGGCGAGGTGTCCGCAGCAGTCGTCGACAACGTCTTCCTATTGATCGGTCTACCGCTGCTGGCGATCTGGGCGGTCTGGCGCCGCAGGCGCGGCCAGCGGGTGTTCTCCCCGGCGGTGATCGTCGTCATCGCGATCGCCATGCTCGGGTGGACCGTGCTGCGCAACCTGCCTGGGTTTCCGCTCGTTCCAACGGTGTTCAGCGGCTAGGCCACCTGCGCGTCACGCAACGTGACTATGCTCGGGCCGTGACACGCCGCGGCAAAATCGTCTGTACCCTCGGTCCGGCTACCGGCACGGACGACATGGTCCGGGCCCTGGTGGACGCCGGAATGGACGTCGCACGGCTCAACTTCAGCCACGGTGACCACGCCGATCATGAAGCTTCTTATCAGCGGGTGCGCAAAGCCTCCGAGGCCACCGGTCGTGCCGTGGGAATCCTGGCCGATCTGCAGGGGCCGAAGATTCGCCTGGGTCGGTTCGCCGATGGTAAGGCGGTCTGGGAGAACGGCGATACCGTCCGCATCACCGTCGAGGAATGCGAGGGCAGTCACGACCGGGTGTCCACCACCTACAAGCAGTTGGCCGAAGACGTCAAGCCCGGCGACCGGTTGCTCATCGACGACGGCAAGGTGGCCGTGACCGTCGAACGCATCGACGGTGGCGACGTGGTGTGCACCGTCACCGAGGGCGGACCCGTCAGCAATAACAAGGGTCTGTCGCTGCCGGGCGTGGCAGTTTCGGTTCCGGCCCTGTCCGCCAAGGATATTGGCGATCTGGAGTTCGCCCTGAAACTCGGGGTGGACTTGATCGCGCTGTCCTTCGTCCGCTCACCGGCCGATATCGAATTGGTGCACGAGGTGATGGACCGCGTCGGTCGCCGCGTCCCGGTGATCGCGAAACTCGAAAAGCCCGAAGCGGTTGCCAACCTTGAAGCCGTCGTGCTGGCCTTCGACGCGGTGATGGTCGCGCGCGGCGATCTTGGTGTGGAACTGCCACTCGAGGAGGTCCCGCTGGTACAGAAGCGGGCCATCCAGATTGCGCGGGAGAACGCCAAGCCGGTCATCGTGGCCACCCAGATGCTCGAGTCGATGATCCAGAACTCGCGACCCACCCGGGCCGAGGCCTCGGACGTCGCCAACGCGGTGCTCGACGGAGCCGACGCGGTGATGCTCTCCGGTGAGACGTCGGTGGGCGCCTACCCGTTGGAAGCCGTGCGAACAATGGCGCGGATCATCTGCGCCGTCGAGGAGAACTCCACGGCCGCGCCACCGCTGGCACATGTGCCCCGGACCAAGCGCGGGGTGATCTCCTATGCCGCACGCGATATCGGCGAGCGACTCGACGCCAAGGCACTGGTGGCGTTCACCTCATCCGGCGATACCGTGCGGCGGTTGTCGCGGCTGCACAGCCCGATACCGCTGCTGGCATTCGCCACCGCGCCGGAGGTCCGCAGCCAGTTGGCGCTGACCTGGGGCACCGAGACGTTCATCGTGCCGCATGCCGACAGCACCGACGACATGATCAGGCAGGTCGACCACGCGATGCTGAAGTTGGGCCGCTACGAGCGCGGAGACTTGGTGATCATCGTCGCCGGAGCACCGCCGGGCACAGTAGGCTCGACCAACCTGATTCAGGTTCATCGGATCGGGGAGAACGACCACTAGCCAGCGAAAGGCGGCCGTCACCCGGTGGGACAGTCCGATCTCGACGAACTGCTGGCCATTCTCGACGTTTCCGCGATCGGCGATGACGTGTTTACCGGCCGTCATCCACGCAAAAATCCGGTTCGCACCTTTGGCGGTCAACTCATGGCGCAGGCTTTCGTTGCGGCCACCCGCACGCTGGATCATGACGTACCGCCGAATACGCTCTCGGTGCATTTCATCGCCGGTGGCGACCCGGCCGTCGATATCGAGTTCCATGTAGTCCGGTTGCGCGACGAGCGGCGGTTCGCCAATCGTCGGGTGGACGCCAGGCAGGGTGACACCCTGCTGGCCAGTGCCCTGGTGTCGTATCTGTCCGCCGGTAAGGGCCTGGAACACAGTCACTCTGCCCCCGATACCCCGGAACCATCCACCCTCGCGACGATCGACGAGGTGCTCGTCGGCTACGAGGAGATCGTGCCCGGATTCGTCACTGCGCTGCGTCCGATCGAATGGCGCTACGCCAACGATCCGGCGTGGGTGATGCGTAATAAAGGCGCTCGACTCGACCATAACCGGGTCTGGCTGAAGGCCGCCGGTCCGATGCCGGCGGATCAGGTGCTGCATACCGCCGCGATGATTTATGCCTCCGACACCACGGTGCTGGACTCGATCATCACCACTCACGGTTTGTCCTGGGGGTGGGACCGGATCTTCGCCGTCACCATTAACCACTCGGTGTGGTTTCACCGGCCGATCGATTTCTCCGACTGGGTGCTCTACTCGACGACGTCGCCGGTGGCCGCGGAGTCGCGCGGTTTAGGCCAGGGGCACTTCTTCGACCGCTCCGGGCGGGTTGTCGCCACGGTCGCCCAGGAGGGAATCGTCAAACATTTCCCGGGCGCGAACAACTGACGGTCGCTACCGGGTGGGCATCGCGGTGATGTCATAGTGATCGTTGCGCACGCAGCTCCGAACGATCTGCGGACGCCCAATCGGGCACGCTGGTACTGTGCGCCGCATGGATTTCCGGTCGTTAGCAGTCGCCGTCGCCACGATGTTGCTCCTGTCCGGTTGCACCAGATCGACCTCCACGCCCGCCTCGACAATTATGGAGAAGGACACCGCGACCGTTACCGCAACGTCGACTGTCGTGCGTGCGACCTATTCACCGACACCAACCGTGCCTGCACCGCAGGCAGTGAGAGAGTACTTCCAATCCCCCACCCACAACATTTGGTGCGAGATGGACTTCCAAAACGATGACATTTCCGATGGAGCGTACTGCCAGTCTACGAACCCCCCTCAGAACGTCAGTATCCGCTCTGATGGATCGATTGACAGGACCTGCACGGATAACGCGGGTTGCGTCGGTCAAGGGGGGGAGACTCCCAATTATTTATCCCCGGCCCTGGCCTATGGTCAGCGTGCCGTCGTGGGGCCGTTCACCTGCCTGTCGGAGGAATCGGGGATGACCTGCACGGCTGCCGGCCGGGGATTCACAATCTCTAGTGCAGGCATCGCGCCGATTTGACCGGCTTTAGCTGCGTGAACGCGCCCGTCTTCAGCCCGACGACACCGCCTGGTTGCTTTCCTCGGCGCGCTGCAGGCAGGCCACATCGCGGTCCCGCTGCCGCTTCCGCTTTCCGACTCCGGGGATGTGCGGGTCACAAACACTTCCCGGGCGCGCCGACCTAGCCGCTACCGGGTGGGAACGTCGGTGAGCCGGTTGGACATCGTCTGACGCAGTTCATCGGAGCATTGCTCGACCGCAGTGCTGTTCTGCCCGGACCGCTGCAGGCATTCCAGGTAGCTGCCGCCGCCGATGTCCTTGAAGAGGCTGACGTAGATGGGGATGAAGACCAGGCTGACGATGATCGCGATGACCCCGAGGATGGTGCCCGCCAGGGCCACCCCGCCATTGGTGGCCTCGCCACTTTTCGCCCGGCCTCGGCCGATGACGCCGAGGATCAGCGCGATGACGCCGCCGAGGATGCCGCCGACGATCGTGAACGATCCGAGCAACGCGATGACGGCGACTAGCAGTGCCGCGATCCCGAGGCCGTTCTTCGGTGCTGCGGGCGCCGCCTGGTAATAGTCCCCGTACGGCATCGGTGGCGGCGGGTAGCCGCCCTGATACGCCCCGGATGGGTAGGCGCCCGGGGGATAGGCACCCGGTTGGTAGGCGCCTGGTTGGTAGGCGCCTGGTTGGTACGCGCCTGGTTGGTCCGGGCCGGGCGGATACGAGTACGGATACGGCGGCGCCCCGGCCGACGGCGGAACGTCGGGGTTGCCGAACGGTACCGGGTTCTCAGTCATTGCTCGCGCTCCCGTGTCGTCAGAGTCAGTGGGCTCCGATGACTTCCTTGACCGCGGTCCGCACCTCGTTGCCCGCCTTACGGATTCCGAAGCTCGCGATGATCTCGAGCACGCCGAGGATGATCAGCCAGATACCCACGACGAGGGTGAGCGTGCCCAGCGACGAGATCGGGTAGCCCATCACGATGACACCGGCGATCACGGTGATGATGCCGAGGAAGATCTGCCAGCCGCGACCCGGTGCTCCCGGTTCGCTGATCGCCGACGCCGCCTCAGCGACACCGCGGAAGATGAACCCGATTCCGATCCAGATGGCCAGCAGCAGGATCGTGTTGGTGAGGCTCTTGAAGCACAACACCGCCAGCACCAGTGAGGCTGCGCCGCTAATGAACAGCAGTGCCCGGCCGCCGCCGGAGATATGCAGGGCGAAGGCAAGGAAAATCTGCGAGATACCCGCCGCGAGTAGATAGGCGGCGAAGAAAAGTCCGGCGACGATGATGGTTTTGCCCGGCCAGGCCAGCACCATCGCGCCGAGAATCACGGAAAGGACGCCGGTCAGTAGGACCGACTTCCACAGGTGCGAAACGAGATTTCCCCCAGAAGTAATTGTCATGTTCTTAAGTCTTTCACACCTGCTTACGCACTGCCGGTTGTCGAAGCCGGGCGCGCCATTGCGCTGCAGGTTTGCGCTGAGCGCGATACTGTCACGCAGGTAGGGGACGTCGTATGAGACGTACGAGAAAAGGGGTAACCATGCTCACAGGACATGACACTCGGGCATCGTGGTGGCGCGCTGCGGCCGCCGTTACCGTCGCCGGCGCACTCACGTTGTCGGGATGCGCCAAGAGCACCGAGACCGGTTCGGGCACGGCGACCGGCACCGGCGCCGCCGCGACGACGGCTGTCACCGCGCAGAAGGTCGACGAGATCGCTGCGACGCTTCCGGAGGATGTCCGGAACTCCGGCAAGCTGATCGTCGGTGTCAACCTGCCTTACGCGCCGAATGAGTTCAAGGATGCCGACGGCAAGATCATCGGGTTCGATGTCGACCTGATGAATGCGATGGCGGCCACACTCGGACTCACCACCGACTACCGCGAGGCCGACTTCGCCAAGATCATTCCGTCGATCCAGCAGGGCACCTACAACGTCGGCATGTCGTCGTTCACCGACACCAAGGAACGCCAGAAGTCGGTGGACTTCGTCGACTACTTCTCGGCCGGTATCCTCTGGGCCCAGCGTCCCGGTTCGGATATCGACCCGAACAACGCCTGCGGTAAGAAGGTCGCGGTTCAGGCCACCACCACCGAGGAGACCGACGAACTTCCGGCCAAGAGCACGAAGTGCGTCGACGCCGGCAAGCCGGAGATTCAGATCGTCAAGTTCGACGGCCAGGATGCGGCGACCAACGCGGTCGTCCTCGGTCAGGTGGATGCGATGTCGGCGGACTCGCCGGTGACCGCGTACGCGATCAAACAGAGCAACGGCAAGCTTGAGGCTGCCGGGGCGATCGCCGACGCCGCACCCTATGGGTGGCCGGTCAAGAAGGGCTCGCCGTTGGCGCAGTCGTTGGTGAAGGCGCTTGAGCATCTGATCGAGACCGGCGACTACAAGACGATCGCCGCCAACTGGGGCGCCGAGTCGGGCATGATCAGCAGGCCGGCCATCAACGGGGCTACCAGTTGAGTGGTACGACGGTCGTCGAATCGTCGGTTCCGCCGCCCAGCAATCGGGTGGCCCCGCCCGCCATCGACGCGGTGCCGCTACGGCATCCGTGGCGCTGGGTGGCCGCGGTGGTCATCATCGTCCTCGTCGCCTTGTTCGGATACGGCGCGGCTACCAATAACGCCTATGGCTGGTCCACCTACGCGGAGTATCTGTTCAACCACCGGATCCTGCTCGGTGTGACGAACACCCTGCAGTTGACGGCGTATGCGATGGTGCTCGGCGTTGTGCTCGGAATCGTGTTGTCGGTCATGCGGTTGTCGCCGAATCGGGTGTTGCAGTCAGTGTCCTGGGCGTTCCTGTGGATCTTCCGCGGCACCCCGGTGTACGTGCAACTGGTGTTCTGGGGTCTGCTCCCGACGATCTACCAGAACATTCAGATCGGCGTGCCGTTCGGGCCGTCACTTTTCCACCTGAACCTGCAGAGCCTGTCGATCCCGTTCCTATTGGCGGTGATCGGACTGGGCCTCAACGAGGCGGCGTACATGGCCGAAATCATCAGGGCAGGAATCACATCCGTGCCGGAGGGGCAGATGGAGGCATCCACGGCATTGGGTATGTCGTGGGCAATGGCGATGCGCCGCACGGTGCTGCCGCAGTCGATGCGGGTGATCATTCCGCCCACCGGCAACGAACTCATCAGCATGCTCAAGACCACCTCGCTGGTCACGGCGGTGCCGTACTCCTATGACCTCTACAGCATCGCCTCCCGGGAGATCGCTGCGCGAACCTTCGAACCGGTCCCACTGCTGTTGGTCGCGGCCACCTGGTATCTGGTCATCACCAGCGTGCTCATGGTCGGGCAGTATTACCTGGAGAAGCACTTCTCGAGGGGGATCTCCCGGAGGTTGACCGCCAAGCAGTTGGAAGCCCTGGCGAAGGCTCAGACCGACGCGGGTCACGTATGACGGCGATGGTGCGCGCCGAGCAGGTGTGCAAGGACTTCGGTGCGCTGTCGGTGCTCAAGGGTGTGACGCTGTCGGTCGAACGCGGGCGGGTGCTGGTTCTGGTGGGACCCTCCGGATCGGGTAAGTCGACCTTTCTGCGGTGCACTGGTGGGTTACCGAGAGTCCCGCGGCAAGCTCTACGAGATGCCCGAACGCGAGGCATCCCGGCAGCGTCGTGATATCGGCATGGTGTTCCAGCATTTCAACCTGTTCCCGCATCGGACCGCGCTGGAGAACATCATCGAGTCCCCGATTCACGTCAAGAAGGTCAAGAAGGCCGCGGCCATTGAGCGGGCCCGGGATCTGCTGGATCAGGTGGGCCTCGGCGACAAGGTCGACGCCTACCCGGCGCAGCTGTCCGGGGGGCAGCAGCAGCGGGTGGCGATCGCGCGCGCGTTGGCCATGGATCCCAAGTTGATGTTGTTCGACGAGCCCACCTCGGCGTTGGATCCCGAACTGGTGGGCGAGGTGCTCGCCGTCATGAAGGCGCTTGCCGGTGCCGGAATGACGATGATCGTAGTGACCCACGAGATGGGGTTCGCCCGTGAGGTCGCCGACGAACTGGTGTTCATGGACGGCGGTGTCATCGTCGAGAGCGGCCCGCCCCGGGACGTGCTGAGCAACCCACAGCACGACCGGACCAGGGCGTTCCTGTCGAAAGTGATGTAACGGGCGCTAGCCGCTTCGGCTCTCAATGCGCGCAGCCGGATCGGAAATCGTTTCGGAATCGTCGCGGACGGTCGGCGCTACCGGCTTGCGGTCGATCAGGTACCAGGTCCGCATGATGCCCTTACCCTTAATGTCGATTTCGCCCCGTTCCTCGAGCACGAAGGCGTGCTGCAGACGCTCGAAAACGTTCTGCGGCACCTGAATTCGGCCCTCCAGATCAGTGGATTCCATCCTCGACGCGACGTTGACGGCGTCGCCCCAGACGTCGTAGAAGAACCGTCGGGCACCCACCACGCCGGCCACCACGGGCCCGGCGGCGATGCCCATCCGCAGCGGTACCGGGTTGCCCCGGGGATCGCGCAGATCAGCGACGGCGCGGGACATGTCCAGTGCCAGCCCGGCGATCGCCTCGACATGGTCCGGCCGCGGTGTCGGTACGCCGCTGACCACCATGTAGGAGTCGCCGGTGGTCTTGATCTTCTCCAGGCCGTGCCGGTCCACCAGTCGGTCGAAGGTGGTGTAGAGCCGGTCCAGGAATCGCACCAGTTCGGTGGGCGGGATGTCGCTGGCTCGCTCGGTGAATCCGGCGATATCGGCGAACAGGATCGAGGCGTCGTCGTAGCGGTCGGCGATCACCCCGTGCGCCGGATCCTTGAGTTTCGCGGCGACACTGGCGGGAAGGATATTGGCCAGCAGTGCCTCGGAGCGGTTGTACTCCACCTCCATGGCTGCCTCGGCCCGCGACGCCTCGCGCATGGCGTACCAGACGGTGGCGAACATCATCACGCAGGCTGCGACGGTGGCCAGTACGAATCCGGCGTTCAGCGCCCATCGCGGCTGGATGCCGGTGTCGGGCGGGACCAGGAACTGCAGAGCGACACAGAGGCCCGCGCCGATCGCCACCACCGTGCTCGCCAGCTTCACATGCTCGGTACCGAGCACCAGCACGGCCAGCGACGCCGAAACCAGGTAGTAGAACTGCACACCGGAGTCGGTGCCGACCTGGGAGCCCACGAAGGTCAGCGAGGCGTAGGCGATGGTGACGAAAACCAGTGCGGCGATGATATTGCCGAACCGGTGCAGCAGTGGGATAGCCAGGAATATCGCGGCCACGCCAAGGTTGATCACGCCGATGTACAACACACCGCTGCCGGTGATCGTCTGCAGGACGCCCAGTGCGGCGGTGACGAATGCGGCGATCCAGGTGGCGAAATTCAGGATCCGCTGCCCCCGGGTGACGGAGTCGGCCCAGTGCTGGTTGCGCGCCGGTGGGCGGCGTTGCAGGCGCTCACAGTCTGACCGCCGGAAGGGCAGTTCCGGCAATATTCGTCCACTGCGTTTCCGCTCGGACCTCACCGGGCAAGCGTATCCCGCCGTGGCCGCTCCGGTCTGATCGACATCACCTGAGGCACAATGCTTTCGTGGGGAACGCCGACGACGACAGCGTGCTTGAGAGGGTCGACAACCTCGTCGACGAAGTAGTGGGCACCGACCTGCTGGGCACCGAGATCGCCCACGACGCACCCGAGGGCCCTTGGGAGCGACGGCAACGCATCCTGGACTCCTGGACGGCGATCATCCTGGCCATCGCCGCCGTCGCCACCACCTGGGCGTCGTTTCAGGCAAGTCAGTGGGCCAATGCACAGTCCGACGCCCAATCGCTGTCGGCGATTCAGCGCAGTGACGCCAACCGGGCGTCATCGGAGGCCGCCAGCCAGTCGGTCGTCGACTCTCAGATGTGGATCGCCTGGGTGGAGGCGACTGCCGCGAAGCAGAAGTTGCGGGCGGGCTTCCTGCGTGATCGATTCTCCCCGGCCCTGGACGTGGTGCAGAAGCAGTGGCTGGGGACGGTTCCGGTGGACGCCGACGGCAACCCCGCCCAGGTTCCGGATGGAACCCCGCTGTCGCTGCCGGCCTACGTGGTGCCGGCCCAGGTACAGGCTGATGAGTTCTCGAGGAAGGCGGAGGCGAGTCTGGCCGATGCCGATAAGGCCAGCAATACGGCCACCCGGCACGTGATGCTCGCGGTGTTGTTCGCCCTGGTGCTGTTCTTTGCCAGCGTTGCGACCAAGTTCTCCGCACCGAAGATTCAGGTGGCGCTGATACTGACCGCACTGCTGCTGCTGTTCACCACCACTATCCGGATGCTGATGCTTCCGCAGTTGATCTGAGCGGGTCTATATTTCCCCCGTGACCCGTCGCGCGACTGCCGTCAGTATCGATATCGCCGCACCACTGGAACGGGTGTGGGAACTGATCAGCGATGTCACCCTGTTGCCGCGGTTCAGCACCGAACTTCAGCATGCGCAATGGGCTGAGGGTTTCGACGCTCCCGCACTCGGGGCGCAGTTTCTGGGTACCAACCGCCACCCGGCCATCGGGGAGTGGACGACGACATCGCATATCGTCGAGTTCGAACCACCGCGGGTGTTTGGCTGGGCGGTCGGTGATCCCGAGATGTGCGCTGCGACGTGGCAATTCGCGACTGATCCGATCCCGCAGGGCACCCGGCTGCACTACACCGCGCGGCTCGGTCCCGGTCGATCCGGTGTGACGATGCTGATCGAACGCGAACCTGACCGCGCTGACGAGATCGTCGCACGGCGACTCGCGCAGTGGGAGGCCGGGATGCAGGCCACCGTGGCGGGCATCCGAGAACTCGCTGAGAGCGGGCGAACCTAGCAGGCTTTCAGCGGACGCGGGATTCACCGCAGTGGTCAGGGCGCAGTATGCCGGGTCGGGCTTGATCGCCTGCCGGGTTGTTGCTGGCGGCAAGGAGATCGACCAGCAGATTTCAGTGGGGCCCTACGCGGTCGTGGAGTGCGCCAGTAACTGAGGCTGTGCGCCGGTGTCTCCGGCGTCAGCATGCGCGCACGGGTAGCCATGGCCCAGGGAGGCCAGCATGTTGACGACATGCCGCCGCTCCAGAGTGAGCATGCGTAACTGGTTCTGTAACCGCTTGACCTGATTGTGTTGACCGATGGAGGTATATCGGGCCATCTGCGCTTTGAACTTGCCGGCTTGCTCTTCCAATTGCGTTATATGCGCATTCAGTTCGCCGCAGAACTTCTCGGCTTGCCCTATTTTGGCGGCTATCGCTCGACGTTCCACGCCGCGAAGAGTAACTCACTACCGGCGAACTCGGTAGTGCTGCTGCCGAATTCACGTGCAACCCGCGACTGCCGTGTTTGCTGGGACGGCTCCGTGCGAACCGTTAAGCCAGCAATACGTCGTTTTCGGCCGAAATTCACCACTGGTGCCCTCGGTGAGATTCGAACTCACACTGCACGGGTTTTGAATCCGTTTCCTCTGCCAGTTGGGATACGAGGGCGGCTCGCGACAGCGGTGTCCCACGATAGTGGATGGCACCTACCCGTGGCGGCGGGCACTGCGACCACGGGTCAAGGGCTCGCACTCGGGCGTGCTCCGCGACACAATGACCGACATGGCCGCGCATGACACCGACCCCGCCAACGAGACCCCGCGCCGGGTGCTGATCGCCGAGGACGAGGCGCTGATCCGGCTGGACCTGGCCGAGATGCTGCGCGACGAAGGTTACGACGTGGTCGGCGAGGCCGGTGACGGTCAGGAGGCCGTCGACCTTGCCGAGAGGCTGCGGCCGGATCTGGTGATCATGGACGTCAAGATGCCGCGGCGCGACGGCATCGATGCGGCCGCCGAGATCGCCGCCAAACGAATCGCTCCGGTGGTGCTGTTGACCGCGTTCAGCCAGCGCGACCTGGTCGAGAAGGCCCGCGACGCCGGCACGATGGCCTACCTGGTCAAACCCTTCTCGATCAGTGATCTGATGCCGGCGATCGAAGTCGCGATGAGCCGGTTCCGCGAGATCGCCGAATTGGAGCGCGAGGTCGCCGACCTAGGCGAACGGCTGGAAACCCGCAAATTGGTGGAGCGGGCCAAAGGCCTGCTGCAGGCCCGACACGCGATGACCGAACCCGAGGCGTTCGCCTGGATGCAGCGGGCCGCCATGGACCGACGTACCAGTATGAAACGGGTGGCCGAGGTGGTGCTGGAAACGCTCGACGACCCGATCACGCGCGATTTGGCCTGATGTTGGTTATCTTTTAGCGAAAGCGTCGACGCGAATCTGTCAGCGGACTGCGTGGCCGATGCTCAGGTGAGAACCCGTTCAGGTGAGAACCAGTGACCCGGAGGTACAACGTGCGCGCTCAGACGACTGCTCAGACGACACGGAATGCGATCGCAATCGGCACGGCCGCCCTGGTGATGCTGGGCATTGCCGGGTGTAGCCAGAAAGCACCCAGCAGTGACTCGGCCACAGGCGGCTCATCCGCTTCGGCGGCCACCGTGGCGCCCACCGATTTGAAGATCGTCGAGCAGGTTCAGATCGACAAGAACGGCGCGGAGGTCAAAGCGGATGCCGCGGCCGCTCCGGTGGATCCGGCCGGTGACGGCAAGGCCACCTGTGCGCCGGTGACGATCGCCATGGCGGGTGCTCTCAACGGACCCGACGCCGCGCTCGGCATCAACATCAAGAACGGCGTGCAACTGGCCCTCGATAAGCACAACGCCGCCAACCCGGGCTGTCAGATCGAACTGAAGTCATTCGACACCGAGGGTGATCCGCAAAAGGCCACCGCCATCGCGCCGCAGATCGTCGGTGATGCGGCGATCATCGGCCTGATCGGGCCGGCGTTCTCCGGCGAGACCAAGGCCACGGGTGGCGTGTTCGATCAGGCCGGTCTTGTGTCTGCCACCGCATCGGCCACCAACGTGACATTGTCCGATCAGGGGTGGAAGACGTTCCTGCGGGGCCTGGCCAACGACGGAGTTCAGGGGCCGTCCGTCGCCAACTACCTCAAGAACACTCTTGGGGACAAGATGATCTGCGTCGTCGATGACAGCACTGACTACGGCACCGGATTGGCCAAGGCTGTGCGCGACACCCTCGGCCCGGTGGCCGACGAGGCGTGCAATATCTCGGTGAAGAAGGGCGACAAGGACTTCTCAGCCGCGGTGACCCAGATCAGGGGCCAGTCACCGGACGCAGTGTTCTACAGCGGTTACTACGCCGAGGCGGCCCCGTTCGTGCAGCAGTTGCGCGACGCGGGCTTCACCGGAACGTTCGTCAGCGCCGACGGCACCAAGGACAACGAGTTCGTCAAGCAGGCAGGGGAGTCCGCCAAGGATGCTCTGCTG
>JAPLAO010000179.1 GCA_026393245.1 Mycobacterium sp. | reverse complement strand
GGTCGCCCGGTCGTCGGGGTTGGCGAGCAACCGGTTAGCCAATCGGTGTGAGCGCCGATCGGCCGCGCCGGACCGGGTGACGCCGATGTGGGCGAGTCCGGGCCGGCCGAGGTCCTCGACGAGCGCGAGCGGTCCGGTGTGCAGGACCTCCAGGGTGATCACCGCGCGTCCACCGCGCGGAACCGCACCCACATGCCCGGGGTGAGCAGCGCGGGCGAAGTCCGGTCGACATCCCACAGCACGGCATCGGTGTGACCGATGAGTTGCCAGCCGCCCGGCGATTCGCGGGGATAGACACCGCTGAACTCACCGGCCAACGCCACTGATCCGGCCGGCACCCGGGTGCGCGGCTCGGCACGCCGTGGAACGGACAGCACGGGATCGCCGTCGACGAGGTAGGCGAAACCCGGTGCGAAACCACCGAATCCGACCCGCCACAGCGTGCCGGTATGGGCCGCCACCACACCGTCGGTGTCCATTCCCGCAAGTGCCGCAACAGCAGCGAGATCGGCGCCGTCGTAGACCACGTCGATCACGACGTCGGCATCATCCGGGCGCACCGACGTGGCCGCGGCGCTCACCTCGATGTCAGCCAACCGAGTCCGGGTGGGCGCCTGGTGTGTCGGTTCGCTCAGCGCCACCAGCACGGTGCGTACGCCGGGGACGATGTCGGTGACCCCGGGTAGCTCGGCAGCGCGCAGCGCACCGGCGACGGCGAGAACCTCCTCGGTGGAACCACATTCGAGCAGCAGCGCCCGGTCACCGTAATCGCGGATCGTCGGCGCGGTCATCACACCAGCGCGGTATAGGTGGGCTCGTGGCGCTTGATGTAGGCGATCACCCGGTAGGTGACCGGCAACAGCACGACTTCGACGGCCGTCTTGTAGATCCAGCCGAGAGCGGCATAGGTGGCAAAGTCGGCGAAGGTGGTGATGCCGATCGCGGACGCAGCGATCGCACAGAACACCAGCGTGTCGCCGAGTTGGCCGGCGAAGGTCGAACCGACCAGCCGGGCCCACAGGTGCTTCTCCCTGGTGCGCTCCTTGATCTTCACGACGGTCCAGGCGTTGATGGTCTGCCCGACGATGAATCCGGCCAAGCCGGCGATGATCAATTGGGTGTAGGCACCGACGACGTTGGCGAAGTGCTCCTGATTAGGGTAGAAGTCGGCAGCCGGAAGGTACACCGTGAGCCAGAACGCAAGAGCGGCAAGGGCATTCATGGCAAAACCGAGCAGGATCGCTCGGCGGGTGGCTTTGAAGCCATACACCTCGGCAAGTACGTCGCCGATGATGTAGGTGAGCGGGAATAGGAAGAATCCGCCGTCGGTGATGATCGGTCCGAATGCAACTCCCTTGGTTGCGTTGACGTTGGAGATGATCACCAGCGCGGTGAAGACGGCAACCAGGATCGGGTAGTAGGCGCTGCCGACGCGCGCGAATCCCGGTGCTTCGGGTCCCGTGATGTCGACGTCTGTGCTCATGCTGCCTATCCAAGCACGGTCAGGTCAGCGCCAGCGAAACGCTCAGGGCGATCATCGTCAGTGCGATCACACCGTCGGAAATTCGCCACGTCACCGGTTGGGCGAATAACCCGGCAAGCCGGCGGGCACCGAAGCCGAGGCTGAAGAACCAGACCAGGCTTGCCAAGGCCGCACCGGCACCGAAGCGCCACCGGCCTTCGCCCTGCTGGCTGGCCAGCGTTCCGAGCAGTACCACGGTGTCGAGGTACACGTACGGGTTAAGAAACGTCAGCGCCAGGCAGGTTAGCAGTACCGCCGATAGCCGTGCTGGGCCCGCGTCGCCGGGTGTCATCGTTGCCGGGCGAATCGCGCGCCGTGCGGCCAGCAATCCGTATATCAGAAGGAATGCCGCGCCGCCGTAGCGGGCGATCGTCATGAGTTGCGGATGCGCAGTGACCAGAGCCCCCACGCCCGCAACGCCCGCGACGATCAGCACCAGATCCGATACGGCACAGAGGATTACCACCGGAAGCACATGCTCGTTGCGGATGCCCTGCCGGAGCACGAATGCATTCTGCGCGCCGATCGCCACGATCAGGCTCACGCCGGTGACGAACCCGAGCAGTACGGGTGTCACGGAGCGGCGATCTCCGTGCTGTCGATCGCAACGCTGTCGCCCACCCGGATCGTGCCCGAACTCAGAACCCGCAGGGCCGACCCCGCCCTGCCTCGCAACGCCGCCATCGCACCCGGCCTGATCCAGTCATCGAGCAGACGGCAGGGTGCGGCATCGCGCACCACTTCGAAGTCGACGTCACCGATCCTTAGCCGGGTACCGGGCTTGGCCGGAATAACCCCGGCGTCGACGGTGATATTGCGCCGGGTCGCGTGGGCCTCGAATGCGTGGCCGAGATCATCGGCGGCCTGGTCCAGTTCCTCCTGAGACTGCAGGGTGACCTGACGCCGCCGGGCACCGTGATAGCGGTCCCCGACCAGACCCCGACCGGCTTCAGCGTCGACGGCGTCGACCGAATGCGTCGGGATCCGACTGCCGGGCGCAATGTGGATGGCGACCACTTTCACGGCGCCAAGTCTATGTGCGCATCGGGTTCGCCGCGCTACCTCAGGTCTTCGGGGTTCCGCCACGGAGGTACACCGTGGTGGTGTGGGTGAAGAACTCCCGCGCCGCGCCGCCCTGCTCCTTGGGGCCCAGCCCACTGCGCTTGGCGCCGCCGAACGGCACGTGCGGGTCGGCCCCGGCGGACTCGGAGTTGATGTGCAGCACCCCGACATCCACACGGTCGATGGCCTGCAGCGCACGGGTCAGATCCTGGGTGAAAACCGCTGCGGACAAACCGAATTCGCTGTCGTTGGCCAGAGCGAAGGCCTCGTCTGCGCTGTCGGCCCGTCGAACCGCGAGTACCGGCCCGAATAGTTCCTCGGTCCAGATGTCGGCAGGCGTGGTCAACTCCACGATGGTCGGCGCCACGAAGTGACCGTCCGTCAGCGGGCCGTCGTCGTATCCACCACCGCCGGCCAACACCGATGCCCCCTGCGCCCGCGCAGTGTCGATGCCGCCGGTGATGTCGGTCTGAGCCGCGCGGCTGACGACCGGGCCCATCTGGGTCGCATCGACGCTGGGGTCGCCGACCACCAGGGCGTCGGCCTTCGCGCTCAGCGCCTCCAGGAATCGGTCGGCGATTCCCGCCGTGAGAACCAATCGTGACGTCGCCGTGCACTTCTGGCCGGTTGAGCGGAATGCACCCAGCATCACCTGCTCGACAGCGAGATCGAAGTCGGCGTCGTCAAGGACGACAGCGGCGTTCTTCCCGCCCATCTCGGCCTGGACCGGCACGCCGCGGGCCGCTGCCGCTCCGGCGATCCGCCTTCCCACGCCGGTCGAGCCGGTGAAGGTGATGGCGTCAATGCCGGCGTGGTTGACCAGGGCGTCGCCGGCAGCGGAGTTGCCGATCAGCAGGTTGAGCACGCCGGGCGGCAAGCCCGCGGTGGTCAGCGCTTCGGCCAGCCGCAGTGCCAACAGGGGGACCGCACTCGCCGGTTTCCACACCACCGTGTTG
>JAPLAO010000019.1 GCA_026393245.1 Mycobacterium sp. | reverse complement strand
GTCCGTGCACGCAAACGCCTACGGCAAGCTGCTGACCACGATCACCCTGACCGGAGGATCCGTGCTGGCGTTCCTGGTGGGGCGGCGGCTTTACCACCGCTTCCGCGGCCAGCCCGACCGGGCCGACATGGACCGTCCGCGGTATCCCGCCGGAGGCGACGAATGACCTCGCCGCAAGCGCGCCGTGAGGAACTGTCCGACGCCGCGGTGGTGTCCCGCTCGTGGGGAATGGCGCTTGCAACACTGGTCAGCCGGATCACCGGCTTCATCCGCATCGTGTTGCTGGCCGCGATCCTCGGCGCGGCCCTGTCGAGTGCATTCACCGTGGCCAACCAACTCCCCAATCTGATTGCGGCACTGGTGTTGGAGGCCACGTTCACCGCGATCTTCGTGCCGGTGCTGGCCCGCGCCGAGCGAGACGATCCCGACGGCGGCGAAGCCTTCGTCCGGCGGCTGGTCACGCTGGCCACCACTGTGTTAGCGGTCGCCACCGTCTTGGCGGTGGCCGCGGCGCCCCTCCTGGTTCGACTGATGCTGGGCACGGATCCCAAAGTCAACCAACCGCTGACCATCGCATTCGCCTATCTGCTGCTGCCCCAGGTGATCTGCTACGGACTGTCCTCGGTCTTCATGGCGATCCTCAATAACCGCAACGTGTTCGGGCCGCCTGCCTGGGCACCGGTAGTCAATAATGTCGTTGCCATCGCCACCTTGGGCCTGTATCTGCTTGTGCCCGGCCAACTTTCGGTGGATCCGGTGAGTATGGGCAACGCCAAACTTCTGGTTCTCGGTGTCGGAACGACGCTCGGCGTCTTCGCGCAGGCCGTCGTG
This sequence comes from Mycobacterium sp., assembly GCA_026393245.1. Lineage (GTDB taxonomy): Bacteria > Actinomycetota > Actinomycetes > Mycobacteriales > Mycobacteriaceae > Mycobacterium. The sequence goes on along the minus strand of JAPLAO010000019.1, from coordinate 778 downwards.
CTGCTGGTCGCTATCCGTTCTGAGCGCATCAGCCTTCGGCCACTGTGGGGAATCGACGACAGGTTGAAACGATTTGGCACGATGGCTACGGCGATGCTGCTGTATGTGGTGATCAGCCAGGTCGGACTGGTGGTGGGCAACCGGATCGCCAGTACCGCGGCCGCGGCCGGCCCGGCAATCTACAACTACGCCTGGCTGGTGCTGCAGCTGCCCTTCGGGATCATCGGTGTGACCATCCTGACGGTGGTGATGCCGCGATTGAGCCGCAGTGCCGCCGCCGATGACGTTCCGGCCGTCCTCGCCGATCTGTCGCTGGCCACCCGGCTGACATTGCTGACGCTGATCCCGGTGGTCGCATTCATGACCATCAGCGGCCCGGCCATCGGCAGCGCACTCTTCGCCTACGGCAAGTTCGGCGAAGTCGACGCCAATTACCTCGGCATCGCAATCGCGATGTCAGCGTTCACCCTTATCCCCTACGCGCTGGTGCTGCTGCAACTGCGGGTGTTCTACGCGCGGGATGAACCGTGGACTCCCATCCTGATCATCATCGCGATCACCGTGGTGAAGGTCGCACTGTCCATCCTCGCCCCGCAACTGACCGACGACCCCGAGTTGGTCGCCGCCTATCTGGGCGCCGCTAACGGACTCGGCTTCGTCGCCGGTGCGGTGCTGGGCCACCTGCTGCTGCGGCGATCCCTGCGGCCGCCGGGCGGCCGACTGGTGGATCCCGCGGTGATCCGAACCGTCGCGATCACCACCGCGGCCTCAGTGGTGG
>JAPLAO010000084.1 GCA_026393245.1 Mycobacterium sp. | reverse complement strand
TGAGCGGCAACGGCTGGGATCAGGCCCTCGACGACGCCGAGTGGCACGACGGCGAGGTGCTGGCGTTGGGAACCTCTCCGCGCGGTGACATAGCGCGGGTGTTCCTGGGATCGCGGGGCGCAAAGATCATGCGACACAGCCCGGTTCCGGTTCTCGTACTGCCCGGCTAGTACTTCATCCCGCCCAGAAGTTCATCACGCCCAGTACTTCATAACGCCCAGAAGTGCATAACGCCCAGAAGTGCATAACGCTCAGTACTTCATGACGCTCAGTACTTCATGACCCCGCGGTCCACGGAGATCTGCGAGCCCGACAACACCGAAGAGTTGTCCCCGGCAAGCCAGACCACCACCTCGGCGGCTTCCTCGGCCGTCATGAAGTCATTGCGCTTGGCCCTCGATCCCTTTGTCGGTGGCTGATACGGCATCGGGGCGAAACTGTTGAGGTAACTCGGGTGCGAGCCGAGGATCTGCATCATCGCGTCGTTCTCGATCATCGGCGTGGCGATCGAGTACGGGTGGATGGAGTTGACCCGAATGCTGTACTCACCCAACTCCAGTGCGAGGGTGTTGGTCAACGAGGTGAGTCCGTGCTTGGAGGCCGCGTAGTGACCGTTTCCAGGCGTGGCCTTCACTCCGCCGGAGGAACTGACGATGATGATCGAGCCGCCGTTGCCCGCATCGATCATTGCCGGGATGACCGCCCGAAGGGTGCGCCAGGTACCGGTCAGATTGACGTCGATAACGGCGTTCCACTGTTCGTCGGTGAGCTCCCAGAGTCGGCCCCAACTCAGCACCCCGGCGTTGGCAACCAGAACGTCGAGCCGGCCGAACTGCTCGATGCCGTCGGCAACCAGCGCTCGCACCGCGGCGTCGTCGCGAATATCGACCTCCCGGGCCAACGCCTTGCGGCCCTCGGACTCAATGAGTCGCACGGTCTCGGCCAGATCTTCTGATGTAGATGCGACATAGGGAATCGTGTCCGAGACCGGCGCGCAGATATCGCTGACGATCACGTCGGCGCCCTCGCGGGCCAGTCGCACCGCATAGGCGCGGCCCTGACCGCGCGCGGCTCCGGTGACGAATGCAACGCGCCCCTCAAGATCGCCCATCAACAGTCCTCTCGTCAAGCCCCGGGTCAGGCTAGCAAGAAAACTGGAACGTGTTTCAGTGTGCGGGCGACGACCGGCAAACCGGCACGCTCAGAACGGCATCCCCAGCATCCGGGTGATGCTCGGTGGTGGAAAGAGCGTGCCAAGGATGACCGCACCCACTCCAATCGCCACGGCGCCGCCCACGACTCCGCCGACTACTTCCTCGGGCCGCGGCAGCTGCGGCATTCCCGGCAGCTCGGGCAGCGCAAGCGGCGGCAGCCCAGGCAGCGCACCGAGGGCGCTGAGCCCGGCCACGCTTGCGGCGAGCTGCTCCGGAGTCGGCATCGGCGGCAATGCAGGAGGTGCCGGCACGCCGAGCGGCGGTGTGCCGGCAGCGGCGGCGAAAGCAGCAGTCAATCCGCTCAGATCGGGCAGGGCCGGCAACGGCGGCATATTAGCCACAAGTGCGGATCCGGCCGCCGCGGCAGCGGCCGGCGCAGCCAGAGTGTTCTCCAGTGCTGCGAGCAAGGGCTGCCCGTTGCTCGTATACGCCGCGAACAGAATGAGGTCACCCAGTACTAGGGCGACGGAGTTCGCGATGCCTACCGAACCGCCGATGATGGATCCCGCCACATTGGCCGCCTGGGCGTTGGCCTGTGCAGCAACCAACGGGGCTAACAGAGCGTCCCAGTCGAAGGCCGGGAGCGCCGGCATTGCAGACGCGTCCGGCAGTTGGGGCGATTGCAATGGGGGCAGCGCCGTGGATGCGTTCGGGGTGAACCCGGACCCAGCGATACCGCTCGAGGCACCCGCCGTGCTACTCGCCGAACTGCCACTGTCGGCCATATTGCTCACCGAACTGTCGCCGAGACCGAACATCGACAGGCCACCCGTCGATGGAGCAGACTCTGGTTCGATGGCAGGGGCCGGGGCCGAGACGGGCGGTTGGAGTGGCTTCAGCGCGGTTGTGGTCGGCTCAGGTCCGCCGGAGAACAGCAGGGATAACGTCCCGCCAACGAGAGAAACCACCAGGGACGCCGCGGTGCCGGCAGTGACCAGCGTGCGACGCCGCGATTTCGTCACATTAGGTTCCACGAGTCCGTCTCCCAACCGCGGGCGATAAACCCGTCATTCGGGCGCCGCGTGTAGCCCGATTTTAGCACGCTGGCAAACGGAAGCGGCGCCCGTCATTTCTGACGGGCGCCGCTTCGTTGCAGGTCAGATCACTTGGTGATCTTCGTGACGCGTCCGGCGCCGACGGTACGGCCGCCTTCGCGGATAGCGAAACGCAGGCCCTCGTCCATGGCGACCGGCTGGATCAACTTCACCGAGATATCGGTGTTGTCGCCCGGCATGACCATCTCCGTACCCTCCGGCAGTGTGACCACTCCGGTCACGTCGGTCGTACGGAAGTAGAACTGCGGACGATAGTTGTTGAAGAACGGCGTGTGCCGTCCGCCCTCGTCCTTGCTAAGGATGTAGACACTGCCGTCGAACTCCGTGTGCGGCGTGGTGGTGCCCGGCTTGACGACAACCTGACCGCGCTCGACGTCCTCGCGCTTGATGCCGCGGACCAGCAGACCGACGTTATCGCCGGCCTGACCCTGGTCGAGCAGCTTGCGGAACATCTCCACACCGGTCACCGTGGTCTTGGTGGTCGTCAGCTTGATGCCGACGATCTCCACTTCCTCGTTGACGTTGATCACGCCACGCTCCACGCGACCGGTCACCACGGTGCCGCGGCCGGTGATCGTGAAGACGTCCTCAACGGGCATCAGGAACGGCTTCTCGGTGTCGCGGACCGGGTCCGGGACGGACTCGTCGACAGCGTCCATGAGGTCTTCGACGCTCTTGACCCACTGCGGGTCACCCTCAAGGGCCTTGAGCGCCGACACCCGGATCACCGGGGCGTCCTCGTCGAACTCCTGGGCGGCCAGCAACTCGCGGACCTCCAGTTCGACAAGCTCGAGCAGTTCCTCGTCGTCGACCATGTCGGCCTTGTTCAGCGCCACCAGGATGTAAGGCACACCGACCTGACGAGCCAGCAGCACGTGCTCGCGCGTCTGCGGCATCGGGCCGTCGGTAGCGGCAACCACCAGGATCGCGCCATCCATCTGGGCGGCACCGGTGATCATGTTCTTGATGTAGTCAGCATGGCCGGGGGCGTCGACGTGCGCGTAGTGACGCTTCTCGGTCTGGTACTCCACGTGGGAGATGTTGATGGTGATACCGCGCTGACGCTCTTCGGGCGCATTGTCGATCTGGTCGAATGCCCGCGACTCGTTCAACGTCGGGAATTTGTCGTGCAGAACCTTGGTGATAGCCGCGGTTAGCGTGGTTTTGCCGTGGTCAACGTGACCGATGGTCCCGATGTTGACGTGCGGCTTCGTCCGCTCGAACTTCGCCTTCGCCACTTCTGTGTCCTCCTGGACTTGTTGG
>JAPLAO010000363.1 GCA_026393245.1 Mycobacterium sp. | reverse complement strand
GCCTTCGCCATGACCCGGATCGACCTGCGCGGCCGGACGCTGACCGCCGCCCAGTTGCGCACCGCACTGCCCAGGGGCGGGGTTGACGTCGACTCCGTGGTGCCGACGGTCCGGCCCATCGTTGACGATGTGGCCGCACGTGGCGCGATCGCGGCATTGGAATACGGCGAAAAGTTTGACGGCGTGCGCCCCGAGGCGGTGCGGGTGCCGGTTGCCGAACTCGACGCCGCGCTGAGCCGTCTGGATCCCGATATCCGGGCCGCCCTCGAGGTGGCCATCGAGCGCACCCGGGCCGTGCATGCCGATCAACGCCGCACCGACACCACCACGGTGCTCGGGACGGGTGCCTCGGTGACCGAACGCTGGGTGCCGGTGGAGCGCGTCGGCCTCTACGTCCCCGGCGGCACGGCCGTCTACCCGTCGAGTGTGGTGATGAACGTGGTGCCGGCCCAGGCCGCGGGCGTGGAGTCGCTGGTGGTCGCCAGTCCGCCGCAGGCAGCCTTCGGCGGACTGCCGCACCCCACCATTTTGGCCGCCGCCCGGATGCTGGGCGTCGACGAGGTGTGGGCGGTCGGCGGTGCGCAGGCGGTGGCACTATTGGCCTTCGGTGGCACCGATACCGACGGGGCCGAGCTGGCTCCGGTCGACATGATCACCGGACCGGGCAATATCTACGTCACCGCGGCCAAGCGGATCTGCCGCTCGCAGGTCGGCATCGACTCCGAGGCCGGGCCGACCGAGATCGCAATCCTGGCCGACTACACCGCGGACCCGGTGCATGTGGCAGCAGACCTGATCAGCCAGGCCGAGCACGACGTGATGGCGGCCGGTGTGCTGGTCACCGATAGCGTCGCGCTGGCCGATGCCACCGACGCCGAGTTGGCCGTGCAGTTGGTCACCACCGTGCACCGCGAACGGGTCACCGAGGCGTTGACCGGACGGCAGTCCGCGATCGTCCTGGTCGACGATATCGACACCGGGGTTCGGGTGGTCAACGCCTACGCCGCTGAGCATCTGGAGATTCAGACTGCCGACGCGGCGGGTGTCGCGGCCCGGATCCGTTGTGCTGGAGCAGTATTCGTCGGACCATACTCGCCGGTGAGCCTCGGCGACTACTGCGCGGGTTCCAATCATGTGCTGCCCACCGCCGGTTGCGCGCGGCACTCCAGTGGACTATCCGTGCAGACCTTCCTGCGCGGTATCCACGTCGTCGACTACACCGAGGCGGCACTCAAAGATGTCTCCGGACACGTCATCACGCTGGCCAACGCCGAGAACCTGCCCGCCCACGGGGAGGCGGTCCGCCGGAGGTTTGAGACGTGATGGGCGGAATCGGCGGCCGGATCACACTGAACGATCTACCACTGCGCGACAATCTGCGGGGCAAGTCGGCCTACGGCGCACCCCAACTCGACGTGGCGGTGCGGTTGAACACCAACGAGAATCCGCACCCGCCGAGTCGCGCCCTGATCGACGACGTCGCCGCGTCGGTGGAAGCCGCAGCGGCGCAGTTGCACCGCTACCCGGACCGCGACGCGGTCGAGTTGCGCCGCGATCTGGCGGCGTATGTCACCGCGCGCACCGGCGTTGACATCGGTGTCGACAACGTCTGGGCGGCAAACGGTTCCAACGAGATTCTGCAGCAACTGTTGCAGGCGTTCGGGGGCCCCGGCCGCACCGCAATCGGCTTCGTGCCGTCCTACTCGATGCACCCGATCATCGCCGACGGCACCCAGACCGAGTGGATCGAGGTACGCCGCGCGGCTGATTTCGCTCTCGATGTGGATGCCGCGGTCGCGGCGATCCGGTCCGCCAGTCCCGACGTGGTGTTCCTCACCAGCCCGAATAACCCAACCGGACAGAGTATTTCGACCTCGGATCTGCGCGGGGTACTGGATTCGATGACCCGCGGCGTGCTGATCGTCGACGAGGCTTACGGCGAGTTCTCCGCCCAGCCCAGCGCCATCGCCCTGCTGGATGAATATGCCGCCCGGCTGATCGTGAGCCGCACCATGAGCAAGGCATTCGCCTTCGCCGGTGGCCGACTGGGTTATCTGGTAGCCGCCCCGGCGGTGATCGACGCTGTGCTGCTGGTGCGGTTGCCGTACCACCTGTCGGTCATCTCCCAGGTGGCCGCGCGGGCGGCGTTGCGCCACGCCGGCGAGACGCTGGCCAGTGTGGCCGCCCTCGTCGCAGAGCGCGAACGGGTCTGTGCCGCCCTGCACGCCATGGGTTTTCGGGTGATCCCCAGTGACGCGAACTTCGTGTTGTTCGGCGAGTTCGGAGATGCGGCGGCCACCTGGCAGCGCTATCTCGACGATGACGTCCTCATCCGCGATGTCGGCATCCCCGGCTACCTGCGGGTCACCATCGGACTCGCGGACGAGAATGACGCCTTCCTGGCTGCCAGTCAGAAGGTTGCCGCCGACTCGGTACAGTCGCTAGGAGCATCATGACCGCCACCGCACCCCGGGTAGCCAGGATCGAACGGACGACCAAAGAGTCCGACATCGTCGTTGACCTCAATCTCGACGGCACCGGCCGGACATCGATAGACACCGGTGTGCCGTTCTTCGACCACATGCTCACCGCGCTGGGTACCCACGCCAGTTTCGATTTGACCATCACCGCCCGCGGTGACGTCGAGATCGAGGGCCATCACACCATCGAGGACACCGCGATCGTGCTGGGCACCGCACTGGGACAGGCTCTGGGGGACAAGGCGGGCATCCGCCGCTTCGGCGACGCCTACATTCCGATGGACGAGACACTGGCGCACGCCGCCGTCGACGTGTCCGGGCGGCCGTACTTCGTGCACACCGGCGAACCCGACTATCTGACCGAGTTCACCATCGCCGGATCCGGCGTGCCGTACCACACGGTCATCAACCGGCACGTCTTCGAATCGCTGGCCGTCAATGCCCGCATCGCCCTGCACGTGCGGACTTTGTACGGCCGCGATCCGCACCACATCACCGAGGCGCAGTACAAGGCGGTAGCCCGCGCGCTGCGACAGGCCGTGGAGGCTGATCCGCGGGTCTCCGGGGTGCCGTCTACCAAAGGCGTTCTGTGAGCCGACGATCGGTCGTCGTTCTGGATTACGGATCAGGCAACCTGCGGTCAGCCCAACGGGCGCTGGAACGCGTCGGCGCTGATGTCACCGTGACGTCCGACCGTGCCGCGGCCCTGGCGGCTGACGGCCTGGTGGTGCCCGGTGTCGGCGCGTTCGAGGCCTGTATGACCGGACTGCGCGCCATTGGCGGTGATGCCATCATCGCCGATCG
>JAPLAO010000261.1 GCA_026393245.1 Mycobacterium sp. | reverse complement strand
TGAGTGACCCGGATCTGATCGAGGGCATCATCGCGACGGTCAGCATTCCGGTCATGGCGAAGGCGCGGATCGGGCATTTCGTGGAGGCGCAGATTTTGGCCAGCCTCGGGGTGGATTATGTCGATGAGTCGGAGGTGCTGACACCGGCGGATTACATCCACCACATCGATAAGTGGAAGTTCACGGTGCCGTTCGTCTGCGGTGCCACCAATCTTGGTGAGGCGTTGCGGCGGATCTCCGAGGGTGCGGCGATGATCCGGTCCAAGGGTGAGGCCGGCACCGGCGATGTGTCCAATGCCACCGGGCATATGCGCACCATCGGCGGCGAGATCCGCCGGTTGTCATCGATGGCGGAGGACGAACTATTCGTGGCGGCCAAGGAATTGCAGGCGCCCTATGACTTGGTGGTGGAGGTAGCCCGGGCAGGCAAGCTTCCGGTCACGCTGTTCACCGCCGGCGGTATCGCCACCCCCGCGGATGCGGCGATGATGATGCAACTCGGCGCGGACGGGGTGTTTGTGGGTTCCGGGGTGTTCAAGTCCGGCGATCCGGCGGCGCGGGCGGCGGCGATTGTCAAGGCCACCACGTTCTATGACGATCCCGATGTGTTGGCCAAGGTGTCGCGCGGGCTGGGTGAGGCCATGGTCGGCATCAATGTCGATGACATTCCGGCGCCGCATCGGCTCGCCCAGCGCGGCTGGTAGCCGCTTGCGCGAAGAGCAGAAGTGAACCGATGAGCCGCTTGCGCGAAGAGCAGAAGCAGAAATAGAAGTATGGCGATCGAGGAAATCCTCGACCTCGAGCAACTTGAGGTCAATATCTACCGGGGTGTGGTCTTCAGCCCCGAATCCGGTTTTCTGCAAAGGACTTTCGGCGGCCACATCCTCGGGCAGTCGTTGGTGTCGGCGATTCGCACCGTCGAACCGGAATTCGGAGTGCACTCGCTGCACGGGTACTTCCTGCGACCGGGCGATGCCACCAAGCCCGCCGTCTACCTGGTGGATCGGCCGCGCGACGGCGGATCCTTCTGCACTCGCCGGGTCACCGCGGTGCAGCACGGCGAGGTTATCTTCTCGATGGGCGTCTCGTTTCAGACCGAACAGGAGGGTATCGAGCACCAGGACGCGATACCCCTCGCTCCGCCACCGGAGAGCACGCCCGGATTCCGTTCCTCGGGAAAGGTTTTCGACGACGCGGGTTTCGCACAGTTTGCTGAGTGGGACATCCGAATGGTGCCGCGCGATGAACTCGAACTGCTGCCCGGCATGGCTTCTCAGCAGCAGGTGTGGTTCAAGCACAAAGATCCGTTGCCCGACGACCCGGTGCTGCACATCTGTGCGCTGACCTATATGAGCGACCTCACCCTGCTGGGCTCGGCGCAGGCGACCCACCCGGGGGAGCGCGCGAACCTGATGGTCGCGTCGCTGGATCACGCGGTGTGGTTCATGCGCCCGTTCCGGGCCGACGAGTGGCTGCTGTATGACCAGTCGTCGCCGTCGGCCAGTGGCGGCCGGGCGTTGACCCAGGGCAAGATTTTCAACCAGCGCGGCGACATGGTGGCCGCGGTCATGCAGGAGGGGTTGACCCGCTACAAGCGCGGCTACCGCCCGCCCGGCGGGTGAGCGGCCCGAACGTCGGCGTGCTGGCACTGCAGGGTGACACCCGCGAGCACCTCGCCGCACTGACCGAGGCCGGGGCGCAGGCGTCGACCGTGCGCCGTCGCAGCGAACTCGATGCCGTCGACGCGCTCGTCATCCCGGGCGGGGAGTCCACCGCGATCAGCCTGCTGCTGCGCGAGTTCGACCTTCTGGAACCACTGCGGCAGCGCCTTGCCGACGGTATGCCAGCCTATGGTTCGTGCGCCGGAATGATCCTGCTGGCTGCTGAGATCCTCGACGCGGGCGCGCCCGGCCGGGAGGCGGAGGCACTGGGCGCCATCGATATGACGGTTCGCCGCAACGCCTTCGGCCGTCAGGTCGACTCCTTCGAAGGCGATATCGACGTCCTCGGTCTCGACGAACCGGTCCGGGCGGTGTTCATCCGCGCGCCCTGGGTCGAACGGGTCGGGCCGGCTGTGCAGGTTCTCTCGCGCGCCGGCGACCATATCGTCGCGGTGCGTCAGGGCCCGGTGCTCGCCACCGCCTTCCACCCCGAGATGACCGGCGACCGTCGGGTGCACAAGCTTTTCGTCGACATGGTTACCGGCCGGGCATAGCTGCGCCGCGGACCGACGTAAACTCACCAGATCAGGATCCGGGCCGGAAAGAGAACCCGGGAAAGATGAGCGGGAGACCATGAGCGGCCATTCCAAGTGGGCTACCACCAAGCATCAAAAGGCCGTCAAGGATGCGCGCCGTGGCAAGGAATTCGCCAAGCTGATCAAGAACATCGAGGTCGCGGCCCGCACCGGCGGTGGTGACCCGAACGGTAACCCCACCCTCTGGGACGCCATCCAGAAGGCCAAGAAGACCTCGGTGCCCAATGACAACATCGAGCGCGCCCGCAAGCGCGGCGCCGGCGAGGAAGCCGGCGGTGCCGACTGGCAGACCATCATGTACGAGGGTTACGGCCCCAATGGTGTCGCGGTGCTCATCGAATGCCTGACCGACAACCGCAACCGGGCCGCCGGCGAAGTCCGCGTCGCGATGACCCGCAACGGCGGAAACATGGCCGACCCGGGCTCGGTGGCCTATCTGTTCTCCCGCAAGGGCGTGGTCCTGCTGGCCAAGAACGGACTATCCGAGGATGACGTCCTGCTGGCGGTGCTGGAGGCGGGCGCCGAGGAGGTCAACGACCTCGGCGACAGCTTCGAGGTGGTCTGCGAGCCGACCGACCTGATCACTGTGCGAACGGCACTGAAGGATGCCGACATCGAATACGACTCCGCCGATGCCACCTTCCAGCCATCGATGAGCGTGGAGGTCGACCTGGAGACCGCCCGCAAGGTGCTCAAACTGGTCGACGCACTGGAGGACAGCGACGACGTCCAGGATGTCTTCACCAACATCGACATCCCCGACGACGTCGCCGCTCAGCTCGACGAGGACTGACGCCACGTCCCGCGAGCGGGCGTGTCTTTCGCGTGGTCCGTCACCCTCAGCCGTTACGCTATCGAACAACTGTTCGTAGGCGAAAGGCGTGTCGTGCGGGTGATGGGAGTGGACCCCGGGTTGACCCGGTGCGGGCTCTCGGTGATCGAGAGCAGCGGTGGCCGCCAGGTCACTGCGCTGGACGTCGACGTCGTGCGGACCCCGGCCGGTGATCCGCTGCAACTGCGACTGCTGGCGATCAGCGACGTCGTCGAGCACTGGTTGGACACGCACTGCCCGGACGTGATCGCGATCGAGCGGGTGTTCGCCAACCACAACGCCAACACCGCGATGGGCACCGCACAGGCCGGCGGGGTGATCGCACTCGCCGCGGCGCGCCGTGGGATCGACGTTCACTTTCACACCCCCAGCGAGGTGAAGGCCGCCGTCACCGGAAACGGCAACGCCGACAAGGCGCAGGTCACCGCGATGGTGACCAGGATCCTGCAGTTGCAACAGAAACCGACGCCTGCCGATGCCGCGGACGCCCTGGCGTTGGCGATCTGCCATTGCTGGCGCGCGCCGATGAT